>NZ_ANBD01000010.1:23363-43669 GCF_000341005.1 Nocardiopsis alkaliphila YIM 80379 | reverse complement strand
CCGCTGCCGTGGCGGTCGCGTCGGGTTCACCCGCCCGGCGCACCAGCACGTACACCAGGCTCATCACCAACAACACCTCGACGAACCACAACGGCCCCGGGTCGAAGGTCAGTAGGTACCACCACCACAGTGGGACATCCGGGTCGGAGGCCAGGAGCCGACCATAGATCGGTGCCATCGCCACCGGCCGCAGCAACACCAGGAACACCAGCAGGGGCACACCCAACCGCAGTAGACGTTCACGCACGAAACCGCGTCGACCGCGTCGGTCGACCGAACCCGGAACGAAGTATCCGGCGATGAGGAAGAACATGCCCATGAAGAACGTCTGATCGACGATCACGAACACGTCCAACAGCACACCGGAGGGATCCTGGGCCGGTTCGGTGTAGAACCAGAGCGGGATGTTGCCATAGGTGATGGCCGCGTGGTGCAACACGACCAGGATGGTCAGGACCACCCGCAGGTTGTCCAGGTAGAACAGGCGGGACCGGGCGGGAGGGCCGCCCGCCCTCGTGGTGGATTCGGTGGTGTTCTGTGCCATGGAGACCTCATCGCCGGATCGCGACGGTCACCCGGCTCGGATCGCACGGACCAGGAGTTCTCCCAGCTCGTCGGCGTGCGCGAGCAGATCATGGTCGGGATGGACCCGCCAGTACTCGAACATGGCGTCCATCGCGGCCTGTTGACTGACCGCCATCACCCGCACATCGAAATCACGGAAGTCACCGTGTTCCTGACCCGCCCGGTAGAGCCTCTCCAGGTTCTCGTAGAGCGGTTCGGCCTGGCGTCCTCCATAGCGAGGTGCGCCCTGGTCATCGCGTGCGTACAGGAAGATCTGGGACAGGGCCGTCATGCGCTCGCGGTGAGCCAGTGCGTACTCGGCCACGCCCCGCACATGGGCGCGCAGCGCCCGAGTGATGCTCTGCTCGGCCAGGATCCGGGGGACGACCGCCTCCGCGATTTCGGTGTAGACGCCCATCACCACCTGATCCATGAGTTCGTCCTTGCCGTCGAAGTGGTAGGAGATGACACCTTTGCTCACCTGAGCCGTCCGTGCGATCCGAGCCAAGGAGGCGCGGGGATAACCGACCTCGGCGATGGTGCGCACCGCCGCTTCGATGATCTGCGCCCTGCGAGCCTCCTCGATGAAGGACCGCTTCTGACCGTCTGGCTCATTTTTTGACCGCATGGCCAGAATCTAACACGCGCGGACAGAAAACTATCGGGGATGTCCCTGATTGCTCCCCTGGAACGCCCCCCGGTCGCCGTTCGGTAAGGACACCCGCCCGCCCGGGTCACCAAGCACCACGCCGCTCTCGGGTACAGGATGGACCCATGACCCCACCCCTATCGGCTCGGCTGTGGCCGGTGATCGCCTTCGTCGCCCTCGGCGGTGCCCTGGGCGCGCTGACCCGCCACGGTCTGGACACCCTGTGGCCGCCCACGGCCCCGGGAGTTTCCTGGACCATCTTGGCCATCAACGTCACCGGCAGCCTGCTCATCGGCCTGCTCATGGAATCCATCGCCCACCACTCACCACGCAACCGGTACGTACGCCCCTTTTGGGGAGTGGGTTTCCTAGGGGGTTACACCACCTTCTCGGCCTACGCCATGGACGTGGTCACCGCGCTGGAACGGGGCGCACCCCAGATCGCACTCGCCTACCTGACCCTGACCCTGGTCGGTGCGCTCACCGCCGCTTGGGCCGCTTCCGCCCTCGCCCACCGAGTGCTCACCCACCATGAAGGAAGGCATCCGTGAGCGCGCTGTTGGTGGCCTTGGGCGCGGCCGTGGGAGCCCCCGCACGCTTTGTGGTGGATCTGGCACTGCGGCGCCGGTCGGGTGCGGACTTTCCCTGGGGCACGTTGACGGTGAACGTGCTCGGCGGTCTTCTGTTGGGCCTCTTCCTGGGCCTGCCACTGTCTCCACAGGCACTGGCGCTGTTGGGCACCGGCTTTTGCGGAGCGCTGACCACCTACTCCACCTTCGCTTACGAAACCGTCCGATCAGCGCGCACGGGCGCTTACCGATACGCCTTGGCCTCGGTGATGGCCAACCTGGGCCTGGGCGTCGGCGCCGCTTGGACGGGGCTCACCCTGATCACGCTCCTGCTCGATTGAGGGGTCTTCTGCGGTGATCGCCAGGTCTCCTTTGGCCCGCCGTCCGCCTTGGCAGGACACCGGCCCTGCCAAGGCGGAGACCCTCGTGAAGGAGTCGTTGCCTCACCGGCCCAGGTAGGCGCGCAGATGACGGGCGGTCAATGTCTCCCCCTTGTCCACCAACTCGGCCGGGGAGCCCTCGAACACGACACGGCCACCATCGTGCCCGGCTCCCGGTCCCAGGTCGATGATGTGGTCGGCGTGGGCCATGACGGCCTGGTGGTGCTCGATGACCACCACCGTGTCCCCGCCTCGCACCAAACGGTCCAACAGCTCCAACAGCCGATCCACGTCGGCCAGATGCAACCCCGTGGTGGGTTCGTCCAGCACGTACACCGCGCCCTTCTTGGCCATGGAGATGGCCAGCTTCAACCGCTGACGCTCACCACCCGAGAGCGTGTTCAAGGGCTGTCCCAGCCCCAGATAGCCCAAACCCACCTCGTGCAGCCGGTCCAAGATCGTGCGGGCGTTACCGGAGGTGAAGAACTCGCGGGCCTGTTCCACCGACATCGACAACACCTGGCTGATGTCCTTACCGCGCAACCGGTACCGGAGCACCTGCTCCCTGAACCGGCGCCCCTGACACTTCTCACAGGTGGAGGCCACCCCGGCCATCATCGCCAGGTCGGTGTAGATGACCCCGGCGCCCTTGCACTCGGGGCAGGCTCCCTCGGAGTTGGCGCTGAACAAGGCGGCCTTGACCTTGTTGGCACGGGCGAAGGCGGTGCGGATGGGGTCGAGCAGCCCGGTGTAGGTGGCCGGATTGGAGCGCCGCGATCCCCGAATGGCGGACTGGTCGACCACCACCACTCCCTCGTGTTCGGGTAGGGCGCCGTGGATGAGTGAACTCTTGCCCGAACCGGCCACCCCGGTGACCACGGTGAGCACCCCAAGGGGCACGTCCACGGACACGTTGCGCAGGTTGTGGGTGGTGGCATCGCGGATGGGCAGGTGCCCGGTGGGGGTGCGCACGTCCTCCTTGAGGCTCACCCGGTGGTCCAGGTGCCGGCCGGTGAGGGTGCTCGAAGTGCGTAGTCCGTTCACGTCGCCGGTGTAGGTGATGGTGCCGCCCTGAGGTCCGGCCCCCGGCCCCAGGTCCACGACGTGGTCGGCGATGGCGATGGTCTCGGGTTTGTGCTCGACCACCAGGACGGTGTTGCCCTTGTCCCGCAGGCCGAGTAGCAGGTTGTTCATCCGCTCGATGTCATGCGGATGCAGTCCCACGGTGGGTTCGTCGAAGACGTAGGTGATGTCGCTCAGGCTGGAGCCCAGGTGACGCACCATCTTGACCCGTTGGGCCTCACCGCCGGACAGGGTGCCTGACTCCCGGTCCAGGCTCAAGTACCCCAGTCCCACTCGGGTCAGGGAGTCCAGGGTGTGGGTGAGGGTGTCCACCAAGGGCTGGACCGAGGGGTCGTCGATGGTGCGGACGAACTCGGCCAGGTCGTCGATCTGCATCGAGGCGCACTCGGTGATGGTGCGCCCGCCCACTCTCACCTGGCGGGCGGCCGCGTTGAGACGGGTGCCGGCGCACTCGGGGCAGGTGGAGGTGACCACGGCCCGATCCACGAAGGCGCGCAGGGCCGGTTGCATCTTCTCGCGGTCCTTGGCCAGGTAGGTCCGTTTGATCTTGGGGACCAGACCCTCGTAGGAGAAGGAGTTCTTGCCGACCTTGACCTTGGTGAGGGGTTGGTGGAGGAAGGTCGACCACTCCTGGTCGGTGTAGTCCTGGAGCGCTTTGTCTGCGTCCAACAGCCCCGAGTGCACGAACACCTGCCAGTACCAGGTGTCCACGCCGTACCCGGGCACGGTGATGGCGCCTTCGTTCAGTGATCGGGTGCGGTCGTAGAGTTCGTCGAGTTCGATCCGGTCGGTGCGACCCAGCCCCTCACACTCGAGGCACATGCCTTCGGAATTGTTGAAGCTGAAGGCACTGGAGGGTTCCAGTCGTGGTGTCCCCACCCGGCTGTAGATGATGCGCAGCATGGCGTGGGCATCGGTGGCGGTGCCCACGGTCGAGCGCGAGTTGGCACCCATGCGTTCCTGGTCGACGATGATGGCCGCGCTCAGGTTGCGCAGGGCGTCCACGTCGGGGCGTCCCACGCTGGGCATGAAGGATTGCAGGAACGCCGTGTACGTTTCGTTGATGAGTCGCTGGGATTCGGCGGCGATGGTGCCGAAGACCAGCGAGGACTTACCCGAGCCGGACACTCCGGTAAAGACGCTCAGTCGTCTCTTGGGGATGTCGACCGAGACGTCATTGAGGTTGTTCTCCCTGGCCCCACGGACCTCGATGGTGTTGTGGGCGTCAGCCGCACTGGTGGTGTCGAAGGTCAAGCCACTCCCCCGCAGTCCGAATCTCATTGATTCATTATGGGATAAACTGACAGCTGCGAAACGTTAATTTATCCCCTAAGGAGATGCAAGTGGTGGTCTACGCCGGACAGGGCGACCCTCGCCGTTCCATGGCCCTGCTATGGCGCGAACGCACCGAGCAACGGCACCCCACCCCGGGCCCCAAGCCGGAACTGAGCGTGGACCTGGTCGTGCGCACCGCCATCGAGGTCGCCGACGCACAAGGCCTGCAGGCCCTGTCCATGCGAGCGGTGGGCGAACGTCTGGGGCGTACGGCGATGTCGCTCTACACCTACGTGGCCGGCAAGAACGAACTCATCGACCTGATGTACGACCACGCCTTCGCCGAACTGGTGGAGGAGGTCGACCAGCGGGACCGGACACATGCCCCCGAGGAGTGGCGCGAGTGGGTGCACGCCTGGGTGGGAGCGCTGTGGCGGTTCTGTCTGCGCCACCCCTGGACCCTGGAGATCTCCCAGGCACGCCCGGTCCTGGGCCCCAACGAGTATCGGCTCTTCGAATCCCTGGCCACCGTGTTGCACCGCGCCGGCCTGGAACCCAAGGCCATCAGCAGCGCCTTCGGAAGCCTGTCCAACCTGGTCCGCGGCATGGTCCGCACCGCCGCTGAGGCCCGCCAGGCCACGGCGGTGACCGGGGTGGCCGAGGACCAGTGGTGGTACGCCCGCTCGGCTCGACTGGAGGAGGTGGCCCCGAACTTCTCCGAACGCTTCCCCACCCTGTCCCTGATGACTCGGAGTGGGGCCTTTACCAACGACGCCCCGGAGGAGCCCTACCTGGAGCAGGAGGCGTGGGAGAGCCTCCAGTTCGGTCTCGACGCGCTGTTGGAGGGCATCCAACGCCGGATCGACTCCGCCACCTGAACCACACGGGCCACCCGGAAAAACCCTCAGCGGGCGAAAGCCTCATGTGGAAGACTCCCGCCCATGGGAAAGATCCACGCCCACATCGGCACCCGGCTGGAACGGTTCCTTCTGGCCCAACCCGTGTTCTTCGTCGGCACGGCACCACTGGACGGTGACGGACACGTCAACGTCTCACCCAAGGGCATGAGCGGCACCTTCGCGGTCCTGGACGAACACCGGGTGGCCTACCTGGACTACACCGCATCGGGCATCGAGACCATCGCCCACCTGAGGGAGAACGGTCGCATCGTGCTGATGTTCTGCGCCTTCGAGGGACCACCGAACATCGTGCGCCTGCACGGCCAGGGACGTGTCGTAACGCCCACCGACCCCGGGTTCGACCAACTGCGTTCCCACTTCGCCAAGGAACGCACCCTGGGTCAGCGCTCGATCATCGTTGTCGAGGTCGGACGCATCTCCGACTCTTGCGGGTTCTCCGTACCCCTGATGGACCTACGCCAAGACCGGGACCTGCTGGACCGGCACCACCGACACCGCACCCCCGCCTACTTCGACGAGTACCGGCGAGAACGCAACGCCACCAGCATCGACGGCCTGCCCGGACTTCCCACCCCTTGAATTCGAGGCTTCAGGGAGCGGGCCCACCGCAACGGGTCATGACCACGCCGTCATTGACAGGCCGCGGCCACCGACCTCTCCACGGTGGTGGCACACGGGCCCTCAGGCCTGGTGTGGGTCGCTCTCCTTGCCATCGACCTAAAGCTCCGTGGAGGTGTCGCGATGGGTACCGGAGGTGCCCACGTGCTCGGCGCTGATCGTGGGTCCCTTCTTGAGGCCGTGGACCAGGGCCATGGCATGGCCAGTCCCGGTCCGTACTCCTGGGCGAGCCAGGCGACGATGGTGCCCGCCTTGACGGTGGGCGCGTCGTATCCGCGTTCCTTGGCCTGGTCGGTGAGAGCCCGTGGGACGAGCCCGGTCTTGTCCTCGATGGAGTCGAGATAGGCCCGAAGAGACATAGGAAGCCTCCTAATCGGGGTAGGGGCCCATACTCACACCCCACACCGACATTCGGTCGCGCCCGAAGTCACCCACGACGTCGCCTCAGGAGAATCAGGAGATCGGACACCTCGGCCCGAACCGCCTCCGACTCAGATCCACCCGAGCAGGAACAGTAGGAGCAGCGTCAGAGCGGCCGAGACCAACAGGGACGTCATACAGCCCCAACGACTGTTGTAGAAGAAGAACACGGGAACCTCCCTTCCTATCGAGAGTCTGCCCCATTCGATGCCCCTCGCGTCCTCGGGTGAGCGAGCACACCCCGTCTTGAGCATTCACCTTTTGCCTAAAGCCTTTAGGTAGATGTACCTTTCCTTAGGCAAAAGGAGGAGCATGACACGTGCCGGGCTCAACACACAACGAGTCACCGAGGCGGGAGCCGACTTGGCCGACGAGATCGGCTTCACCCAGATCACCGTCTCCGAACTCGCCCGACGTCTGGATGTCAAGGTCGCGAGCCTGTACTCGCACGTACGCAACTCCGAGGACCTCAAGGTCCGCATCGCCCTACTGGCACTGGAGGAACTCGCCGACCGTGCCGCCGACGCGATCGCCGGACGCGCGGGAAAGGACGCGCTCATCGCACTGGCCAACGTCTACCGTGACTACGCCCGCGCACACCCCGGGCGCTACACCGCGGCCCAATACCGGCTGGACCCCCAGACCGCCGCGGCCGGCGCCGGCCCACGGCACGCCCGGATGACCCGGGCGATCCTGCGCGGCTACGACCTACAAGAACCCGACCGCACCCACGCGGTACGCCTGCTCGGCAGCGTCTTTCACGGCTACACCAGCCTGGAAATGGGCGGAGGGTTCGACCACAGCGCCCCCGACAGCGACCAGAGCTGGTCCCGCACCCTGGACGCGCTGGACGCCCTGCTACGCCACTGGCCTCGACCCTGAACACGCCACCGGGGCGTTCGCGCACCCGTCTCACCCAAGGCCCACCACCATGACCACATCCCTGACCACCACACCACTGACCCCCGAACTCCTCAACGGGGCCCTGGACGTGGAACACACCGACCGCGGCCTGTTGCCGCACCGACTGCCCGCCCTGGCCCGCAGCAGGAACACCGACCCCCAACTGGCCATGGCCCAATCCCAACCCTCCGGGGTACGACTGGCACTGCGCACCCGAGCCACCATCATCGAACTGGACACCATCCCCACCAAACGCCACTACGTGGGCGCACCGCCCCGACCCGACGGGATCTACGACCTGCGCGTGGACGGTCGACTCCTCGCCCAGGGCACCGTGCCCGGAGGCGACCTACTGCGCATCGACGTGACCACCGGCACCTTCACTCCCACTCGCGGCGAGCCCGGCACCCTGCGCTTCGAAGGGCTGGAGGACCACCTCAAGGACGTGGAGATCTGGCTCCCTCACAACGAGACCACCGAACTCGTGGCCCTGCGCGCCAACGCCCCCATCCGACCCACCGACGCCTCCAAACGTCGGGTGTGGCTGCACCACGGAAGCTCCATCAGCCACGGCTCCGACGCGGCGAGTCCCACCACCACATGGCCGGTGATCGCAGCCGATCGGGGCGGGGCGGACCTGATCAACCTGGGACTGGGAGGCAGCGCCTTGCTGGACTCCTTCACCGCCTCGGCCATGCGCCAGACCCGGGCCGATCTGATCAGCGTCAAGCTCGGCATCAACCTGGCCAACGCCGACCTGATGCGACTGCGTGCCCTGGGGCCGGCCGTGCACGGGTTCCTCGACACCCTGCGCGAGGGCCACCCCGACACGCCACTGCTGGTGGTCTCATCGCTGTACTGCCCCATCCACGAACACACCCCGGGACCGGGAATGATGGACCCCGAAGCCTTGAAGGAGGGCAGGGTCGAGTTCAAGGCCACCGGAGACCCCACCGACCCCACCCGGCTCACGCTCACCACCATTCGCCGTGAGTTGGAACGCATCACGAGTGAACGCGCCGCACACGACAAGAACCTGCATTACCTGGACGGGCGTGAACTGTACGGGCAAGCGGACTTCGACGAACTACCCCTGCCCGACGGGCTGCACCCTTGTCCCACAGCACACCGGCGGATCGGTGAACGGTTCGCCGACCGTGCCTTCGGCCAGGGCGCCCCCTTCGCGGCACCGACCCCGAGTGAGCGATGACCGGGTAGGCCTCAGATGGGGCGCGCGAAGGTGATGATCTCCGGACTGGTAGCGGTGAGCGGTGTTCGATCCCAGTACCCGTACCGGGCGCTCACCCTCAACCCCGCCTCGCCCAGGAAGACATCGAGACGCTCGGCGTCCAAGAACCGCAGGGTGCTTCGGCTCACCAAGGGCTCGGCCCACCCTTGCAAGTGATAATCGGAAGTGAAGGTGACCAGTTCGCCCTCCACCTCCTGCAGGCGGTGCGTACACCTGGCCTCACGCCCATCGGGGCCTTGGACGACGCGCACCCGCTCGGGGTCCCATGCCCGCCACCCACGCGCGCCGGGGTTGCGTGTTTCGAACACGAACCGGCCCTGGTCGGTGAGCGCTCGACGTATCGCCGCCAGGTTGTCCCGCACCTCCTGGTCGGTGAGGAACACCTGGAAGGCGTGCCCGCTCATGACGATCAGGTCGAAGCCGCCCTCGAAGGGGTCGCTCTCACGCTCGTCGTAGGGTCCCCGGACCAGGTCGCCCTGGATCCACTCGATGTCGCTCCGGTCCCGGCGGCCCACCTCCAACATCGCCCGGGCTGGGTCCAGGCCCACCAAACGCCCGGTGTGTCCGTGCTCGCGCGCCACCCGCTGAAGCTTGCCGGTCCCACATCCCACGTCCAGTACGGACCCGGCCCCCATCACCAGGTCGAGGTAGAAGTCGTCCTGTGGACAGACCCGCCAGTGGCTGAAGTGGTCATAGAGCTCGGCCAGGTCCGGGTGAGAGAAGTGGCGATCGACCATGCGCGCATTCTCCGGCACCATGTCCGCGCTGTCACCGAGTTTTCCGCTCGGCCCACCACGCCGATCGGATCGTCCACGGACGCCGAGAACACACTTTCCTTCCCCCGACCCCTCCTCTAGCTTGAAAGGGTGAGCGACCCCTCCAACACCCAGCACCCCTTCGACGTCGACACCTTCCTGACCCGACCCCTGGTGGCCCGCGTGGCCACCACCAACGCCTCCGGCGCACCCACCGTCAGACCGGTCTGGTTCCTGTGGGAGAAAGGCCTCTTGTAGTGGATCACCGGAGAGTACGCCCTCATCTCCCAACACCTGGAACGCGATGCGCGAACCGCCGTGGTGGTGGACACCTGCGACCTGAAACGCCAGGAATACCTCCAGGTCATCATGCGCGGCACCGCCGAGGTGGTGCCCTTCGACCCGGCTTTGGCTCGACGCGAACTGCGCCGCTACCTGGGAGAGGACGAGAACGCCTGGCACCCGGACTTTCGCCACTACGCCGACGATGCCCGCCTGGTGCGCTTCACACCCGAGCGCACGGTGGTCAAGGACCTGTCCAAGACCATGCCCTGAGCAATCGACACCTTCGCCCATGAGGACGTGGCCTGCTGTTGGAGGCCTGGTGGCGGGCACGGCCGGTGGAAGCGGTCACCGAGCACACCGCCGTCGACATGCGTGGCGCTCCGGCCCAGGTGACGACCATCGCCCGCGAGGTCTTGGCACGGTGAACACGAGCCGATCACTTTCCGGTGGCACCGTCGACGCGTTCGCGGACGAGGTCGGCGTGGCCGTTGTGGCGGGCGTACTCCTCGATCAAAGACCCACGAACCCGAAGGACCCAACAGGCGGCCTCAACGGTTTCGTTCACGCACCGTCCCCTGAACGCCCACCTCCAAGGACCACCGGCTCTTGGGAGCGCTACCAAGCGGCCCATAGGATCAGCGGTATGGACACACGTGAACTCGGTACCATCGGCCCCGTCAGCGCCGTGGGCTTCGGTGCCTGGCAGATCGGTTCGGCTTGGGGCGAGGTCAGCGACACCGACGCCATGGAGGCCCTCGAAACCGCGGTGCACGAGGGCGTCACCTTCTTCGACACCGCCGACGTCTACGGCGATGGCCGTAGCGAACGCCGGATCGGACAGCTGCTCAAGAAGCATCCCCACCTGAAGGTGGCCACCAAGATGGGCCGTCGCATGGCCCAAGAACCCGCCCACTACAACTCCGGCAACTTCCGCGCCTGGAACGACGACTCCCGCCGTAACCTGGGCGTGGACACCATCGATCTGGTGCAACTGCACTGTCCCCCCAGCGCCGTCATCGAAACCGACGCCGTCTTCGATGACCTGGACGCCATGGTGGCCGAGGGGCGTATGCGTGCCTACGGGGTGTCGGTGGAAACCTGCGACCAGGCCTTGGCCGCCATCGCTCGCCCCAATGTGGCCTCCATCCAGATCATCCTCAACGCTTTTCGCCTCAAGCCCTTGGAGAAGGTCCTGCCCGCCGCCCAGGCCGCAGGCGTGGGCGTCATCGCTCGCGTGCCCCTGGCCAGCGGCCTGCTCTCGGGCAAGTTCACCGCCCACACCACCTTCGGTGAGGACGACCACCGCAACTTCAACCGCCACGGTGAGGCCTTCGACCAGGGCGAGACCTTCTCCGGTCTGGACTACGACACCGCGTTGGCGGCCGTGGAACGGCTGCGTCCGCTGGTCCCCGAGGGTGCCACCATGGCCGGGTTCGCGCTGCGCTGGATCTTGGACCAGGACGGGGTGAGCACGGTCATCCCCGGTGCCCGTAACGCGGATCAGGTACGCGGTAACGTCGCCGCCGCATACCTGCCCCCCTTGGACGCCCGTACCCACAGCCGCGTCCGCGAGATCTACGACGAACTCATCCGCCCCCAGGTGCACCAGCGCTGGTGATCCCATCGGTGCCCACCGGCGGTTCCGGTGGGCACCGTGGGTGGGGGACCCTCCCTTCCGGTCGGGGTGCCTCTTGGAGCCGCCTGCGGGTGGCGGCGATCAGGGTCCGGCTCTTGGGCGAGATCCCCGAGCCCAAAGTGGTCCAAAAGCCGCTACCGGGCAAGGGGAACGGGGGCGGGATCGACCGGCCTGCTTCCTGTAGGGAGGCGACCATGAGCTCTTTGAGTTGTGGATCCAGCTCTTGTCCGGGAGCGATCGAAGGTTCGGTGTCTTGGTCGGCGTAAGCCGGCTCGTTCTCGGAGCGGGGGTCCGCCCGAGGGGCGGGGACCGCTACCGGGTCATGCATGACCTCGCCCGGCACCGACCGGCACAACCTGCCGCAGATTGCGCAGGTACCGCCAGGTTCGTTACGCGTGTGCCAATGATCCGGGCAGGTGTAGTTCGCCTTTCCCTGGGAGTCCAACAGGAACTGCTCAGGGTGGGAGAAGGGTGCGGCGTCGTTCGTCGTCGACCAGGCCGCCGAAGTCGATGCCGATGCGTTGATGCCTTTCCCCAGGGAACCGGACAGGAAAGCCTGTGCCGTTCTCAGGTCGCGCATCCGAGACATCAGGGCGGGGAAGGGACGGTCGAGTCCTTTCAACCCCGAGAACAGGGCGCGAGCCTCCTTCACGCTCAACCCTTGGTCCAAGAGGTCGTCCACCGCTTTGGTGAGTCGTTCTCGATCGGCCACCGGGTCGGATAGGTATTGATGATGGATGCGAGCAATGATTTCATATGGTCCGTTTTGGGAATTTTTCTGGTCTTGTCCTCCTGTACATACGCAGTCACGGACGGAGGCAGGGTTTTTCCTGGAACAGAGGTCACTATGACAACAGTCTTCAGTGCAATCCGCCCCCTCGTCGGTGCCGATATGACCTGTCGTTCCTACCGATGGGTAAGGTCGAGTGGTCTCGTCCAAGGGTTCCTCCCCGAGCTCGGCCCGCACCTGGTTGATCTCGGCCAGGACCTGCTCCGGATACGCCTCGGCCGGAATCAGCAACTCCAGGACGTTGGGTAGGCGATCACCCCACTTCCGTCCCTCGGCGATGTCCTGGGCGAAGAAGGTGCGGGTCTGCTGCCGGGTGAGTTTACGGACCAGGCCCGCCTCGACCAGCTCATTGACGCCCCGCTTGATGCTGCTCTCACTCAGGATGCGGCCACCGCGTTCGACCATGTTCTTCAAGAAGAGGTAGCAGTAACGACCATCGCAATCCCCGGACCTGGCGATGATCGAGGCGACGCAATAGGAACGCCTGCTGGGGAAGAGCCCCTCTTGCAAGGCGGTGGCCACCCACAACAGGGGGATGAAGCCAATGCCCCGCATGGACTTCAACGGACGCTTGCGGATCACATACGCACCGAGCGGATTCGCGGTTTCGGCTGCGCTGGAGAGGGTCGAGGGAGTAGACTCCACGATGAGCTGCCTTCTTGAGTCGCTTTCTTGGGTCAGGTGGCCACGGTCGGCATCCCTGTTGATGGGGGGCGTCGGCCACGACCCGACCTGGTGTGGTCAGCACCGGTCGGGTCTTTTTTGTCGAAACTCAAGCTAGTGGAACGAACACGAGTTCGTAGGCCTTTCTCTCAAATCCTCATATCCGAGAGAACAAAAGGTCATCCGCGGGTTCCTTATAACGGAATTTTCGCCTTTGACTGATGTGAGGTGATACGCCGGATCGCTCGCCCAGCCCCACAATCGACCTCTTGGCCCCACCCGACCAACACCGACCGCACCCGCGAACACGAAAGCCCCGCACCACCCGAACCAGGTGATGCGGGGCTCACCCCGAAAAGAAGAAACGCTCGTGCCTTGACAGTTAGGATTCGCCCGTCCTGAACTCCACGCCGGGTGAACCTTGGCTGTCACGGCACCTAGATCAGGCCTTGGGCCAACATCCCATCGGCGACCATCTCGAACCCGGCCAGGTTGGCCCCCAACACGTAGTTACCCCTGGAACCGTGGCGCTCGGCGGCCTCCTCACAGCGGTCGTGGATACCGGCCATGGTCTCGGCCAGCTCCGACTCGGCGTGCTCGAAAGACCACGAGGTACGGCGGGCGTTCTGACGCATCTCCAACACACTGGTGGCCACACCACCGGCATTGGCGGCCTTGCCCGGGGCGAACAGCACACCCGCCTCGCGGAACAACTGGACCGCCTCAGGGGTGGTGGGCATGTTCGCGCCCTCGGCCACCGCCACCACACCGTTGGTCACCAACGCCTTGGCGGCGGTGGAGTCCAACTCGTTCTGAGTGGCACAGGGCAGCGCCACCTGGCAGGGAACGTCCCACACACTGCCGCCCTGGACGTACTCGGCACCGGGGCGTCGGTCGGCGTAGACACTGATCCGCGCGCGCTCGGTCTCCTTGATCTGCTTGAGCAGGTCCAAGTCCAAGCCTTGTTCGTCGATCACGTAGCCGCCCGAGTCGGAGCAGGCCACCACGGTGGCGCCCAGCTGTTGGGCCTTTTGCGCCGCGTAGATGGCGACGTTGCCCGAGCCCGAGACCACCACGCGCATGCCGTCCAGCTCACGGTCGTTACGCTCCAGCATTCGCTGGGTGAACAGCACCGTCCCGTACCCCGTGGCCTCGGTACGAACCGCGGAACCACCCCACCCCCGGCCCTTACCGGTGATGACCCCGGCCTCCCAGCGGTTGCTCAACCGCCGGTACTGACCGAACATGTAACCGATCTCACGGGCGCCCACACCGATGTCACCGGCCGGGATGTCGGTGTACTCACCCAGGTGACGGTGCAGCTCGGTCATGAAGGACTGACAGAACCGTTCGATCTCGGTGGCCGAACGCCCCTTGGGGTCGAAGTCACTGCCGCCCTTGCCACCACCGATGCCCATACCGGTGAGGGCGTTCTTGAAGATCTGCTCGAATCCCAGGAACTTGACCACGCCCAGGTTCACGCTGGGGTGGAAGCGCAGACCGCCCTTGTAGGGGCCGAGCGCACTGTTGAACTCCACCCGGAAACCGCGGTTGACGTGCACCTTGCCCTGGTCGTCACGCCAGGGCACCCGGAAGATGATCTGACGTTCGGGTTCGCAAAGACGCTCCAAGACACGCTCGTCGGCGTACTCAGGGTGCATGGACAAGGCCGGGGAGAGGCATTCGAGTACCTCGAACACGGCCTGCTGAAACTCCGGCTCGTCGGGGTTGCGACGGGCCACGTGTTCGAAGGCACTGCGAACTCCCGGGTGGATGTTCTCCCGGGAGCCATACGAAAACGGCATACGAGTGCGTTCCCTTCATCACAGCTGGAACGGGCACCCTGCACGCCGTTGTACGGGGAACCGAGGTCATCTATGGAAACGGGCGGGGAGGTACCGCCCCAAAGGGCTCATACGGGCGATTATCCCCTTCATCGTGCCAGTGTAGTGCCTTGATATGAACATACTTCCCCGGAGCGAGCCCCTTGACGCGCCGCAAGGCCCGCCGCTTCGCCCGATATCGACCTCACCAGTGGAACGAAACCCTCGCCCACCACGATGACCGGCGCCCGCACGAGCACGACCTGGGCCAAGGCGCGAAGGACCGGCTCACGCGCCACCGCCCCCACGGCCCGCACGGGTCGCCTTGGTCGACAGCGGATACGAACAGGTCCTGCGCACCCAAGAACCAGTGCGGGCCTCCGATGGCGAGCACGGACCACGGGTGCTCGCCACGGCCCTGACCTTCGACGGCTCCACACCGCCGGTTCGGGACACCACCACACTCGGTGGCCTTGCGAGGACTTCGCGCCATGGTCGACGACACCCCGCCCATCATCGGGACACCGAAGGCCGTGGCGACCTCACCAAGGGGCGGCCGGACATGATCCCCGGCCCATCCGGAACCACCCTGCCCGGCCACGAATCGAACACACTCACCTAAGCTCGACCAGACCGGGTCATCCTCCCGTGGTCCCATCGTCCTTCCTCCTCCAGGAGTCTCGCGCGTGTCCATCCACCCCACCCGCCACCGCCCCTCCGGGCTGGCCTTCGCCCTCGCCTCGGCCCTGGCCTTCGGCGGTTCGGGGGTCTTCGCCCGCCCCCTGCTGGAGGCGGGAATGGACTCACTCCACGTGACCTGGCTACGCGTGGCCGGGGCCGCCCTGATCCTGCTACCGGTGGCCCTGCGCCACCGGCACCTGATCCACCAACGCCCCCTGCTGCTGTTGGCCTATGGCGTCTTCCCCATGGCCGGCGTCCAAGCCCTCTACTTCGCCGCCATCGCCCGCATCCCGGTCGGGATCGCCCTGCTCCTGGAGTTCTTGGGCCCCCTCCTGGTGCTGTTGTGGGTACGCGTGGTACGCCGCGACAAGGTCTCCCCCGCCGCGGTCATCGGTGTGGTCCTGGCCGTGGCCGGACTCGGACTCCTACTCCAGGTATGGACGGGCATGCACCTGGACGCCATCGGAGTGGGCCTGGCCCTGGGAGCGGCCGCCGCGCAGGCGGCCTACTTCCTCCTGGGTGACTTCATGGGAGAGGACGCCGACCCCTTGGGGGTGATCGCCTTCGGAGCCCTGATCGCCACCGTGTTGCTCGGAGCACTCGCCCGACCCTGGACCCTGCCCTGGGAACTCCTGGCCGATCCCCTCCCCCTGGGTGCGGCCGCCCTGCCCGGCTGGACCATCGCCCTGTGGCTGGCCCTGGTGTGCACCGCCATCGCCTACTTCACCGGTGTCTCGGCCATCAAGCGCCTGTCCCCCCAAATCGCCGGCGCCGTGGCCTACCTGGAGGTGGTCACCGCCATCGTGCTGGCCTGGATCCTGCTGGGGGAAGCCCTCAACCCCACACAACTACTGGGCGCGGTGGTGATCGTGACCGGTGCCTTCATCGCCCAGACCGCGGTGCCCACCACCTCGGCCGTCACCTCGACCACCGCACCCGAGCCCCACAAAAACCACCAACCCCTGGGCGGTCACTGACGTCTGCGCCCTGGGGCACCTCAACGACGCGCGGGCATCGCGATCCGATCCAGATCGGCCACCAACAGCACCCGACCATCGAACTCCTGACCGGCCTGCTCCACGAACAACCCTTCCTGCTCCTGTTCGTAGCGCTCCGACACATGGGTGAGCACCAACAATCGCACCCCCGCCCGCGCGGCGATCCGCCCGGCTTGACGCGCGGTCAAATGCCCGTACTCGGCGGCCGAACGCTCCTGCGAATCCAGGTAGGTGGACTCGATGACCAACATGTCCGCCCCCCGCGCCAACTCCACGGCCTGATCACACTCGGCGGTGTCCATCACAAAGGCCACCACCTGCCCGGGCCGGGGACGAGCACACTCGGCCAAGCGCACCGTGCGCCCCTCGACCTCGATGTGCCCCTGACGCCGCAAACGGGAGATGTCGGGACCACGCACCCCGAAGTGTTCCAAGCGCTCAGGCGACATCCGCCACCCGTCCGGCTCCACCAACCGATACCCATAGGTCGGAACCGAGTGACGCAACGGCAACGCCGTGATCGTGAAGGGCTCATCCCCGCCCACCACACAACATCCCCGACCACCCACCGGCTGGGGCACGATCACGTCGGTGTCCCGAAAGGAGGTGGCGTGCCGCAACCGCCGCCAGTACTCCTGACCCGCCCCCGGATAGGCCACCCGAACGGGGTGGGTCACCCCATCCCGGGCGATGCGCTGCACGATACCGGGCAACCCCAGACTGTGATCACCGTGAAAGTGGGTGATGCAGATCCGAGTGATGTCGCTCGCCGCCAGCCCCGCCGACCGCATCTGCCGCTGGGTGCCCTCACCGGGATCGAACAACACCCCCTGGCCATCCCAACGCAGGAAGTACCCGTTGTGGTTACGTCGACGAGTGGGCACCGCACTGGAACTACCCAAAACCACGAGTTCGCGCACTGACATGGCCCGCATCCTCCCACCTCGGCACCACCTCCACCGACCAGCACCCCAGAGCACTCACCCCCGACTCACCAGCGCCCATACCACGGGAACCGGCCCCACCCCTCTAGGCTTTCGCCCATGCCCACACACGAACCCGAGATCACCACCCCCGTCGACCTGACCACCCCCGCCGGCACCCTCGCCCCCGAAGCCATCGGATGGTCACGCACCCCCCTGCACCGCACCGCCATGACCGGCTGGGGACGCACCAAACGCTGGGAGTACTGGCTGGTGAGCACCCCCACCCACCACATCGCCATCACCGTCGCCGACATCGACTACCTGGCCCTGACCAGCGTCTACCTGCTCGACCACCCCGGCACCCCCGGCCACACCCCCAAGGTCGAACTCACCCGCACCGTCCTACGCCCCCTGGGCCAGGGCGTACACCTGCCACCCAGCCTGGGCTCAGGCCCCGTCGGCGCCCTGGGACCCATCCGCGCCCGCATCACCGACGAACCCGGCGGCACCCGCCTGCGCTTCTCCTGCGCCACCGAACACGGCCCCCTGAACGCCGACCTGTTCGTCGAACTCCCACAGAACCACCAGACCATGAGCGTGGTCATCCCCTGGAGCCCCACCCGCTTCCAGTACACCTCCAAACACACCGCCCGCCCGGCCTCGGGCACCGTCCGCCTGGGCGAACACACCTATGACTTCACCGACGCCTGGGGAGTGCTCGACCACGGCCGCGGACGCTGGCCCTACGACACCCACTGGAACTGGGGCGCCGCCTCCGGCCACACCGACCACCACACCGTGGGCCTGCAGTTCGGCGGCCAATGGACTCAAGGAACCGGACTCACCGAGAACGCCCTGTGCGTGGACGGCCACCTGACCAAGATCGGCCAGGAACTGGCCTGGGACTACGACCCCGAGGACCTTCTGGCCCCCTGGCACCTGCACACCCCCGGTTCCGACCAGGTCGACGTGGTCTTCACCCCCTTCCACGAACGCGCCGACCTCACCGACATCGGCGTCATCGTCAACGACACCCACCAGTGCTTCGGCCACTATCAGGGCACCGTGCGCACCGATGAGGGCACCACCATCCAGGTGGACCACCTGCCCGGCTTCGCCGAGCAGGTCCACATGCGCTGGTGAACCTTGTTCCCGCACAAGGGCGGGATGGGGATCGGGCCAAACCCGAGCAGGCCACGCCGCGTACGCCGACAGCCTGGCTGAACTTCAGCGGTAAGTACGACTTGCCTCTCTCGAGCTCGCACCAGGATTGGACGAAACGACACCAAAAGCCCAAGGTTCAGCGACATCCAGCCCCTGAACAGCTTCAACGGTGCCCAGAACGCCAAATCCTGCTACCGTGCGGATCGCGAACTACGGGATGATTTAGGAGACCTGAACATGAGGCAAAAGCCTCGCGAGCAGTGGGGGACCCGCGCAGGATTCCTGATGGCCGCCGTCGGCTCCGCCGTCGGCCTCGGCAACATCTGGCGATTCCCCTACATCGCTTACGACAACGGGGGCGGCGCCTTCCTGCTGCCCTACCTCATCGCCCTGCTCACCGCCGGCATCCCCTTGCTGATCCTGGAATACTCGATCGGTCACCGCTACCGTTCGTCGGCTCCCCTGTCCTACCGGCGTATTTGGCGACCCGCTGAAGCCATCGGCTGGTGGCAGGTCGCGATCTGCTTCATCATCGCGATCTACTACGGCGCGATCATCGCCTGGAGCGCCTCCTACGTCTGGTTCTCCACCACCCAGGCCTGGGGCGAGGACCCCGACGGGTTCTTCTTCGGTGACTACCTCCAGATGAGCGAAGGCCCCGGCGGGGTCACCGGTTACGTACCCGCGGTGGCCTGGCCGATCATCGGCGTATGGGCCGTGGTGCTGGTCATCCTGGCCCTGGGCGTGCGCAACGGCATCGAAAAAGCCACCAAGATCTTCATTCCACTACTGGTGGTCCTGTTCCTCATCCTGGTGGTGCAGGCGCTCACCCTGGACGGTGCCACCACCGGCCTGAACGCACTGTTCACCCCCGACTGGGGAGCCATGCTCAACGGTGGCGTGTGGGTGGCGGCCTACGGCCAGATCTTCTTCTCGCTGTCCATCGGCTTCGGCATCATGGTCACCTACGCCTCCTACCTCAAGCGCAAGGCCGACCTGACCGGATCGGCCATGGTCGCCGGGTTCGCCAACAGCTCCTTCGAACTCCTGGCCGGCATCGGTGTCTTCGCCGCCTTGGGCTTCATGGCCACCGCAGCCGGCACCGCCGTGGACGAGGTCGCCACCTCCGGTATCGGGTTGGCCTTCATCGCCTTCCCACAGATCATCTCCACCCTGCCCTTCGGCGGTTCCCTGTTCGGCGTCCTGTTCTTCGGCTCCCTGGTGATCGCGGGCCTGACCTCGCTGATCAGCATCGTCCAGGTCGTCATCTCCGCCGTGCAGGACAGGACCGGCATGGGCCGTCTCCAAGCCGTCCTCCTCGTCGGCGGTCTCATCGCCCTGGTGTCGACCCTGCTCTTCCCCACCCACCAGGGCCTGCACTACCTGGACGTGTTCGACCACTTCATCAACCAGTACGGCATCGTCCTGGCAGCCCTGGCCATGCTCATCGCCTTCGGGTGGATCCTGCGCCGCCTGCCGATGTTCCAAGAGCACGCGAACAAGGCGTCCTCCATCCGCCTGGGCACCTGGTGGCGCATCACCCTGGGCATCATCACCCCCATCCTGCTCGGCTTCATGATGTGGGACAGCCTGCGCACCGAACTGACGGAGAACTACGCCGGCTACCCGACCGGCTTCCTGCTGAGCGCCGGATGGGGCGTGGCCATCGGCGCCCTCGTCTTCGGGGTGATCATGGCGCTCCTGCCCTGGAAACGGGCCGACACCATCTCCCGTGACGACGCCGCCCGCACCCGAACCGAAGGCGGCACCCCCGAACAACTACAAGATCCCGGACAGGTCACACCCGACTCGGACCAGACCACCCGCAAGGAAGGGGACCAGTGATGTCCACCAGCGCCATCGTCATGATGGTCATCGCCATCGCCGTGCTCTGGGGCGGGCTGGCCGCAGCGATGCTGCACCTGCGCCGACACCCCGACGAACCCGAAACCGAA
>NZ_ANBD01000010.1:0-23358 GCF_000341005.1 Nocardiopsis alkaliphila YIM 80379 | reverse complement strand
CCCCGGGGGGCCCGCCGGTGACACCGGCGGCCCCACGGGCTTTACCCACCCCGAGCAGGGGACTTCGACCTCCCCACACCCGACGCGGTGAAATCGTCCTTCGAACCCAAGTCTGCGACCTCGACACGGCGGCCGGGTCGCCTCACACGCAACTCCCCCGCCCCGACCGAACCCCGGACGAACCAGAGACGCCCACGCCTCAGCCCGCGAACTCCCGCACGATCCGCGCGTTGAACGCGGCCAGATCACCGGGATTACGACTGGTGGTGATGCCCTGGTCGGTGACCACCTCCTCATCCACCACCGTGCCCCCGGCGTTACGGATGTCGGTACGAAGACTGGGGTAGGAGGTCACCGTGCGCCCACGCACCACATCGGCCTCCACCAGAACCCACGGACCGTGACAGATCGCCGCCACCGGCTTGCCCTGATCCACGAAACCACGCACGAACGCCACCGCATCGGCGTCCGAGCGCAGGTTGTCAGGATTGATGGTGCCACCCGGCACCACCAAGGCGTCATAGTCCTGAACCCCCACCTTGGAGACCTGACGGTCCACGTCGAAGCGGTCGGCCGGCTCGATGTCACCGTTCATGGCCTGGATCGGCCCTTCACCCAAAGAGACCAACTCCACCCGGGCGCCGGCCTCCGACAACGCCTCACGGGGCTCGACCAACTCCACCTGCTCGACCCCGTCGGCGGCCAAGATCGCCACCGTCCTACCGGTCAATTCCTGTGCCATGACATCCTCCTGCGAAACATCGCGTTCAGTCGGTCCTGCACAAGTCCCGTGCCACGTTGGCCGCCCTACCCACCAAAGCCCCTTTATTCACCCCACCACCCGAGGAACCCCGACCCGACCACCACCCACGACCTGAGACCGCCCCCGCCCCTCAACCTCGTGTGCCCTCCCACGCCCGAGCGGGCACACGCTCGAGCAGATCGATGAGCACATCAGCCGAAGCCACCACCGCGTCCGGCTCCAACCCACCCTCGGCCCAGGTCAACAGGTGATCACCGATGAACCGGAACGGAGTTCGCTCCTTGGGCCGCTCCAACAACCAGGCCCGCACCGGTGCGTCCAGCACCGTCACGGCGAAGGCCTCATCACCACAACAGACACCGAAGACCTCATCGAAAGCCCCATCCCCCGTCCGCAGACCGTGCACATCCGGCCCACCCGAGACCGCACACCCCCCATGTTCGACGCACACCTCCAGCACCGGCGTCGGTGGAGTCGACACCGCGACGATGAAGAACCGACGCACGGCGCTCGCACCCCGCCCATCCTCACCACCGGTGTAGGAGTACTCATAGGCCAACACCCGGCACCCACGATGCTCGGCCGACAACACGTGAACGGCCTTGGCGTTCGAAGGCCCCTCCTTGAACGGAACACCCGCGAAACGATCCACCAACTCGGGACGCTCACGGTCAAAACCCCACCCCCGCTCCCGCGCCCACCCCCGCAGAACCTCACCCCGCGCACGCTCGGCCGCCCCGTTCCTCAACGCCAAAGCGATGATGACCACCACAGCCACGGCCAACAGGGCCAGGACACCACCAGACATCAGGGAACACTTCCTCTCAGTGCGGTTTCCCACACTCAGACGCAGCCCGCCCCGCCCCGGGTTCCCAGACCTCCCCTTCACCACCAAGCCATGGACGGAGTCACCCGCCCACGGCTCCGGGAGATCCTTCGATCAAGATTTCAGACGAACACCTTGCCCGGGTTGAGCACCCCATGCGGATCCAAGGCCGCCTTGATCGCCCGATGCATCCCCACCACCTGCGGCCCCAACTCCTCGGCGGCCCCACGCATCTTCAACAACCCCACCCCATGCTCACCGGTGACCGTGCCGCCCAACGCCAAAGCCTCGTCCACGATCACCTCGAACGCCTGCTCCGCGCGCTTTTTGGCAGCCTCATCCCCGGCCGGAACGATGAACAATGGATGCAGGTTCCCATCGCCCGCGTGCGCGATGTTGCCGATGTGAGTATCGAACCGTCGTGCCACCTCTTCGATGGCCTCCAACATCCGCGGCACCCGCGCCTTGGGCACGCACACGTCCTCGGTCAACAACGGACCCAACCGCTCCAGGGCCGGATAGGCCAACCGGCGCGCCTCGAAAAGCGCCTGGGCCTCCTCCTCATCGGTGGACCGCACCGCGTACACCGCACCCTGACCCTCGAAACACGCCAAGATGCGGTCGGCCTCCTCCTGGCCCGACTGCCCGGGTAGGTCACTGCGCGCCAACAGCAACACCTCACCCTCGGCCGACAACCCCATGTTCTTCCACTCATCCACCGCACGCAGACAGAACCGGTCGATCAACTCCATCGCCGAAGGCACCACCCCCGCCGCCGACACCGACGCCACCGCGCGCCCCGCATCGGCCAACGAATCGAAGTAACCCACCACCGTGTGCTCCACACCACGGCGCAACGGCACCAACCGCAACGTCACCTCGGTCACCAACCCCAAGGTGCCCTCCGAACCCACCATCAACCCGGTCAGGTCATAACCGGTCACCCCCTTGGCGGTGGTCCGCCCCAACCGCACCACCTGCCCCGTACCGGTGACCACTTCCATCCCCAACACGTAGTCACGCGTGACCCCGTACTTGACACAGCACAACCCACCCGCGTTGGTGGCCACGTTCCCACCGATCGTCGACCACGGCGCCGAAGCCGGGTCCGGCGGATACCACAACCCGTCCCGAGCCACCCGCTCTCGCAGATCGTCGTTGACCACCCCAGGCTGCACCGTCGCGCTCTGCTGAACCGGATCCACCCCCAACACCCGATTCATCCGCTCGAAGGAGACCACCACCCAGCCCCGCCCGGAATTGGCCGCCCCCGACAACCCCGTACCGGCCCCACGCGCCACCACCGGCACCCCGTGCTCCACACACGCACGCACCACCCGCGCCACCTGCTCACTCTCGTGGGGACGCACCACCGCCACCGGCCCACCGAAAGGCGCCCATTCGGCCTCATCGTGCGCGTACCCGGCCATCACCTCCGGGTCGGTGATCACCGTCTCCGCCCCCACGGCGGCCCGCAAATCCCGCACGAGATCGGACATGGGCACGCTCCTCACCCCAAGGTGACGGCGCCCACTGCGCCGACACTGCCCAGCACCCTAACCGGACCCCTTCAAGGCCACCACCCGAACAGATCCCCCAGAGCCCCACCGACCCGAATCGGCTTGCCCACCGCCACCGCCCTTGGGAACCTACCCCCATGACACCGCAGCCCCCACCGCAAGGCGTGCGTCCCGACGGCACCATCGCCCGCGAAGGCTCCCTGGAACGCATCCCCAGCGCCTTCGCCCCGGTCATCACCGCCCTAAGAACCCGCCTGCCCCGACTCTTCGGCCCCCGCCTGCACAGCGCCTACCTGTACGGCAGCATCCCCCGCGGCACCGCCACCCCCACCACCTCGGACCTGGACGCCCTGGCCCTGCTGCACACCCCGCCCACCGCACACGATCAGGCCCGGGCCCAAGAGTTGATGACGCAACTGGACGCCGACTTCACCACCATCAACGGCGGCGGCATCCTGCTCGAACACACCACCTCCATGCTGCGGCCCCTGAGCGAACAGGACGGCGGGTTCTTCGTGGCCTGCCTGTGCACACCCCTACTCGGCCCCGACCTGGCCGAACAGCTGCCCACCTACCGGCCCGACTCCCTGCTGGCCCGCCAGACCAACGGTGACCTGCACCTGGTCCTACCCCGCTGGCGCCACGCCCTGAACCGAGCCGACACCGACACCACCTCCCTGGCCCGCCGGGTGGGGCGCCGCCTCGTCCGCACCGGGTTCACCCTGGTCATGCCCACCTGGGGTGGCTGGACCAGCGACCTGGACCTGGCCACGGACGTCTTCGGCCACTACCACCCCCAACGCCACCACCAGATGCGCGCCGCGGCCCACACCGCACACCACCCCGGCGCCGACCCCGCCCATCTCCACGAACTCGTCGAAGACCTCGCCCCCTGGCTGGAAACCACCTACACCGCCACCCACGGCCGCAAACACCGACCGGACACCTCCTGAACGGCCACCACCAGTGACCCGCCTCGCAAACCCCCGAAGCGGTGAGCCATCGGCCCGACGCGAAACGGTGGCGGCCTCAAGGCCGCTTGCGGTCACACCCCTAAACCCGTTCCAAAGGCACATGGGCCCCCGGTGGAACCCGTACCCCGATCGGTGTTCCCGGCGCCACCTCACCACCGACGAGCACCACGCCCATCACCCCGGCCCGACGCACCAACGTACCGGACCGGTCCCGGTAGACCATCTGCTTGAGCAACCCGGGAGAAAAGTCATCGATCTGCGCGCACGGGTTACGCAACCCGGTGACCTCCACCCGAGCCCGCCCCAACTCCAGGACCGTGCCTTGCCCCAGCCCCAACAGGTCCACCCCACGCGTGGTGATGTTCTCACCCATCTGCCCCGGCTCCACCACGAACCCGGCCTCGGCGACCTCGTCGAACAACTCGGCGTGGATCAGGTGCACCTGACGCAGATTCGGCTGCGTGGGATCGACCCTGACCCGGGAGCGGTGCTTGACCGTTCGCCCCAGGTGAGCGTCCCCCTCCACCCCCAGCCCCGCCACCAACCGGATCCCGGACCGGTTGGCCTTACTGAACGTGTGCTCGGAACTGCTACTGACAGCGGTGACGACCGGACCCATGTTCTCGACCTCATGTAGGGGGCAGGGGAGCCCCCAGCCTAGCCGGTCCTGTCTTGGCCACCGAGGACTGTGACGCCGCCTTCGAACGCGTCGCGGCCGCAGGCGGCGAGGCCGTCCAAGAGCCCGTGGACCAGCCCTACGGTGTGCGCGACTGTGCCTTTTGTGACCTCTCGGGCAACCTGGTGCGTCTCACACAGCCCTTGCAGAGGTGACCTTTCAACGCCCAACCGACCACGTTCAGTGCAGGCACAGACAGAAAGGGTGTCCGGCCGGGTCGGCGTAGACCCGCCAATTGGCCTGAGGGTTCAGCTGGTCGGTGCGTTCCAACACGGTGGCTCCGAGTGCGAGCACCCGCTTCTCGTCGGCTTCGATGTCGTCCACGTCGAAGTCCAGGTGCATCTGTTGAGGGCTCTGCCGGCCTGGCCACTTCGGTGGGCGGTAGTCCGGTGTCCGTTGGAAGGCCAGCGGTGTGCCCTCGAACCCGCGCACCTCCACCCAATCGGGGTCCTCAGGGTCCTGTACGACCTGTCCGCCGAGCAAGTGCGCGTAGAACTCCGCGAGCCGTGCCGGGTCGGGGCAGTCCAGTACGATCGCTTGAAGCCTGCGAATCATCTGCGTTCTTCCTCTCCATCGGCGCCTCGACGGAAGTGGTCGAGGCAGAACAGCCCTGGGCGAGCCCCGGTACGGGGTCGATCTCGAAGCCGCCGTCAGCATCCTTCCCGCCCTCAGGGTCACCGACAACCCGTTTTCGGCCCCCGGAATGTTCGAACACGGGGCGGGAACGGAAACGATCTTGCTCCCAGCGCCCATTGCAGCGCCGATGAAAAAGGCCGCCGGGCCCGCACGATGGCATACTCGGCCGATGGAACCCACCCTGGAACTGTGCTTCGCACCCGAACTACGGTTCTTTTTGGCCCCACGCCGCCGGGACACGGTCCTGCATGCGCGTGCCGATTCCACTTCCACCCTGGCCCACCTGGTCCAATCGCACGGCGTGCCCATGACCGAGGTCGGCACCCTACTCCTGGACGGGATCCCCGTGGAACCCGGCACCATCCCCGCGCCCGGACAGAGGATCGACATCACACCGGTGACCTACCCCCAGGCCACACCCCTTCCCTTGCGCTTTCTCCTGGACGTGCACCTGGGCACCCTGGCCCGACGCCTGCGCCTCCTGGGCCTGGACACCGCCTACGACAACGACCGCGACGACCCCTCACTGTTCCAACAGGCCAACTCCGAAAGGCGTGTCCTGCTCACCCGCGACCGCGGACTGCTCAGCCGCGCCGGCCTGCGCGCCGGCGCCCACATCCGACACATGCGCCCCGATGACCAACTACGCGAGGTCTTGGAACGCTTCGTCCCCGACCTGGCGCCCTGGACACGCTGCCCGGCGTGCAACGGCGTGCTGGTCGGCACCGACAAACAGCGGGTCGCCGCGGAACTACAGGCGGGCACCCGTGCCGCCTTCGATGCCTTCGCCCGCTGTTCGGCGTGTGACCGGGTGTACTGGCCCGGCGCCCACCACTCCCACCTGGCCGAGATCGTGCGCACGGCACAAGAGACGGTCGGCGATCACCGGAGCCGGCCCCGCACCCTGGGGTGTCGGTAAGGAGTGCCTAGTGCCAGGTGAGTGGTTCGGTGAGGGCTTGAAGTCCGGATGCCAGGCCGACACCTCGATCACCGGGGGCTTGACCCACGCCTTGGCCCACAGCGGGGTGGTTCATGGCCCGGATATGGGGGCCGAGACTGGTAGGAGCCATTGATCCAGTGATCTGCATTCCCCATGGATCCCCGCCCGCCGGTCACTGTTTTTGGTTGCTGGAGGCGTAGCGGTTCCAGGTTCCCCCAGCTTGGGCAACGACTCGGGTGGTGGTCTTGCTGTGGAACCCCAGTACCTGAGCGATGACCGGTGCGGGGGCCTGGAGCACGAGTTGACGCAGTGCGGATGTACGCACTGTTTCGTGCCGGGGCATAGCCAGGATCGCTTCCCTCAGCGGCTCCAACTGCGGATTCGGCCGCCCGGTGCCGTCATCCAAAAGCGTGTCCACCTTCTCGGCCAGCTTGCAGGGTCTACCCACCGTTGGGATCGATCCGGGCGCGCTTGGGCCGCAGCGGCACGACCCCATCGGCGAGCCCGCCGTCTCGCCGGTGGCGGTGCGCCGCGGTGCGGCGTTCTCGGCCCGGGTGGCGATGAGGTCGGTGGGTGTGCACTCGAAGATGTCGCAGAGCGCGGCCAAGACCGGCAGGGAGAGCCGTTCGGGCTCTGGATGACCAGGCCCCAGACCTGGACCGAGAACAACGCGATGCCGCGTTCGGCCAGGGGGCGGGCGAGGTCGGTGGCGGTGAACATGCCGTGTTCGGCCATGATTTCGCGCAGCCGCCATTGGTAGCTGACCTGCCGTTTCATCGTTTCGTCCTTCCGGTGTCCAGGGCCGCATTCATCGTGGCATCCATCGTCTTGCACAGGGTCCGGGTGCGAAAGTCCGAGGAGACGCAGGTGTGGAGGGAGGTGGTGGAGGCGTGTTCGTGGCCGACCTGTTCCTGGATGAACCGGGGCCCCGGCCGTCCTCGATCAGGTGCGTGACGTAGGAACGCCGCAACGAGTGCAGGTCGAGGCCGATCGTGTCGCGGTAGGCGGGCAGCCGGCCCTTGCGGCCGGCCCCGCGCACCCGGTGGACCTGGTCGTCGGCGTGGTCGAAGAAGGCCAGGAGCTCAGCGCGGGTGAAGGCCCTCTTTGAAGGGTCGGCTTCGGATTCTTACAGGTGGTGGGTGGTGTTCCACTCGTGGCAGACCTGGGTGGGGTGGGTGCCGAACCTCTTCTCGCACTCGGCGGCCCACTCGTAGGCGGGGTCGGTGAGGAAGGCGCAGAAGGAGCGGACGGCCTCGGCGTAGTTGCGCAAGGTGGACTGTTTCAGGTGCCGGACGGCTCGCAGGTCCCCGAGCCACTCGTCGACCATCTGCGCAGACCACTGCCAGGGCAAGGCATCGGCGTGGCGGGGGAACGCCCTCACCGCGTTGTGGCGGCCCTCGATCGTGGATAGGGCCAGGTTGCGGGCCATCTGCTGGTTGCGCCGGCCCTCCAGCATCGCCTCGGCGACCTGTTCCTCTTCCTCGGGGCGCAGCAGCGTGGTCCCACCGGCCAGATGCAGCCCCGCCGTCCCCGGCACCGTGCCGGCTCGGGTCACGCTCCGCCACCTTCCGCCGATTACATCAAACGAAAGGATCTTTCATCAGGAGTAATCGTCTGGCAAATCCCAGGTGAGAACGGGGGTTTCGGAGTCTCAGGAGGACGTTGGCCTGGCGGTCCTCCTCCTGGATCGGTGCGGGAGGCCCTCCAGATGAGCGTGTTCCGCCGAATGTGCCAGG
This sequence comes from Nocardiopsis alkaliphila YIM 80379, assembly GCF_000341005.1. Taxonomy (GTDB): domain Bacteria; phylum Actinomycetota; class Actinomycetes; order Streptosporangiales; family Streptosporangiaceae; genus Nocardiopsis; species Nocardiopsis alkaliphila. The sequence continues at coordinate 15,287 of NZ_ANBD01000010.1, read as the reverse complement.
TGGTCGCTGACTTCATCCGATGAAATAGCGGTTCCTTGGAGGATGGCTACAGGATTTGGCGGCAGGGCCGTGATCTGTACGACGGCGGGGTTGACCGCGTCGGCCGGGGTGGGCCCGGCCGGGTGCACCCGCACTCACCCCGCACCCAGGTGGTGCAGGAACGCGGCCGCCATCTGGGAGCGTCCGGCGGGGTGCACGTACACGAACAGCACCCGCGGGACCTCAGCGCTGGACACCGCGTACCTCCTCATTGGTGAAGAAGCGTTGTGACCACAGCGCGACGTGGACCAGGGCGATCAGGACGGGCGCCTCGACGTGGCCGTCCCAGCGGGGACGCTCACGCTTTGGCCGCCGTCACGGTGCGGCGGGTCAGGATCTGCGCCAGGTGGTCGGTGGTCTCTGGAAGCAGCCGGTAATACACCCAGGTGCCGCGCCGCTCGGCGGCGATCAGCCCGGCCTCGCGCAGCAGTTTGAGGTGGTGGGAAATGGTGGGCTGGGACAGCTCGAAGGCGGAGGTCAGGTCGCACACGCACACCTCGCCCCCCGCCCGGGAGGCGATCATCGACAGCAACCGCAGCCGCACCGGGTCGCCCAGGGCCTTGAAGACCCGGGCCGGCTCCACGGCCTCCTCCTCACCCAAAGGGGTGGTCAACAATCCAGGACAGCAGCCCGCGACCGTGCCGGAGATCGGAGCGGCCTCATCCACCGCGCTCTCTTGATTCGACATGCGTCTATATTGACAAGCTCCGAAACAGGGCGCAACCTTGAATCGATGAATTTCGATACAAGACTCGTGGAGGCCCCCGTGTCCCGCATGCAGCTCGCCCTCAACGTCGCCGACCTGGAGGCGTCGGTAACCTTCTACTCCAAGCTTTTCGGCGTCGAGCCCACCAAGCGCCGCCCCGGCTACGCCAACTTCGCCCTCGCTGAGCCCCCGCTCAAGCTCGTCCTCATCGAGGGTGAGCCGGGGCAGGAGACCCACCTGGACCACCTGGGCGTGGAGGTGGAGACCACCGCCCAGGTCGACGCCGCCGCCGACCGGCTCAAGGAGGCCGGGCTGGCCACCTTCGCCGAGAACGACACCTCCTGCTGCTACGCCCTCCAGAACAAGGTGTGGGTGCACGGCCCCGGCAAGGAGCCATGGGAGGTGTACGTGGTCAAGGCCGACAGCGACCAACGCGGCAAGGCCGAGGACGTGCCGGTGCCAGCCCAGGCCGCAGGCCGCTGCGGTAGCTGAGCCTGAAGGTTCCGGTCCCGCCACGGCAGGAAGGCGCGGGCCGGAACCCATCCCGCACCCGCACTCCGGAAGCCTCTACTTCTGGAAACGCGACCCTGACCTGCCCGAGGACCTGGTCGGCGAGCTCCCCGCGTTCACCACACGGCTGGCCTCCGTGGACGCCTTCTTCGCCCTGCGCGGCTCCTGGCGTCCGGAGGTGGTGCGCGAACACCTGGCCCGCCCCTCCGGGCCCTGGACCAGTGCACTCTGCTGCGGTTCCTGCGCATCCTGGACCGCGACGCACACCCGCGCGACCGGGCGATCTGCGGCCTGGCCTACCACGTCGGTCCACGGGTGGCCGAGATCGTCGTTTTGGACGTGGCCGGCGTCCGCCTCTCCGCAAAGGGCAGCGTGCGGGGACGCGGCAAAGGGCGCCTGGACGGCGGGTACCGCACCGCTGCATGCCCAGGTGCTCGCCACCCTGAAGGAGCTGCTGGACGAACTCGTCCGCCCTACCACGGGGCTACTGATCCGCAACCGCGCCGGCGGAGCGCTGTCCACCCGGGCCGCCGACACGGTGGTGCCCAGGCCGTGGCTTCGGAGCTGAGCCGATCTCTGTCCGTTCCCATTTGAAGTGGCGAGTGCTAGGCACTCTGACCTGGGGATCGCCAGTTCACCTGGGAAAGAACAGTGAGTGTTCTTCTCGTCTGAACTGGCGATTTCCTGACCCATCGCGCTTGGCCTGCTCAGCGCGCTCTTGGATCAGGAGGTACCAGAGCGTGAACAGCTCGATCCCGGTGCGCTCACTCGCTGCCGTGAGGTACGAGCGGGGCACCGGGCCAAACGTTTTCGGAGGGCACCCCCACGTGGGGTCAGTGAGGAACCGGGTGAGGGCCACGGTTTCGGGGAACCGGATGAGTTCCAAACGCCGGAACGTCAAAGCGCTGCCGGGTCCGGGACCATCCAGGCGCGCCGCACGTTCTCTCCACCGCAAAACGTTGGGGAAGCCCCGCTCTCGTACCTTGCCGCTCTTCATGATGTGGCGGGCTCTCCGGTACCAAAACAGGACGTGGGGGCGTGTCCCGATGAGCTTGCGGAACTGCCGGTGGGCCTTGACGACTTCGGGGGTCGTCGCGAGGTCGTGGTGTTCCCAGTACGTCCACATGCCGTGGCGCTCGCAGACGCGGCGGGTCGCGGCGTTGTGCAGCAAGATGACGCCGGTCCATCCGAGCTGGAGGGTACAGCGCCGACATGCCCGCTGCGGACTGAACTTGCGCGACCACAGTTGGGGCTGGTCTGTGACGGTGCTGGGGTCGTGGGCGAAGGGGATACGGAACAGAGGAAGGGCGCGGGCCAGACCTTGCGGGCTGTGTCCGCACAACACGGCGAGCCGTTGGACGGCTGCGGCGTTGAGGTAGGCCTCGGTGCGCGGAAGCCAGTGTTTGCCGGGAGTACATGGTGCGATGTGTCGAAACAGCGTGGGGTAGCGGAGGTGGTTGGCCTCGGCGAGTCGGTAGACGTAGGAGAGGACGCTCTCATTGCCCATCGGGCGCACGGTGATGGGTAGAGCGCGCGGTGGTGTCTGCCATGCCTTCATCCGGCTGCCTTGCGGTTGCTCACCCGCTTGGGGCTGCGCCTCCTGGGCGGGGTCGCGGCTTGGGCCGCGGTGTCCACGGGGATGCCTTCCAGGAGGGATTTGGTGATGCGTTCGCTGCCATCGTGGATCGCCTGACTGGCAGCGGCTCTGATCAGGTGTGTGAGGCTGCCGATCATGCCCGCAGAGCGATCATGAAGGTAGGCGGCCTGCCCGAGGAGTGTGCCGTCGCGGTGGTGGTGCAGGCGCAGGGAGTGTTCGAGTCTGGCCACCAGGGCTTGCCAGTCGCGGCGGTGTTGCGGGGTGGAGTGGCGGAAGGGTTCGGTGGGCTGGGTGACGAAGCGTCCGGCGATCTGTCGCCCGCGTGGACCGGCGAATAGACCAGCGTGCTCGACGTCGATCCCGGCATAGATGAACGTGGCCGGGATCCGCTCGGACAGGTACTTGAGTTGGTCGGAGGCTTCGGCTCCGGAACGGGTTGCCAGGTTGAGGTTGTGGATCTCGTCCACGATGACCAGGTCACAGCCCAGCTCGCACAGCACCGAGCAGACCGCGTTGGTGATCTCCACCTGGCTGTGGCGCGTGTTAACCGGCAGCCCAAGGAAGCGAGCAAATTCCACTGCCAGGATCTTGGGGGTGGCAGCTGGTGGGACCGTCACGTACACGACCGGCATGCGGCCGGCCCCGTTGGGGAGGCGGCGGCGTACGCTGTAATGGTGGGCCTTGCCGAACTGGGTGATCGCGGTCGTTTTCCCGGTTCCTGGGGCCCCGGTGACGATGAGGCCGCGGCGGGCGGAGATCTGGTGCCGGTTGATCACCAGCAACTGGTTGCCAGTCGTGACGATGGAGCGCATCGTGGGAGTGGTGACCGTGACTAGCCGCGCATGATGGTCCAGGCGCGCCTCGTTGTAAACGGTTCGCTCGGTGGAGTCCAGACGCTGGAAGTCCTGCGCGGGCAGCAGTGTCGGCGCTGGTCGCAAGGCGGCGGTGGCGAAGGCGTCCCATCCTTCCCTGGTCGTCAGCGGGAAGTGGGTGCCGACCTCGTTTCCTACGCTCACCAGGCGTTGCCTTCCTCGAAGGGGTTGAACTCCTCGAACGGGATGACCTTAGCTACGGTCTCCACTTCCTGTTCGATCCCGTTCCCGTCGTCTCGGGTTTCCTCGTCCAGGTCCTGTGGCGTGGGCGTTGGAACGCGTGGGCGTTGGGGCATATCGGTGGAGACCCTGGCCCGAGCGGTGGCGGCTTGATCGGGGCTTGGGCCGTCCTCGCAGCGGCGGAGCAGTGCGGCCAGCACCACGGCCAAAGAGGTCTCGTTGGTGGTGTCGACTCCGCGCTTGGTGGCGAGCCTGCGCGCATAGCGCCATGTGAAGTCAGCGAAGGGCCGGTTGACCAGCCCTTGGTGGACCCAGGGCGCCTCGATCCAGCCCTGGCCCCGGTGGTGGTCGCGTACCCAAACTCGGCTCAGGTCGTAGGGGTCGTAGTGGATCTCCCACTTGCCGGACCTGGCGCTCATCGGCGAGGGTTGGCGCCGGTAAGGGTTGAGTTCAGCACTGTCGTAGGTGCGGTAGTCGATCTGCACACCGTAATCGTTGATGGATCGCCACACCGCGGGCAGCAGTTCGATGTAGGCATCGCGGTCCAACACGACCGGAACGTGCCCAGCCGCCGCGACCAGCGCCGCATAGGCATCGTTGGGTGACAGGATTCGCTCAGGCGCATATGGGTGGCGCAGGCCCTCGTGGGGGCGCACCTGCCATCCGGCCACCACCCACTCATCCAGCAGGTCCTGTAGATCGGCCACGTTCCACACCGTGTCCGCATCGACTCGGGCGCCGCGGCGGGTGACATCCCGGCCGGTGTATCCGGTCACGTGCTGGCAGAACAGCGTGTTAATCGATGAGAAGGTGCGCTCCACCACGCTCTTGTCGGTCGGGGTTGCCGGGTGTGCGGGCTGGACTGAGACCCCCAGGCTCTGACAGGCGCGCAGGAACGTCTCGGAGACGAAGACCTTGCCGTGGTCGATCACGATGGTCTCCGGAGCGATCACTGGTTTAGCCGCGGCGTGTTCCATCCGCTGGTCGACACTCATCAGTCGAGCGTGCGGGATACGCGAGGCCGACATCCTCAGCGCCTCGGACCAGCCAGGCCGCATCGGCTCGGGCACCAGCATCCGGGCCAGCAGCAGCGAGGCGTCCACCGCCTTGGGCCGCGCGGGGTGAAGGAGCGCGGAGCAGATGGTGCGTGTGGCGACGTCGACCGCGATGGTCAACTCGGCCCTGCCGATCACGCCGTCGTCCATCACCGTCATCACGTCCAAGGGCGTGGTGTCGATCTGGACCTGCTCGCCAGGACGAGCGGCCGTGGTCGGGGTGAACGGTCGGGCGGGGCGGTTGGCCGAAGAACGGCGAGTGGCTGCCGACCCGAAGGTGTGGCGGCCCACGGACAACACGTCCAGCAACCGGTAGAACGTCGAGGTCGAGGGCATTGGCACCACACCGGCCCCATGCTCTTCCTCCACTCTACGGCGCACCTGGCCCATCACCCGCGCTTTAGTCCCGGTGGAAGCCGGTGTCTGAGCCTCGATCACGTGCACCGTTGCGGTAACCACACGCTCATCGACGTTGCCCGTGGGGCGGTTGCGACCGACCAAGCGCTGATCGACCAGCCCCCACACGCCTTGTTCGCGGTAGCGTCGGCGCATCCGCTGGACCGTGCGCTGCTTGCAGTCGACCCCTAAGGCCGTGAGTTCCTGGGCCTTGGCTGCCTCGCGTTGGGCCAAGGTGGTGTGGGCAGTGTCGTACTCCGGTCGGGGCGCGGCGTTGCTGTCGGAGTCGGGCATGTGTCCGCTCTCCACCTCGATGAGGTGGCGCTCCCACAACCGGGCCCGCTCGGCCACCTCGGCTGGAACACCGTCCAACAACCCCAAAGGGGCGAAGCCCTCTGGTGACCGCACTCCGATCACAGCGAAGTCGACAGCCGACAGCAGATAGGGCAGGAGCACCACCGAGTGCCGCCCGGACGCCGCCACCAACCGGACCGATGTTCCGGCGAGCGCGACCACCGTGTGCTCATCGCCCCCGAAAACAACGCGGTCACCGACCCGCAACACCCCCAGAGTGTTCACCGCACGGCTCCCCTCGCCACCCTCACGGGTGTGTGCTCTCCCAGTAGCAGGGACAGATTCACCTCCAGTTCGCCACGCCACATCAGATAGAACAGCACCGGCAGGGTGCGCAAAGGCTCGCCCGTCTCCGCCGCGCCTTGCATGAGAGGGAGCGCCTGAGCGAAAACGACCCTGAGCCGGTCCGCGACCGCGGTGTCGTAACAGCGCTCGTGGCGGTATCCCGCCAGCCAACGCACGTTCGCTACGAACACCGGGTCGACCTGGCCCCACACCCGGTAATCCCACCCCAGCTCCGAACAAGCCTGGCGCGTGGCCTCGAATGCCCGCTGGTCGCGTGGCTTGATCCGATCGGCAGGCCGTGAGTCCACGACCAGCGCCGAACCGTCCCTCCGGAGGGCGAACAGGTCAGGGGCATGTGAGCGTCCGCGTCCGTCTTCGGCAGTCCAAAACAGCCAGAACGGCTGTGCGGCGATGGCGCGGACCTCGGGGTCGAAGTCCAGGCACATCAGATGATCACGCTCCAGCCAGGACTCGAACGTGATGTGTCCTTGTGTGGTGGCTGCGTAGTACCAGCCGGGGAAGTTGCGCTGCCCTTTGAAGGTGGGGAAGGACCTGACCGGCCGCACATGCTCAAACGGCACCCCCGCGGCTGCGGCCAGCGGTACCCGATGCTCACCGCCGTCAGCGTCGACAAAGCCGAGCTCCATGCCGCGCGGGTCGTTTGGTGCGCCTCCTGTCAGCAGATGCAGGCCGTCGCCCATGGGCCCCTCCTCGCCAGATCATCTGACAACCTGCCACACCACTCGGCAGTTCACCTGAGAAACCGCTAGATCCAAGGGATGTTCTCCCAAAGGACTAGCAACGAGGCGCTTCGTCGCACTAGGGCATGAGTGAGAGACCTGTCGATATCCACCAGCGTGACCCTGGTCTCATGGAATAGCATGATGTGCCCTTGACCAGGCACACACGGCTTTAGGCAAAGCAGGAAGACGAGGACGTCGATGCGTTTGCTGTCCGCCCACATCACCAAGTTCAAGAGCATCACCGACTCCACCGAGTTCGACCTCGCCGGTGACGTCACCGCTCTGGTCGGCAAGAACGAGTCAGGCAAAACCGCCGCCCTCGAAGCCCTCTACCGGATTCGGCCCCTCTCCAGCGGCCACACCACCGGCTTCAACGAGCTGTACGACTACCCTCGTCGACACCGTTCCCGTGACAGGGACTCCATCCCCGGAACCACCCCGATCAAGGTCACGTTCAAGTTGGAAAAAGCCGATGTGGAGGCCGTCGCCGACCAGTTCGGGCCTCAAGCTCTCAGGGGGACCACCGTCGAGGTGAGCAGAGAGTATGGCTCTGACAAGGCTTTCTACTCTTTGCCGATCGATGGACTGGCCGCAGTGCGGCACTTGGCCGGCAAAGCTGGGCTGAGCTTGGATCGCTACTCTGCCAAGACCAAGGAAGAGTTCGTCGCCGCCTTGCGCGCTGACCAAGACGCCGAGGCAGCAGTCTCCCTTGCGCAGGACCTCGACGAACGAAACCTGAACGCGGAGATCCGCAAGATCCTCCACTCGCGGGCACCGAGTTTCCAGTACTTCGACGAGTACAACGTGCTACCCGACGAGGTGTCGATCGAGCGGTTGCAGAAGGTCGACGAGGACAAACTAGAACCCGAGGAGCGCACCGCGCTGGCCTTGCTGCGCTTGGCCGGCGTGGACACCGCCGAGTTCACCGAGGACGAGTACGAGAGCCGCAAGGCAGCACTTGAGGCTGCCGCCAACGAGCTGACCGACCAGCTCTTCGAGTACTGGCATCAGAACCAAGACCTGCTCGTGGAGTTGGACATCGACTACCGCAGGGAGCCAACCCCGCAGAACGCCCATCGGACGGTGCCGTGGCTGAAAATCCGCATCAGGAACCAGCGTCACCGGGTCACGCTGGGCATGGGCGGCCGTTCCAAGGGGTTCATCTGGTTCTTCTCGTTCCTGGTGGCGTTCTCCGAGTACACGAACACCGTGCAGCGGAGGATCATCCTGCTCGACGAACCCGGGCTGAACCTGCATGCCAAGGCCCAGGCCGATCTTCTGCGCTATGTCGAGGAACGACTCGCTCCGCACCACCAGGTCATCTACACCACGCACTCGTTGTTCATGATCCAACCGACCAAGCTCGACCGCTGCCGGACGGTGGAGGACGTCAACAACGACGGAACGAAGATCAGCCAGGACATCTGGAAGGCACGGCCCGACACCGTGTATCCGCTACTGGGCGCGCTCGGTGTGGACATGACGCAGACCTTGGTCATCGGCCCTCACCAACTGCTCGTGGAAGGCCCTTCCGACGTGGTCTACCTCACCATCATGAGCGACTTGATCAGGGCCAAGGGCGGCCGTCCCCTCGATCCCCGCTGGACCGTCACACCGGCCGGCGGACTAGACAAGGTCCCCGCTTTCGTATCTCTGTTCGGCGGAAGCCACCTGTCCGTCACAGTTTTGATGGACGTGGCTGCTGGAGCCAACCAACGACTCTCCCGCCTAGCCGACCGCGGGCTATTGGCGAGCGGGCACCTGGTCTACCTGACTGAGATCACCGGGACCAACGAAGCTGACATCGAAGACCTCTTCGATGTCAGCTGGTACTTGAAGCTCCTCAGGGTCTCCAAAGTCGGCCGTTTCACCAAGACCCAGCTCAACGGTGGCGGGCGCATCGTTAAACAGATCGAAGCCCTGCACGGGGGCCGCTATGACCACTACCAGCCGGCCAACCACCTCATGCGCTCGCCCAGCAACCTGATCGACCAGATCGACGAAGCCACCCGTAGTCGGTTCCAAGAGCTCTTCGACCGACTAAACCGGTTGCTATGACGAAGGCCAAGACTGGCATAAGTCGGTGATCGATTGGTCTGCATTGGGAGCCAAGGAGGATTATTGCAGGATTTGTCGACAGCCCCTCACCGACTTACTTTAGTCGGGTCGACTCTCCCTAATATATGGCGATCCTGAACGTCATTGATGAGAACATCTCCTGCCAAGCAGCCGTATCAGCGCGGCGCCTCAGTCAGGGGGTGGTGCTGGTGGGATGGCTTATTAAAATGTCGCCAGTGCCAATCTCGGCCCCTTGTCTTCCGGAGCGCTAGTTCATCAACTTAGTGGAACCGGACGAACAATCCATTTTAGCGGAAACCCGTGATCCGAAAAAAGCGCTAAGTACGCCGCCAACGCCTTCAAGAATGATATCGACCGCATCCTTGAGTTCGTTGGCGAGGCAGAAGACTCAAAGCTCACGGACCAGGCGATAACCTGGACGTACGAGTTTGCCCTGCTCAAGACCGCCGTCGACCCCGAGCGCCTCATGCTTGTGAGCAAGCCCGTGGAGTGCCCGCACAGTTCACTGAAGCCGCTACCCAGGGATGCCGGGAGCTGCACACCTGATGCGACCGGCCCGAGGTGTCCATTAATCCCTGAACCGCACCTGGGCGCGAAGGCTTAAATTTCAGGGCGCGTACGCCCACTGCAGGAGCCGCGCAATGCGACCCGGCTTTCGAGTCTTCCCCAACACCACATCTTTCTCGTTCCGGAAATAGTTGATCACCGGAATCGGATGGTGAAAGAATTGATCTCTCTCCTGATTTGGAATTCCTTCGGCAATCCATTCGTACCTGATGCCGATCGGGCCGATGTAGGCAGCCATGACGCAGGAAGTGAACCGCGTCATGTCGCGGGCTATCCAGGGCACGTTTGGACTGATCGACATCCCGCGCCCGTAAACTTTATTGACGGAATCGGTGGAGATGATCGCCATGTGCCCATCGTCCATGTCCTCTGCACCATCCATGAAATCGCGCAGCGACTGCGGTACGGGGATGCGGTCCCTGACCATCCGGCACCCGAAATGCTTGGCGTGGTATCGAGCCAGATCCAGTGACTTCTGCCGCCACTCGGAGCCGTACAGCGACCCCAGGTCGATCCCCGGCATGATTCTCAACAGGTGCGTCTCGACGTACTGTGCATAGGTATCGTAGGCGATGTCGAAAGGCTTGGAAGTGTCGTTGTTACACGGTGCGCACATTGACTTGGGGAACTTGATTACACCATAGCGGTCACGTTTGAGGCTGCCCTTTCCTCGGATTTCGCGCCGCTGTTTTCCGTCTCCCCAGACCAGCACCTGACCATCGCCCATCAGGCGCGCCAGGCTGGTGCGCTTGAACTTGTGCTCCCCGGTGGTGGCCGGTCGAGTCTGACACCACCAGCACATCGTGCTCTCGGGGGTGAGGAGGTGGGCGTAGCCTGCCGGATCGGCAAATTCTGTTCCCTCAAAGTCGAGGTTGGAAATCGTCACGTGTGCTCTCCGTTCTCAGTGGCCTTTACCTGGCCGACACCATTGCCAGGCTCACTCTGGCACCACGGGTGATCTCGCATTACCGGAGATCCCGCGGGGTGACGTCAAAGCGGCGGAACAGTGCGGTGAAGAACTCCTCCAGAACTCGGATGGCCCTGAGTTCTTGTTCGAGCTCTTCAGTGCCGAACCGGAAGACCTCGCACCCACCGAGCTTGAGTTCGCGATCGGCGCGCATGTCGTTGGCGTACTTGGTTCGGTCGGTGAAGTGCTGGGAGCCGTCGACCTCCAGGACCACGCGCTGGCCGTGCGGTAGCAGCAGGAGGAAGTCCATTCGGAAGCGGAGTAAAGCTTCCGGGCCACGGTCGCGGACCGTCTTTGGATCCCAGTGCAACCACACTTCCGGCAGTAGCGCCGGCAGTCTGGGGACGGCGGAACCGAAGATACGGTGGTAGAGGCAGAAGAGATTGTCCTGGGCCTGGGAGTTACTGGGCAAGCTCGCGCGCATCCTGTTGTAGAGGTCCCGTTTGGCAGCCTGGGCGTCGGCGCTCTGCCGAGTCTGTTGCCACCAGTCCTGGAGATCGTGCCATCTCAGCCCGTCGGGGCTGATCGGCCGGTCGTAGACCAGAACGTGGTCGAGGTCGCCGACGATCTCGATGTCGTTGTCGACAGCGTTGCGGAACCGCAAGTCGGGCTTGCGACTGGAAGCGAAGATGAGATTCTTGGGCCGCCGGTTGCTGGCCAAACCCACAGGTGTAAGAGCGAACACGGGATATCCGTCGGATGTGCCGTTCTCGCGCAGTTCCACGCCGGTGGTGCGCAGGTGGGGATCAACGGCCGCGACCAGATGGCGCTGGATCTGTTCGTCAGGGGCCAGGTCAGAGGCGAGCATCGCCTCCAGGAACCGGGTAAATCGGGTATGGGGTGCCGTGAAGACACCAAGGACTTCGAACAGCTCTTCGGTGGACCAGTCGCCCGGGTTGCGCAGCACGTGCCGTTCAACCTCGGCCCGCAGGCCCTGCCGAGTGGGTGAAGCGAACAGGCCGTCGTCGGGGAGCCAGAACCTGCCAAGCAGATTCATGAATCGGCCGGGGTATCGGGTCAAGTCTTCCAGGTCCAGGGCGCGGGCGATCTCGCGCCGGACTCGCTGAGAGATCTCTACTGACCCCTGCGCGGCCCACAAAGCGTCCTCGATAGGCCGACGTTGCGATATCGGCAGGGCCACCTGGGCCAGGAGAAGGGCGGTGATCGACGCCAGACCGGTGTCGGTGACCGCCTTGAGACTGGCTTGGAGACGGTCGGCCTTGCTGCCTTCCTCCTTGGAAGGGGGAGGGGGCAGGCCGAGCCGCCGGCATAGGTCGGGGAGTTCGTCATGTGTGCACGTGTCTTTGAGGTCTATGACCACGGGAAGAATCAAGGCACGCAGGTCAGTCTGTTCCACCGTGTCCACCATCAGACGATCCTTGCAGGCACCACAGACAATCTACTTTCCGGAACAACTTGAGGATGACGCCCCATCGCTGATGAGCGTTGCTGAAGGAACTGCTGCCATCAGGCACGAGACCGCGTACGACAGTTTGTCTCGCAAGAGAGACCGGAAAAACCGTGAGCGCATTCTGCCCGCCCGCATCATCCGGAAGGTAACCGTGGGAGAAGTGGGCTCTCGAACCTCCAGTCACGCGGCGAGGTCAACGTCCTTCTCGTGCAGGGCGAAGCCGGCGGCCAGGTCGCCGTTGAGCACCTGGAGCAGCAGGGGGGCGCTCTTCGGTGCATGCCCACTCAGCAGGAAGTAGGACCTCCGCATCGCCGGGCTCGACCGCTTCACCCAGCCCGGCAGGGAAGCACTCCCGTGCAGCCTCCCGGTGCGTGAACTCGACCGTGGAGAAGTTCACGTATCCGCTGAAGAGCCTCGCCCCCACAAAGGACAGCCGCGTCTCTCCGAGAATGATACGCCCGAACGAGATCCTTGCTCTCCTCCTGCTCTGCCCGGTCAGGGTGATGTTGTCAAAGCTCAGAGTGCCGTCCAGGAGCCATGCCTCCTGGAAGTCGACAGCGCCGTCCTCTATGAGGCTGTTGTTGAAAACGATCCCCCCTGGTCCGTTGAACCGCGCGTGGTCGAAGTCCATATCCCCCGAGATCGTGCTGCTTTGGATGAGCACAGCGGCGCCGTCGAAGTGGGCGCGGTTGAAGCCCACCCACCCGGCGAAGGTGGCACCGAAGAAGGTGATATCGCGGGACTCGAACCTGGCGTGCTGGAAGGAGGCACCAGCGATCTTGGTGTGATCGAAGGAGACGTCCGCTCCGCAGAACCGGGCCCGTTCGAAACTGCAGCCCAAGGTCGCCCCGGTGAAGGACACCTTGCCACCGGCGAACTCAGCATCGGTGAAGTCTGCTGTGCCCAGCAGGTACGCATCCTCGAACAGGACCGTCCCACCTCTGAAGCGCGCACCCCGGAACGATACGGCGTCTTCCTCTCTGAGGAACCGGGCCCCGGTGAAGTCCCCTCCGTCGAAGACGACCCTGGAAAAGTCGTACTTCATCAGCCGCCAAAACGGGTCACGGCGCAGGCGGGTCACCAGAACGTCGATGATCGTGTGGCGGACCTCGCGGAAGGACTCATAGGCCAGTTGGCGTTCCCGGTGGGTACTTCGTTCCTTCTCGGTTGCCTCGTCCGGCAGGTTGTCCGGGGCAGGTTCGCAGGGCATGCGCAGGTAGGCGCACAGCACGTCGATCACCATCTGCCGCAGATCGTCGTTGCGGGTGTCGTCGGCCAGGTGGTTCAAGGCGTGTACCCCGGCGAGCCTGACAGCTGGCTTTTCATGGCCGAGCTGTTCGGACGCGGTGGTGAAGCGCTCGGTGAACAGTCGGACATCCTCGCGCTCGGCGTCCTGCTCGGTGGTGCGTTGACGGCGATAGGCCGTGACCAGGAGAGCGATCCCGCCCATCCCGGTGATGATCGCGAAGGCGCGGGTAGTGATTGCCTCCAACTCCTGCGCGTCCAGCTTCTGGGGTAGGTCGAACGGTGGCCGGTCCATTGCGAACCATGCTGTCCCCGACAAGATGGCCACCACCCAGAACCCCACGACCCAACCGAGGAGGACCAGTCGGGTGAGTTCCTTCTTCCTGTCATTCGGGTCAGGCCACCTGGTGAGTACCGCGCTGCTGATCAGGAGTGCCGAGAACGCTACCAATACAACGAGGGCGGTCGACTTGGGCAGTCTCAACCATGTCATCGCAGGTTCTGGGGCCAGAAAGACCACGAGAAGAACCGTCAGGAGCACAGTCAAGAGCGCACATGCGAGGAGCCAACGCCAGGGCTGCTGACCGGGTGGGTCAGGGAGTAGCTCGGGGGTGGATCCGCGTCGAAGCCAGGTGGGGAGGGGCATGATGTCCACGGTAAGCGGCGCTGAGCCTGAAGGAAGACTGCGATGGGTCCGCTGGGTACCCCTGGTTGCCCACAGTTCACCGAGCTGCTGCGGGACCTCTGACCATACTTGCCTCGCCCCCCGGAGTGCGAGGGCCATGTGTGCCAGCGCGTCCACCGACGGCGAGTAGATGATGTGGAAACGGGTGGGCTTCGACGACGAGCTCATGCCCAAACTCACCAAGGCCTGGCAGAGCGTGGTCGAGCACCGCACCCTGGTCGTGCCCGGAGCGGTGGTCTCCTAGATGTATTGGCCCGGAGGGTTGTTCACGCACCTGACGGGCTGCTGGTCGTCGAGTGCGGTGTGGCACCGGTGGTGGTTGTAGGTGTGGAAAAAGTCCGCCGGGGCATCGGTGCGTTCGGCGTGGGCGGAGCGCCCACAGGAGAGCAGGCACAACTCTCCACCCATGGCCCGTTCTTGCCAGATCACCTGACAACTCGCCACGTCGCTCGCCAGTTCGCGTGAGGAGTCGCCAGGTCCGGTGAGAACCGACAATCTCTGTCGGTTGTCATCGGAGTTGGCGAACTCGGTGTGGTCTGACCAGGCGTTCGCCACTTCGAGTGAGAAGCCCTGGGACGGATCTCTCTCATCTGAGGTGGCAACTTCCTGGTCTCGGGCGCTGAGCCTGCACAGTCTGCTCCCTGAGGAGCGGGTGCAACCCTGCACTCGCACCTCTCCTTGCCAGATCAGCTGGCAACTCGCCACGTCGTTCGCCAGTTCACGTGAAAAGTCGCCAGGTCCGCCGAGAACCGACACTCGGACAGCTCGCCCCACCCTTAGCCTCATACAATTTCGTTTAGTTGGAAACGTTACAACGTAACGTATTTGGTTACGTTGGCACTCCGAGCCCCCGAAGAGCCCGAAATCCTGACCCCCGATAAGTCAACCTTATCGGGGGTCAGGCCAGGGGTGGGGGCACAGACGTCGCAGAGGCCCGGAGTTTCGTTGGCAGCGAGCAGAACCCCTGGTCGGCGCCCTCCGAAAACGAGATGGATACAGCCCAAGCTGTACAAACGCGGAGAGGGGCCCAGAGCCTCCCGACCCCACCGCCCCCCACGACAGCAGGACAGCAGGACAGCGCTCCACACCTCGGCCCTCCATGCGAAGGAACCGGGAACACCGACCGCCCCCTGGGCCGGCACAGACGGTCCACTTCTCAGCCAAGAGCCTCGTCATTCCTGGAGAGTGAACCCGCCACCGGCTAGCGTCGACCCCAACCCCGTAAACGAGGTTCCCGTGGCCACCACCGACCGCGACGCTCGGCCCGAGCACCACCGCCCCGACAAGAGGTGACGCCATGTCCCCCTACGACAGCACACGAGGTGACGAACTACGGCGCCTGGAAGAACATCCGGGCAGCCCCCAACAAGCACTGGCCTTCTTCGACACACTCCCTCCCGCCCGACTGGAGGAGATGCCGGGCCTGTGGAAGGGCTCCGGCCTCAAGACCGGACACGCCTGGGACGGCCTGCTGGAAGACTTCGGCTGGTACGGCAAAAGGTTCGACGACACAGAACACGCACACCCGCTGGTCTTCCGCGGCGACCGGCGTCTTTTCTGCGTCAACCCCTCACTCATGCTTTTGAACCTGCTCAC
>NZ_ANBD01000009.1 GCF_000341005.1 Nocardiopsis alkaliphila YIM 80379 | reverse complement strand
CGGCGGGCGCCCCGCCGCTCGCTGCGCCTACTGCGCACCAGCAGACCCGCGGCACGGTTGCGCATGACCGAGTACCGTGGCACGGCATGCGCGACCATGTCCTACGACGCGCTCCCCATCAACGACCACTTCCGCAAGGTGGACGAGAGCACACTGATCGGCGTGATGGACATGCGCGGTGACAGCGCCCCCTTCTTCTTCGTGCTGCGCCGAAACAGACCCGCCCCGGCAACGCTATGACCCACCGGCCCCGCCCTCCCGAAACGAGCACCGTTCGTGGTGGACGCCGCAGGCCGGCACCGGCGGGCACTGCCCCGGAGCCGTCGCCGGGGCGTAGCGGTTCCAAGCCCCCTCAGCCCGAGCGACGACTCGGGCGGTGGTCTTGTCGTGGAAGCCGGTGCCCGAGCCATGACCGGAGCGGGGCCTGGAGCACGGGTCGACGCAGCACGCAGGTGCGCACCGCTGTTCCGGGAACGCCGATGTCACGGATCGGGCCGGCGAGGCCGGGCGGAGCATGGGGCGCCCGGCCCCGCTACCGGAGAACAGCCAGGCCGCATACCGGTTATGCCGGTCGGTGGTGCTCCTGCTGGTCCGCTGGTCCTCGGCCTGGAGCAACCGATCGACGAAGGGTTCGGGGGGCGGTGGCTCTCCGACGCGTCCAACCGCCTTGACCTCCCCACAGCCGGCCCCCTGCCGATTGGTTCCGGAGGATGCATCCCGCCACCGTCCTTGATGTCCACCGACCTGCGGTTCGTCACCGCCAAGGGGTGGCGGTCCGCCTACGAGGCCGGTGTACGCACCGTTATGGACCTGCGCAACCCAGACGAGATCCGACCGACCCCAGGCCAAGGCCTCACCAGCCAAGGCGGATCCGCCGCCTTCCCCGCAGAATCGACTCGAACGCCCCTCCCACCCGAGATCAAGCGTCTGGAAGTGCCCTTGGACGATGTCGAGGACCTCGAGTTCTGGAAAGACATCAACCATAGGCGGTTGAACGGGACCCCGCTCTACTTCCGGCCCTTCCTCGAACACAAAACCGAGCGGTGTGCCGCGGTGATCACCGCTCTGGCACAGTCCGACCCCGGCGGCGTCCTGTTCCACTGCGGAGCCGGACGCGACCGCACCGGTCTGGTCTCTTTGCTGCTGCTCTCCCTGGCCGAAGTCGACGCCGAAGCGATAGCCGAGGACTACGCCCTGTCCACCTCCGCGCTCCGTCCTCTGTTCACCGCGATGGGACAGGACGACCAAGGCCCGATGATCGAGTCCTTGCTGGCCGACCACGGGCTGACACCACGAGACAGCGTCCTCGACGTCCTCAAGGACCTGGACGTGCAGGCCTACCTACGAAAAGCAGGAGTCACCGAGGAAGATCTCACCCGCCTGCGGGCTCAGCTCCTGAACTGATCGAACCCCGCACGACCACGGTCGTTCGATCGGTGCTCCCTGTGTGGTGCCGCACCACCACAGCGTTCGACACCCCAGGTGGTGGGGCTCTACAGACCACGAGCGAGGTCTCCTCATGGTGGGGCGAGCCTCCAGGAACGCGGGTTCGCTCCGGTGGACCCACCCGCCCCTACGACCAGATCGCCACGAACGAAGGGATTCCCCCGGCCGGATCCTCCGGCCACCGGACCGCAGCCGACCCGGTGATCTTCTGCACCGGTTACAAGACCGGAACAAGGAACCCCGGACCGAAAACAACACCTGAACCCCCGGCGCCCCGAGCCGAGGCCTCGTTCCTACACGCAAGCGCCCTCCACGCGCAAAGCCGCCACCAGCCAGGAGATATAGGGAATCGGATCCTCCTCCTGGGGTGCGTTGCCATTGATCGCCGCCACCAAGGACAGATACCGACCGTGCGTTCGCGCCAAGCGAGCCTCCTCGGCCTGATAGGGGCCATCCTCCTGACCCATGAAGATCTCCGCCTGCTCGAAGGCGGCGGCCAACCGAGCGCGATACCCCGCATCGGCCCGGCTTCCCGAAAGTGCGGCGCTCACCTCGGCGAAACGCGCGACGGCCTCCTGGGAGTACCGGGAGTGGGGCGGCTCCCCGGCCTGATGGAGGGCGACCAGTCGGGCCCCGGCCTCGGCACCATCGGTGTGGATGAAGTCCTGCACCGAATCGGTGGCGATGAACCGTCCCGGAGCGGGGGAGTACACGTCCCTGAGATAATCGCGAACCCCAGCGCTGAACCCTTGGTCGCACAACAGATCGGCCAACTCGATCCACGCCTGGAGTTGGGCGGCGGTGGGATCCTGGGGCAAACGCGGCCGCATCATGCGCAACCGGTCCACGAACCCCTCGGGCACGTCCAAGCCCCGACCGACCTCGTCCCAAAAGCCATCGACGACCCGCTCCCGCTCATCGTCGGCCATCGACACGAGCCGATGCATCAGATCCGCCTGCGCGGTCGTGGAACCCTGCTCGATCAACGTTCGAAGCACCGCCTGTCTGGCCCGCAAGACCTGCTCCTGACGCTCGACCACCTCCAGGTGCGTGGTGAGCAACTCGTGCAAGGTCGTTCCGCCCTGGAGCAGGCGGCGGATCTCCTCCAAACCGGTGTCCAACTCCCGCAGGGTACGGACCAGTTCCAGGCGGGCGATGGCGTGGATGTCATAGAGGCGATGGCCGCCTTCAGAGGTCCCCGTGGGTTCGATGATCCCGGCCTCGGCGTAGAAGCGGACGGCGCTGACGCTCAGGCCACTGCGATGTGCGGCGTCCCCGATGGAGTACAGCTCTTCTTGGTTCATGAAACGACTATGAGACCTTCAGTGACTTCAGATTCAAGCCCTTTCCACCATCGGCATCGATCACGGTCGCCGATACATGACGTGCAAACCGACATAGCCGTACACGGTAAGGGGCGAACCCTTCCGGCAACGTGCCCAGCACCTCGAAACAGAGCGATTCGCACACCCCCACCGCACGCGTATTGGTCCGCGCCACCGCATTGAACCGCCTGGTCCCACAACCGGCCGTGCACGCCCACGCCAACGTGTACTCGCACAAGGCCCGACCCACCCCGCCCCTCCGGAGCAGGATCGACCACACGACCGGCGCAGGCGATGTGAGCGGCGTCGCCCAGGTGGCGACGGTTCATCTTCACCATGCCCAGAACCGCACCGCCTTCGCCCACGACGACCACCGCACGAGCGGGGTTCGGACGACATCCACCACCCTTGCGCGGTCTCCTCCTCCAGATCCATGGAATAGAGGAAAGCCCCCACCTCGAGGACGGAAGAAAGACCCGATGGTGGGCCAACCGACGGCGGTGGCGACACGGACGCGCATGATCCCGCTCTGCCCACCCGCGCCACCCTCCGGCCACGAGTCCTCCACCAGACGAGCACGCGACCCGCCCGGACGATACTCGGACCGGATCGACTGTAGGGTCCTGCCCATGGCAGATCATCAGGACCAGATCAGGGCGGCCTACGACGGGGTCGTCGAACCCTACGCGTCGCTGTTCGCCAACCGGCTGGAGACACCACCGTTCTCCCGCGCCATGATCGCCACATTCACCGAACTGGTGCGCGCGACGGGCAACCCCAAGGCAGCGGACCTGGGGTGCGGGCCCGGACATCTGACGGCCATGCTGAACGAACTGGGCCTGAACGCCCTCGGACTCGACCTCTCCCCAGGCATGATCGACCACGCCAGGAGAGCCCATCCGGCGCTGTGCTTCCAGCAGGCACGGATGGAGTCCCTACCGATCCAGGACGGCGCGCTCGGCGGCGTACTGGCCCACTACTCGATGATCCACACCCCTGCGGAGGACCTGCCGAAGCTGCTCGCCGAGCAAGCCCGCGTCCTGGCACCAGGTGGCCTACTCCTGGTCTCCTGCTTCGGCACCCAGGGGCCAGAGCCGATCCGGTTCGACCACAAAGTGGCACCCGCCTACAGCTGGCCGGTGGAACGCCTGGCCGAGCTACTGGCCGACGCCGGACTCGTTCCCTTCGCGCGGCTACTCCACGACCCGGCCTCCGAACGTGGCTTCCTCGACACCCACCTACTGGCCCGCCGCACAGTGGACGGCGTCAAGCCGCACGGCAGGCCCGACACCGACGCCCGGTCAACTGGACCATGAACGCTGAACTCGGTGAACAAGAACACGCGGACCCACTCCAAGCACACCTGAGCGAGCTACGCGCACGGTCGCCCGCGCACACCGAACTCCTCGGCGGCACCGACGATCCCCGCCCCATAGCGGCACTCCAACCACTCGCGCTCGAACCCGCTCGCCCCCTGCCCCGGACCGAGAACGCAGGACACCCACCCTGAGTGGAGCGACCCGAGGCGGTGCGTGCGCACCTTCGCCGATCCCTACAGGGCGCGGTGGGCACATAACGCTTCGACCAGCAAGGACCGGGCCACCAAGGCCTGTGCGAAACGCCCCCGAGGAAAACGGTTCGACCACCCCGCCCCGATCCGACACCATCACCCCATGCCTACCCCGCCTTCATCCCCGGCCTGGGATCGCCCCATCGTTTCTACCGCGAAGCCGTCCATCCCGTGCTGGAAAAAGCGCTTCCTGGGACAACGCACTCCGTCGCCCCGGTGGGGCACGGTTCACAAGTCCTCGAATTCGACACCGCCCGTCACGGCCCATGACTGCGATCCCACCTGGCCGACCACCGGCCGGCCCACATGAAGACCACTTCCGCCCTTGACGCACACGAACTCGCCCAAGCCCTGGCCAAGCGCCACCACATCGACCCCGACCAGGTGCACCCACTACCCCAGGGCCAGGCCAACCACGTCCTGGCCCTGGGCGAAGAACTGGTCCTGCGCATCCCCCGCTCCCCCTCCCACACCAAGGACCTGGAAAAAGAGGCCGAACTCCTACCCTTGGCCCACACGGCCGGGCTCCCCGTACCCGAACTCCTCCACCACGCCCCGGCACCCGTACCCCACCTGCTCATCACCCGTATGCCAGGCACCGACATGGCCGAGCGCACCCCCACCCGAGCCTTCCTTCATCAGGTGGGTCGACAACTACACCGCCTGCACCACCTGCCCACACAGCACCTGCACACCCCACCCCTTCAGGTGGAACAGGACGATCCCACCACCCTGGTCCAAGACCTGCACCGCACCGGAATGCTGGACGCCTCCACCGCCGGGTGGCTCACCGACCTCTTCCACCAC
Organism: Nocardiopsis alkaliphila YIM 80379; assembly: GCF_000341005.1. Classification (GTDB taxonomy): domain Bacteria; phylum Actinomycetota; class Actinomycetes; order Streptosporangiales; family Streptosporangiaceae; genus Nocardiopsis; species Nocardiopsis alkaliphila. The sequence goes on along the minus strand of NZ_ANBD01000009.1, from coordinate 29,326 downwards.
CTGGCCGAGCACGTACCCCGCACACCACCCGAACCCGTCCTGATCCACGGCGACCTGTCCCCCACCAACCTGCTGGCCACCCCCGATGGTGCCCTGTCCGCCATCGTGGACTGGGGCGAGGCGGCCCTGGCCGAAGCGGCGGTGGACTTCGCCAAACTCCCACCCCACTGGCTGCCCGAGGTCTTGGCCGGCTACCCGAGCCCACCGGGCCAAGAACACTCCCTCAAGGTCCGTATCCTGCACCACCACCTGACCTGGGCCCTGGCACGCCTGACCGACCCCGCCCCCTGCCCGGGGCCACGTCACTGGAGCGCTCCGCCGGCCTCCCGCCTGGTGGGATTGCTGCGTCTTGTGGCCACCCACCCCTGGCCACACCTACTCCAGTGGTGAAGACCTACCCCACCCGATCCAGGACCCAGGCCAGGTTGTGCTCGACGATGTCCATCATCACCCGCCGGTCGGGAAAATCCCCCTCCAACAACCGCAACGGTCCGGCCACCAACGACAACCGTTGCGCCAACACGTACAGATCCAACCGGGCCGCATCCAACCCGGGCACTTTCAGGTACCGGTACCACTCACCGAACCGCAACCTCAAGAACGCGTGCTCCCACTCCACGTCGAAGAACATCAACCCCTCGACGTCGATGAGCACCGGTTCCCCATCGGTGTCGACCAGCACGTGATCGGGACCCAACTCCCCATGCACCAACCCGTAGCGCCTTCGCGGCTCCACTCGGGCGGCCGACTCCTCCAGCAACGCGGCCACCCGCCTTCGCACCCGGCCCAACTCAGCGCGTCGACGCGCCCCCTCGGCCAGATCCGCTCGAGCCCGCTCCACCACCCAGGGCACACACTCTCGCTCCCCGTCCAAGGGCCGCGAAACCTTGCCGAACCCGGGCCCGGTACGGGCCGCCATCGCCTCCAACGAGGTCCTGAGCCGGCCCAACACCCGCTCCACCCGCGCCGTGTCACCCCAGGCGAGGTACTCCTCCAACGTGGGACCGGGCACCTCCTCCACCAGCGCCACATCGGTCCCCAACCCAGGATGGTCGCGCTTCACCACGTGCACGGCCGGCACCCGCACCCCCGCCCGGGCCAACCGGTCTCGGGCGGCGACGAACAACTCCACCCCATCGGCGTGCGCGAAAGGATCTTCCCGCCTGCCCTGCCCAAAGACCGGCCAAAAGTTCTCCCGCTCACTCCACACATAGGCGATGACGGCGAAACCGGTGGCCGTCACCAACCGGTATACGCCCTTTTTGGTGCCACCACGTAACCGCTCCACCCGAGCCACCCGCACACCCAACGCCTGGCGGGCCAACTCTCGTAAAAGGACGTGATCGGTCAACCGGCGCGATTCTTCATCCGACATGGCGACTCCACCAACGAACAGGGGGTAGGAGCGTGCCGGCCTAACCCTCCCACCCACCATCGGCCGCACCGTTTTCGCCCACCACCGTGGACCCGGCGGTGTCCAGGAACAGCAGGCAGGACGCCCTAACGCAGGACTACCCGAAGCTCCAGCGTCGCCGCACTCAATACCGCCACCGACCCGGTACCCCACGCCCAGAACGGCTATGACCGCTGCCGGCACAGGCCCTGGACAGACGCCGCCCCGCTGTCATGAACGCTGAACCCGACGAACGCCCTCAGGCGCCGGAGCCGACCGCACGGTCCGGCTCCGGTTCGACGACACTCTGCTGCCCACGGGGCGCAAAGAGACCGAACAACACCAGCGCCACCACCGCGAGCAACACCATCCCCACCACACCAAGAGGTCCGGCCAGCGCCAGGTTGGGCGCAGCCGCGGCATCGGCCACCAGCATCGGGATCCCCGCCGAGGCGTTGAGCGCACCGTGACCGACCACGGCGGGCCACACACTCGCGGTACTCAAGCGCGCCCACCCCAGCACCGCCCCGAACAGCACACAAAAGGGCACGAACATCAGGGCCGCCCAGGGCCCCAGCGCAGCGTAGTTGTATCCCAGCAAGGTCAGCGGAGCATGCCAAAGACCCCAGATCACTCCAGAGACCACCACGGCGAACAGTGTTCCCCGACCCATGAGCCGGGGCAACAGCCAGCCCCGCCACGCCCATTCCTCCCCGAAGGCGAACAGGGAATTGAACAGCGCACCGGGCAAGATCGCGACCAACTGTACGGCGACCAGTACCTGGAGGGGCATCGGCACTTCGACACCGGACTCCTCGGTGCTCTCCCTCAACAGGGAGAAGTTCTCCAAATCCAGGTCCATGAGCCCCAGGGCCGCACTGAGCGCCGTGGCCACGATGGCGAACAGCGGAACACCGATCCACAGCGCGACCGTCACCGCCAGGGTTCGGCCTTTACGCGCCCCCAAACCGAGCCCGGTCTGCCTGGCCAGCTCGCGGGCCCAGACGCCCTCCTTTCGGCGGGTGGACCAGACCGCCACCAAGGCGGCCGTGGGCGTGAACATGATCAGCACACCGATCAGCGCCATCCAGGGCGAGGCCAACCCGTCGGCGCCCACCCACAACGGCAACGCCAAAAGCCACGACCCGCCAAAGGCGATGAGTAGGAAAACCCAGAGTCCGGCCCGGTTCATGTGCACTGTCCTTCGATCGTCTTGCTCCTTATTCGGTGTCGGGAGAGCCCCATGCCCTGGTGGGAGCCGGTATCAAAGGTCGACTTGGCGCACCCACACGCGCAGGTTCTCGGCACCGACCTCCGGTTCGACGGCGATGGTTTTGACCGCGAGCGCCGCGCTGGTGGGGGAGTGGCCGCCCCAGGTCTGTTGGGCCAGGCGCATGACGCGTTCGCACAGTTCAGTGGGGTAACGCTTGGACATGGTGGGCTCAACCTATCCAAGGCCTTGGGTCGCCCCCACCCCCGGGCGGCTTCGAAGAGTTCGCCGTAACGGCGCAGGTACTTGTCGGCCTGAGCCGAGCAAGCGATCCCGGCCAGACTCCCGAATTCCTCCCCTGGCTGAACGGGCAGGACACGGTTCCGGGCGAGATCGACCGCCCACCGGCCCGCACGAACAGCCCACCCTGTGGGCGTTACCCCACGCGAAGGACCACCACTCAGGGCACCACACCCTCCCGCTCGGGACGCACGTTGCCCAACACCCGATCCACGGCGATCTCGATCACCACCCGCTCCGGGTTGGGGCGCGGCACCCGGTAACGCTCACCGTAACGACGCTCGGCCTCGGCCACCGCCTCCGGCTCATCGGTGACCGTGGCGGTGCCCTCCAACGTCGACCACCGTCGACCATCCACCTGACACACCGACACCCGCACCCCCGGATGTTCCCTCACATTCCGCGCCTTGTAACTGGAAGCGAAAGTGATCACCCGCGCCAAGAACCGCTCCGGATCATAGGTCACCCCCACCGGCACCTGATGGATCCCACCCCCAGGGCGCGGCGACGCCAACGTGCACAGGTGATACTCCCGCCAAAATCCCAAGAACGGGTCCTCGCCCTGCTCCACCGACACATCCCCTTTCCAACAAAACACCTTCGACATACCGCCACTCACACCGCAGGCTCCACCATCCGCGAATCCACATCCACCCACCCCCGATAACCCGAAGGCGAAGCACAAAACACCCACCCCCGCGGCCCCAGACGTTCATCATCTACGAACCAGGCCGCCAACTCCTCCTCCGCCCCCACATCCCCCTCATCGGCCGCCACCAACAACCCCGCCACCACATCGGTCAACGCACTATCACCCTGTGCACCCATCGCCCCCCACCCATCCCACAACAACGTCTCCACCCCTTGCCGGTGCGCCAACTCCAACCACACATAGTCACGCACCAACCACCCTCCGGCCAACATCGGCGCCAACGCCCCACTCACCCCGAACCGACCGGCGTCCACCTCCCCGGCCCGATAAGCCGACCACACCCGCGCCGCACTGGAGAACACATCCCGCCCCACACCGGCACCGTGCGGCACATCCACCACATCGAACCCCCAACCCCCACCCGGGTCCAGCATCGGATCGACCCACACCCACCGCTTCCCATCCCAATACTCGATCAGCACGTGATCGACCCCAAAACCCCGCTCCAGGTAGGAGGCGAACCCCACCCGCGTACGTGCCGGCACTCCCCGGGCACGCAACGCCGCCACCCCCAACAAGGCGAAATCCCGACAGCACCCCACCAACGGCACCCGCTCCCCCACGCCCCAGGGCCGCCGATCACGCGCCTGATCCAAGGCCAACATCGACTCCACCCACCGCGCATCGATCTCCTCCCACCGCTCGCCCACACCGACCACACCACCGGCCCGATAATGGGTCACCACCCCCCGCAACACCCCACACAAACGCTCCACGTCCACGGGCAACGCCTCCAACACCGACGCGTGCACACCCGGATCACTCATAGCGCTCTGCGCGGCCCACCGCGACACATCCACCACATACTCCTTTTCCTCACAGGCCCACCCACGAGCCCGACCTACACCCGCACACCCCACACCGGACACGCCACCCACGCGAACACCTCCTGCTCACCCACCTCCTCCCACGGGCGCAGATACACCTCCCGCACCACATCCCGCTCCCGCGCCCCAGACCGTGAAAGCGCTCCCCGCAAAGCCGCGTAAGCGCCCATGATCCGCGGATGAAAACAATCCCGCCTTCGCACCCGCGCCACCCACCACACCCCACCCGGTTCCATCCGCAACACCATCTCCCCCACCGGGCGGACCACCCCCGTGTAGGGCACCGCCACCTCCACCCACGCCCGACCATCCGGGGTGGGTGTTTGGTGGTACACCACCCAGGTCTGCTCGTCGGCCACCGCCCCCTGCTCCGCCAACGCACACCGCAACCGCTGGGCCGCCCCCAGGTAGGTCTCCACCAGATCCTGCTGATTCACCCGCACCCGCACACAGGCCACCGACCGTTCCACCACCGGCTCGACCCCCACCTCGAAGTCGACCAGGTCCACCCCCGAACCACCCCGCCCCCGCACCAACGCACAGGCCTGCTCCACCAACGCCCGCCTCGACTCCAGCACCTGCTCCTGCACCCGCCACCAGGACCGCACCAGATCCGCACCCTCACCCGGCCCCACCCCCAAGACCCGCTCCACCACCACAAGCGGCATCCCCAGCAGCCGCAACGCCCGAATCCGCTCGGCCACCGCCAGCTGATCACGCCCATAGAACCGGTACCCGTTCTCGGCCACCCGCCGCGGCACCAACAACCCCGACCGCTCATACAGACGCAACGCCTTGACCGACAACCCCGAACGACGCGAGAACGCACCGCGACCCAACTCCTCCGGCTCCTGCATCATGTCCATGGGCACCGAGTGTGGCCCCTGCCCCAAGGGCACGGTCAAACCCCACCCACCAACACCAGGAGCACGACCATGTACCCCCCACACCGCCCCCACACCAGCGGCCACCTGCCCCGACCTGACGGCCAACACCTGTTCTGGCAAGAAAGCGGCCACCCCCACGGGGTCCCCATCCTGGCCGTGCACGGCGGCCCCGGATCAGGCTCCTGCCCCACCTGGTCCCGCTTCACCGACCCCGACCACTACCGGCTCATCCTGCTCGACCAACGCGGAACCGGTGCCAGTACCCCCGACGCCGGCGACATCGACACCGACCTGAGCACCAACACCACCGCACACCTGATCACCGACTTCGAAGCCCTACGCACCCACCTGGGCATCGACACCTGGCACCTGATGGGCGCCTCCTGGGGCTCCTGCCTGGCCCTGGCCTACGCCCAAGCCCACCCCGAACACATCCGCTCCCTGGTGCTGTTCGCCGTCAACACCGGCACCCGCCAAGAGATCACCTGGATCACCCACACCATGCGCCGCGTCTTCCCCACCCCATGGGAAGAATTCCGTGCCGCCGCCGGCCCCGAAGCCGACCCCCGAGCCCTACCGGCCGCCTACGCCCGCCTGCTCAACGACCCCGACCCCCAGGTACGCCACGACGCCGCCCTGGCCTGGTGCGCCTGGGAGGACACCCACGTGGCCACCGCACCCGGACACACCCCCAACCCCCGTTTCCAGGACCCGGCCTTTCGCGCCACCTTCGCCCGCCTGGTCACCCACTACTGGGCCAACGACTGTTTCCTGGCCCCCGACCAACTCATGCGCGACCTGCCCACCATCACCCACCTGCCCGCCGCCCTCATCAACGGCCGCCTGGACATCAGCGGCCCCAGCGACATCGCCCACGACCTGGCCGCACGCTGGCCCGGTGCCCGACTCCACATCATCGACGACGCCGCCCACACCGCGAACACCACCGGCATCGGCCATGCCGTCAAAACCACCCTGGACGACTTCCGCGCCCTGTGACCCCAACGGCTCTTCGCCCACCACGACCAACGCCGGTCCCTCACCGAACCAGGGGCGTTCCGATGCGGACGCCCCTGGCCCATGCCCGCACCACCCCCGCACCATGGTCACCACACGCCCCACCATCAGTCACAATGACCAACACACCACCACAAAACACCAGAAAGGGGCACGGGTTCTCATGGCCATCCCCAAAGCCGAACTCCACATCCACATCGAAGGCACCCTCGAACCCGAACTCGCCTTCCACCTCGCCCAACGCAACAACATCACCCTCCCCTACACCGACGTCGAACACCTACGCTCCGCCTACTCCTTCACCGACCTCCAATCCTTCCTCGACCTCTACTACCGGCTCATGGACGTCCTACGCACCCCGGACGACTTCCACGACCTGACCACCGCCTACCTCCAACGCGCCGCCACCCAAGGCGTCCGCCACGCCGAAATCTTCTTCGACCCCCAAGCCCACACCAACCGCGGCATCCCCCTGGACACCGTCATCCAAGGCATCACCTCCGCCCTGGACGCCCACCACGACATCTCCACCGACCTCATCTTGTGCTTCCTACGCGACCGCCCCGCCCAAGAAGCCATGGACACCCTCCACGCCGCCCGCCCCCACCTGCACCACATCACCGCCGTCGGCCTGGACTCCGCCGAAATCGGCCACCCACCCACCAAATTCACCGAAGTCTTCCAAGCAGCAGCCGACCTGGGCCTGCGCCGCGTCGCCCACGCCGGAGAAGAAGGCCCCGCCGACTACATCTGGCAAGCCCTGAACCACCTGGACGTCGAACGCATCGACCACGGCATCCGCTGCCTGGACGACCCCACCCTGCTCACCCACCTGGCCACCACACAAACCCCCCTGACTGTGTGCCCCCTGTCCAACGTGCGCCTACGCGCCGTCCCCACCCTGGCCGACCACCCCCTACCCGCCCTCATGGACGCCGGCCTCCTGGTCACCGTCAACTCCGACGACCCCTCCTACTTCGGCGGCTACGTCCACGACAACTACCTCGCCCTCCAACACCACCTGGGCCTGACCAACGAAGACCTACGCACCCTGGCCCGCAACTCCTTCACCGCCTCCTTCCTCACCCCCAAACGCCGCGACCACCTCATCGCCCAAGTCGACGCCTACGTCTTCCCCTGACCCACACGAACAAGGAGGGCCCGGCACCCACGCGCCGAGCCCTCCTCTTCATGTTCCTCACCACCGACTCAACCGCTGCCCATGCTCACCCGCATGACCCACCACACGCCCATCCAACGCCAACGTGAAGTCCTCCTCCCGCTCAGGCCGCGCCCCCTCCCACTCAGGAAACACCCCCCACCCCTCATTACTCACCCACCGCACCGGCAACTCCCCCACCAGCGCAGCGAACCGATCCCGCTCACCCCGCCCCAGATACGCCAACACCGCACTGTGGAACACCACCACCGTGGCCCCTTCCGGCGCCCGCCCCACCACCTGCCCCAACACCTCCAGCACATCCCCCGACCACATCAAGGGCGGATCGGCCGCCACCACCGAAGCCGCACCCCGCAACCGCTCCACCCGCGCCGCCTCCTCATCCCCCGGCCAGACCAACGACTCCAACCACCGCACATCACCCTCATCACCGGCATCCAACGGATTCAGATCGATCCCCGCACGCCAAACCACCTCCGGCACCCGATCAGGCACCACGACCCCACCCGAGGTCGCACACTCCAACACCACCGGACTCCCCTTGGGCCCCAACGGCGCACCCCCGTCATAGGAGTACCGGTACCGGTCCGGATACAGACACAACCCCGCCGACGCCCCCACCTCGACCAACGCCAACGGCCCCGCCAACCCCGCCAACACCGGCAACAACGTCGCACACCGACGCACCTCGTTGGTCTGGGTCGATTGCTCCAACACCACCTGGGCCACCCGCTCCCAGTGCTCCACCACGAACGCCCGCCACCCGGCAAAGGACCCCACCGGGCCACCCAGGTATCGCACCGCCCCCAACAACAGGTTCGGTTGACGCTTGTTGCCCTCGGGCAACCCCGAGAACAACCCCACCAACTCCTCATCAGCGGCCACCCCTCGCGCGATCCGCGCATAGGCCGAAGAACCACCCTCCTCGAAGTTGACCGCCATACGCGCCCACACCCGAGCGAGACGCCCAGCACCCTCGAGCACGCCCACACCCCTTCCACACCGACCACGACCAAGTGAGCGGCACATTACCGTCCGCCACCATCGCCCTTGGAGGCCGCCCCCACACCGAACCGCTCCCGATACTCCAAAGGCGCACACCCCAGATGCCGCACGAACGCCTTACGCAGCGCCTCCCCCGTACCGAACCCACACCCCCGCGCGATCGCCACCACAGAGGCCGCCCCCTCCTCCAACCGCCGCCGCGCCCACTCAAGACGCACCCGCTCCACGTACCGCCCCGGACCACACCCCACCTGAGCGGTGAACACCCGCGAGAACTGACGCACCGACAACCCCGCCCGCTCGGCCATCCGCGCCACCGACCAATGCGCCCCCGGATCGGCCTCCACCAGATACTGCACCTGACGTACCTCCTCCCGCTCGGCCACCTGCACCGCCAACTGTGTGGAGAACTGCGACTGCCCACCCGGCCGCACCAAGAACACCACCAGATTGCGCGCCAAATCCAACGCCACCCGACGCCCCAGGTCCTCCTCCACCACCGCCAACGCCACATCGATCCCCGACGTCACCCCCGCCGAGGTCCACACCCGTCCCGACTTCACGAACACCGCGTCCTCCTCCACCCGCACCCCCGAAAACTCCCGCGCCAACCTCGCGCAGTGCCGCCAATGTGTGGTCGCCCTCACCCCCTCCAACAACCCCGCCCGCGCCAGCACGAACGCTCCCGAACACACCGAGACCGCCCGCCCCGCACGTTCGGCCAACGCCCGCACCCACTCCACCAACCCCGGATCCGGCTCATGGGCGCCCTCACCCCCGGGCACCACCAGCGTGCCCACGCCCTCCACCTCCTCCAGCGCCATCGACTGCACCAACCCCACCCCACTGGAACAGGTCACGACCTCCCCGCCAGGGGACGCCGTGCGCACCCGATACCGCGACCCCGGCGCCCGGCAGGCACCCGTGAACACCTCCAACGGGCCCGTCGCGTCCAAACTCTGCATCCCATCGAAGACCACGATGATCACTTCGTGCCGTGCGCTGTGTGCCATGCCCTTCACCCCACACCCGCCCGGCCGTGACGACAAGGTCGCACACCCCAACTATTCGGCCATCGAAGCCCGCCCGCCCTAGACTGGAACGCGTGGCACCTCTCACCAAGGAACTCACCGTCGGCCAGGTCGCCGAACGCTCCGGAGTGGCCGTCTCGGCCCTGCACTTCTACGAACGCCAGGGCCTCATCCGTAGTCGCCGCACGGCCGGCAACCAACGCCGCTACCAGCGCGACACCCTGCGGCGGGTGGCCTTCATCCGCATCTCCCAACGCGTGGGCATCCCTTTGGCCCGCATCCGTCAGGCCCTGGACCAACTGCCCGACAACCGCACCCCCACCCGCCAGGACTGGGCCGCGGTCTCCGCCCAGTGGCGCGACGAACTCGACACCCGCATCGAACAACTCACTCGTTTGCGCGATGACCTGACCGACTGCATCGGCTGCGGTTGCCTGTCCCTGAACTCGTGCAACCTGTCCAACCCCGACGACGAACTCGCCACCGCCGGCCCCGGCCCCCACCGCCTCATGGTCCAAGACCCGCCCCTCTGACCGGGCAGGCCCCGACACCGAACGGTGGGCGCCCCAAGGACCACCCACCGCATCACCCACGCGACCCGCCCGGCGCCCTACCCGGCCGCCGCCTCATCACGTCCCCGGCAGGCCAAAGCGTCGGCACGATCGTTGCCCTCATCCCCGCTATGACCGCGCACCCACCGCCACTCCACCTGGTGACGTGAGTTCAACTCCTCCAACCGCTGCCACAGGTCCACGTTCTTGACCGGCTTCTTGTCCGCGGTCTTCCACCCGCGCTTCTTCCACCCGTGCACCCAGGACGTGATGCCGTTGCGCACATAGGAGGAGTCGGTGTGCACCAACACCGGCACCGGCCGCTTCAGGCTCTCCAACGCCTGGATGGCCGCCATCAACTCCATCCGATTGTTGGTGGTCTGGGCCTCGCCCCCGTACAACTCACGCTCGTGTTCGCCATAGCGCAACCACACACCCCACCCACCCGGGCCGGGGTTGCCACTGCACGCCCCATCGGTGTAAACGACCACACGTCGCGTCGACCCCTGGTCGACCTCGTCCCCGTTGTCCATGCGGGGCAATCTACCGCCCCCCAAGATCACGAAAAGACCACAACCCTCATTTTCAGGGCCGCCTCCAGGGCCAACCAACACCAATGGTCCCCTCAAAACACAAAAAACAGGCCACCTTCAAGACCAATGGCACTCCCTTCCTCCACGCCACAGACCGGTCCCACAGCGTCACCACCACTCACCCAACGTGTCCCCGGCCCCTTCCGACCACAGAAGAACCCGGCCAACGAGAATCGATACCGGCCACACCGGAGACCGGGGAACACCGCCAGGGTTCTACCTTCTGATGCTCCTCACCNGCTCGGTTCCACCGGCCGCCCGCCACCGCACATAGGCCACACCCTCCGCCAACGAGCTGGGCCACCGCGAACACACGCGCGTCCGTAAACGGATGAGAACCGAGCATCACGCTACGTTGGGAGCATGGCTACTTCACCTCGTGCTCTCGCCCTCGTCTGCACCCTCAAGCCCAGCCCGGACGCATCGAGCACTGAGCTGATGGCTCGACAGGTACTCCAGGCTCTGGCCGAACAAGGGGTGGAGGGAGAGTGTGTGCGCATCGCCGACCATCGGATCGACCCCGGGGTAGCGGTGGACATGGGAGACGGCGACGAGTGGCCCCGGTTGCGGCAGAAGCTGCTCGAGGCCGACGTGTTGGTCCTGGCCACCCCTACCTGGGTGGGGCACATGTCGAGTATCGCCCAACGGGTACTGGAACGTCTCAACGCCGAATCGTCCCAGACCGACGACGAGGGCCGACCTTCGATGTACGGCAAGGTCGCCGTGATCGCGGTGGTCGGCAACGAAGACGGCGCGCACAAGATCGTCGCGGACTGCGCACAGGCATTGAGCGATACCGGGTTCACCATTCCCGCCACCGGTTCGACCTACTGGAACTCCGAAGCGATGAATCCGAAGGACTACAAGGATCTCGACACCACGCCCGAGGCGGTGGCGACCACGACCGCGACCATGGCCCGCAACGCCGCGCACCTGGCGCGGTTGCTCGGCGAGCGGCCATACCCGGCCTCCTGAAAGCCGCTCGGGACCGGCCCCGGCGACCGGCGCGCCATCGGGGCCCAGCAGCCTGAAGACGACACCGCTCTTGTGGCCAGGACCGAGCAAGGACCCCTGACCCGAACAACCCACACCACAACGGGCCGCCACCCCACCAGGGGGCGACGGCCCGCACACGTTCCAGAACCCGACCGACCTAACCGGCCAACTCGGCCTCCAACTCCTTGGCCCGCTCCTGGCGCCGCTCCATGACGTTGGAGGCCATCTCGTTCATCTTCTTCAACACACGCTTGCGCTCACGCTTGGACAACCGGTCGATGTACAACCGACCCAGGGTGTGATCGGTCTCATGCTGCAAACACCGCGCGAAGTAACCGCTGCCGGTGAGCACCACCTCGTCGCCGTCCTTGTCCACCCCACGCACCGTGGCGTGCTCGGCCCGACCCAACTCCGCGTGCGGCCCCGGAACCGACAAACACCCCTCGTTCTCCACCACCACCGCGTCCTCCAGGTCACGCTCATCCAACACCGGATTGATCACATGACCCACATGACGCACCCCATCATCATCCGGGCAGTCATAGACGAACAATCGCAGATCCACACCCACCTGATTGCCCGCCAACCCCACACCCTCGGCCGCGTACATGGTCATGAACATGTCATCGACCAACCGCGCCAACTCCGCCCCACCCAACATCTCCTCGGGCACGTCACGATTGACCCGGTGCAGGACCTCCTCACCCGTCACCGTCACACGCAACACACGACCACGCGCGGCTTCAGGGGCGAACTCCGGAAAGTCCGACACCTCCCGCCCCTGAACGATGGTCACGGGCACGGGCACAGACTGCTCCGACATGGTCCTTCTCTCCGGGCGGGCGACAAAGGGCGGCAGAACACCGCCAACAACCGAAAAATAGCACGAATCGGCAGGTCACCCCCGCCACCCCGACCTACCGGAACCAGGCATTGCCCTGAATGAAACACCGCGCCAGGTAGTCCCTCAACGACACCACCACCAAACGCCGCTGATCACTCTCATGATCCCACACCACGATCCCCGGACCATAGTCCGTATGCACATACGCGAACTGCGGACCCATGTCCGAATCACCGAAGAAGATCATCTCATCGAAGGGCGCGTACAACTCCTGATAATCCGGCTCCCGCCGCATCCCCAGATTGTCCTCCACCAACCGACGCGCACCCCACACCACCGCATCCCCATACTCGTTGGTCACCCCATCGGTCTCACGCAACAACGACGCCAACTCGAACGGCAAAGGCAGCATCAAATGCTTCTCCACCTCGGCCAACATCACCTCATCGGCCGGATCACACAGATCGGCCTCCGGATACATCTCCAAGATCAGTTCACGCCACACACCCCGATCATCACAGGTCCCGGCAACACACGGGAAATCGCACCCGGCGAGTTGCCACGAAAATCCCACCACCACCCCACACCCCACCACCCCAAAACACCCCCAACACCCCACAAACCCAACACCACCCACCCCGACCACGCACAATGGAAACCACACCCCACCACCCACCCAGGAAGAGACCCACCATGGCCACCACCCACCAACCCCGAGGCCCCCTCCGCACCACCCTGGCCTACCTCTTCCTCCTCATCTCCAACAACACCGCCGCCCTCCTCCTACTCCCCCTCGTCCTCGCCTCCGCCATCCTCACCCTCTTCTGGGTCGGCCTCCCCTTCGTCATCCTCACCGCCCTCACCCTGCGCCTCATCGCCAACGCCCAACGCACCACCCTGGCCCACCTCCTCCACACCCCCGTCCCCGCCGCCTACCGCCCCCTCCCACCCACCGGCATCATCCCCCGCGTCCGCGTCATCCTCACCGACCCCGCCACCTGGCGCGACCTCCTCTGGCTCACCGCATCCCCCCTACTCACCCTCCTGGCCCTCACCCCCGCCATCCTCCTCACCCACGCCACCTACCAAGCCCTCCACGCCCTCATCCTGTGGCGCCACACCCCCACCCTCTACGGCATCCACACCCCCACCACCCAACTCCACGCCCTCCTCCCCCTCATCCCCGCCCTCCTGCTCACCCTCCTGGCCCTCGCACTCGCCCCCCACACCACCCACGCCTGCACACGCCTGTCCCACCTCATCCTCGCCCCCTCCGAAAAAGCCCGACTCACCGCACGCGTCGCCCACCTCGCCACCAGCCGCGCCGACACCATCGACACCCAAAGCGCCGAAATCCGACGCATCGAACGCGACCTCCACGACGGCGCCCAAGCCCGCCTCGTCGCCCTGGGCATGCACCTGGGCATGACCGAAAACCTCGTCGAAACCAACCCCCAAGCCGCCCGCGACATGCTCACCGAAGCCCGCGAAACCACCCGCCAAGCCCTCACCGAACTCCGCGACCTCGTCCGCGGCATCCACCCACCCGTCCTCGTCGAACGCGGCCTCCAAGGCGCCGTCCAAGCCCTCGCCCTCACCCACCACCTCCCCATCACCGTCACCACCCACCTCCCCGGCCGCCCCGCCGACCCCGTCGAATCCGCCGCCTACTTCGCCATCGCCGAACTCCTCACCAACACCGCCAAACACTCCGACGCCACCCACGCCTGGATCCACATCAACCACGGACGACAACGCCTGATCATCACCGTCACCGACAACGGACACGGCGGCGCCCGACCCACCCCCGAAAGCGGACTCGGTGGCATCGCGCGCCGCCTCGACGCCTTCGATGGCACGATGAACATCACCAGCCCACCCGGCGGCCCCACCATCGTCACCCTGGAGATCCCATGCGCGTTGTCATCGCCGAAGACCTCGCCCTCCTCCGAGACGGCCTCATAAGACTCCTCCAAGCCCACGACTTCACCGTCGTGGCCGCAGTCGACAACGGCCCCGACCTCCACACCGCCCTGACCGAACACAAACCCGACGTCGCCGTCGTCGACGTGCGCCTACCCCCCACCTTCACCGACGAAGGCCTCCAAGCCGCCATCGCCGCCCGCGCCCACATCCCCGGCCTGCCCATCCTCGTGCTCTCCCAACACGTCGAACAGCTCTACGCCCGCGAACTCCTCTCCGACGACACCGGAGGCGTCGGCTACCTCCTCAAGGACCGCGTCTTCGACATCCAACAATTCCTCGAAGCCATCCGCCGCGTCGCCGCCGGCGGCACCGCCATGGACCCCGCCGTCATCTCCCAACTCCTGGCCAGACAAGACCAAAGCGGCCCCCTGGCCCAACTCACCCCCCGCGAACGCGAAGTCCTCTCCGAAATGGCCGAAGGACGCTCCAACTCCGCCATCGCCGGACGCCTCTACATCACCGAAAAAGCCATCAGCAAGCACATCAACAACATCTTCACCAAACTCGACCTCCCACCCTCCTCCGACGACAGCCGCCGCGTCCTGGCCGTCCTGGCCTACCTCAACGGCCGACAATGACCCCACCCACACAAAAGGCCGCGGCCCCCAAGGACCGCGGCCACCCGCACACACCCCACCTCAGTCGCGACGCCCCCGATACAACCCGTCGATCTCCTCAGAAAACGCCCTCAACACCGCGTCCCTCCGCAACTCACCCGACGGATGCACCAACCCCGACTGCACCGTGAACTCCTCGGCCAACACATGGAACGACCGCACCGCCAAATGCCGCGGCACACTCCGATTGGCCTCATACACCAACCCCTGCACCTCCCGCAGCAGATCCCGATCCCCCGCGATCTCCTCCGGCGCCATCGACAACGGCCGCCCGTTCACCAACCGCCAATACTCCAACTGATCACGCACCAACGTCACCAGAGCACTCGCGAACGGACGCCCCTCAACGATCACCAACACCTGACTGATCAACGGATGCGCACGCAACCGAGCCTCGAACTCGGCCACCAACTCCGCATCCCGCGCCCCCTCGTCATCCACCACCCGCATAGGACCCGTCCCCGACCCCACCACACCCACCTCGGGCTCGACCCGATCAGGCTCCACGGACCCGGCCCGGCCATCCTCCCCCTCAGGCGCACTCCGCTCCCGAACACCCACCTCCTTGGCCGGCGCCGCCCGCTCGGACTCCACCACCCTGGGCACGAACCGTCCCGCCACCGCGGACCGACAAGCCTGCGCACGCGACCGACCCCGCACCCGCACGAACCCCTCATCATCCACCTCGCCCACCACCCCCGTGGCCAACCACCCCTCACGAAAAGCCGCCTGCGTCCCCTCCGGATCAGCCCAATACCCCAAGAACACCGCACCACCACGCAGGTACAACTCACCCTCACGAGAAACCCACACCTGCCGCCCGGGCAACACCCGACCCACCGTCCCCGGCACCCGAGCCCCCACCGCGTTGGCGCAGAACACCCCGGCCGTCTCGGCCAAGCCGTACACCTGCATCACCGGCACACCCACACCCGAGAAGTAACTGTCCAACCGCTCGGACAACCCACCACCCCAACACACCGCCAGATGCACCCGGCCACCCAACGCATCCCGCACCTTGGAAAACGACCAGTCGTACATCGACCGCGACAACCTCGCCCAAGCACCCTTAGCACCCTTCTTCTTGGACTGGTCGAACTGCACCGCCGCGTCCATCGCCGCGTTGAACGTCCCCACCGAATCCCAGTCCGTGGAATGCGCCGTGGCCCGCTCCGCCCCATGCACACCCTCGAACAACGCCGGCGTACACACCAACACCGTCGGCTTGAACCGCGGCAACTCCCCGCGCAACCGACCCGGACCCACCACACCCACCCGGACCCGACCCACCACACACGCCACCAACGACGCCAACCCCGGCAACTGCGACAACGGCAGATCCAACACCGCGCTCGCCTTACCCGCCCCCAACTCCGACAACCGCGGCCACATCAGATCCACCACATCGGCCGCCGCCGCCAACAACCCCCCGTGCGAGAGCACCACACCCCGCATCGAACGCGACACCGTACTCAACGGATACAACACCACCGCCGGATCCTCCGGCGCCACCTCATCCCGCCGAAAACGCACCGCGGAAGCGTCCATGTACGCCCCCAGCCTCACCACATCCGGCAAGCCCTCCTCAAAACGCCACACCCGCCCTAGATCCGGTGTCTCACGCTGCAAGCCCACCACGACACGCTGAAGCCGCTCCCCAGCCACCACAGCCGCCGCAGGTCGCGTCTGACGCACCGCATGCGCCACCCGCTCACCCGAAGCCACCTCCGGCAACGGCACCAACACACCCCGCACCGACCACACCGCATAGGCCAACCGCACCCAGTCATACCCCGAAGGCATCACCACCAGCACACGGTCGCCCTCACCCACACCGGCCGCCACCAACCCCTTGGCCAAAGCCGTCACCTCGGTCGCGAACTCCCCAGCGCTCAACCGCTCCCAACCACCACCCCGCAAAACCGAGAACACCTGCGCGTGCGCATCAGAGGTCGCCATGTCATAGACCTGATCACTCAACCCGGACTGCGATCGAGCCAACGAACCGGGGGTCTCGCCCATAACCCACTCATCCTCTGCCACATCGGAAGGTGGGCCGCGTCATTTCGACCCACCTCAATCGGGGAATTGGGCCCTACTGTGCCCATTCCTCCACCAAACGGCAACCTCAGCGTTCCCGACCAAAGCCCTCAAACCACCCAACTCACCCCCTCCGAACCCACACCCCCCAAACGAAAGCACCCAACGACAACACCGCCACCGACGCCATCACCACCGACATACTCACCAACGAAGCCTCACCCGAAGGCGTCAACCCCGCCAACGAAGCGATCGCCCCACCCAGAGCGAACTGCAACGAACCCATCAACGCCGACGCCGTCCCGGCCACCGAAACCGGCTGACCATCCAACGCCGACACCGTCGCATTCGGCATGATGAACCCGATACTGAACGTCATCAACGCCAACAACGACGACACCATCCACAACTGCGCCACCCCCACCAACGCCAACACCAACAACATCAGCACCGACACCAACGCCAACAACAAACCCATCAACAATCGGCGCCGCGTGTCCACACGCCCCACCAACAAACCGTTGCCCTGCGTCCCCGCCATCGACGCCAACGCGTTGACCGCGAACAACCACCCATACGTTTGCGGAGAAGCCCCGAACTCGTTCTGCGACACGAACGAGAACGCCGACACGTACGTGAACAACATGCCAAAGCTCAACCCCAACGACAGCACCGGCGCCACGAACCCGCGATCCCGCACCAAAGCACCCACCGTGACCAGCAACGCCCGCGGCCCCTGAGCACGCCGCTCCTCCATGGGCAACGACTCCGGCAGCCAGAACAACACCAGCACGAAACTCAGCGCCGACATCGCCGCCAACACCCAAAAACTCAGCTGCCAAGGACCCACCAACAACAACTGCGCACCCACCAAAGGCGCCAGCAACGGCGCCAGCATCATCACCAACGCCAAACGCGAAAAGAACCGCACCGCGTCATCGCCCTGAAACATGTCCCGCACCACCGCACGCGCGACCACCGCACCCGCCGCGCCCGCCACACCCTGCAAGAACCGCAACGCGATGAACACCGTCACGTTCGGCACGAACACACACAGCACCGACGTGACGGTGAACAGGGCCACCCCCACCAGCAACGGCCCCCGACGCCCCCAAGCGTCACTCATCGGACCGATCACCAACTGCCCCAAGGCCAACCCCAACATGATCGCCGTCAGGGTCAACCCGACCTGCGCCTCACTGGCTCCCAACTCCCGGGTGATCTGTGGAAAAGCCGGCAGGTACATGTCGGTGGCCAACGGACCGGTCGCCGTCAGCACACCCAGGACCAACACCAACAAAGCGATCGAACGACGCGACCGAACCGGTGATCGGTCCACCACCGGGGCAGAGGGAGAGTTCGAGGACTGCACGGGTACTCCAGTTCAAAGACGAGGATGGGGGGAGTGGCTGGGAGCGCGCCCAAGGGACGCTTACCACTCCATATCAACACCGATGGGACAGAGTTGGTGCCCGCCGCCCACCCTCGAGCCTGTGATGTCCCTTACCTCGCCCCCGCTCAGCGCACCAAGCGGTCCAACAACCTCTCCACCTCGACCTCAGGGTCCTCGGTCAGCCCCCCATGCACCGGCCCGGCCTGCACGATGGTGCTGCGCGGCGCCGTCAACCATCGGAACCGCTGCCCCGGGCGCTCACCGGAAGCAGCCCCGGCCTCGCTTCCACCCCGGCACATCATCTCCACCGCCTCCAAAGCCCGCCGAACCCCCTCCAGGTCCACCCCCGCGTCCAACGCCCGCAGCCGGTCCACGTCCAACTCCCAACGCGTGGCCAAGAAGGCGCGCTCTTGGCTGTAGACGATCACGCCGACGTTGACGCACTCGCCTCGCTCCAGACACGGCACCACCCGCAACAGGGCGTACTCGAACACGGCACGATCACGCTCGATCCCCACCCGTCCGGTGGTCGCCACCCGGTAGCGCTCGCTCATGAACTCACCTCCGGAAGCCAGGAACGGTCGGCCACACGGGCCAGCAGATGACGCACATAGGCCTGACGTACCTGCCCGGCCGAATCGAATCCGGGCTCGTCCCATAGCCACGGGTCGGGGACCATCTTCGTGACCGCACGCAACAGTTCCTCGTCCACCAAGGGAGCCAGGGCCGCGTCGGCCGCGGCCAGATCAGGACGCGCACCCCAGAGCACGTGGTCGGAGGCGTCGTAGGAGCGTGAGACGAACCGCTCGGCGTTGGCCCAGGAATGGTGAAAGATCAACGTGGCCCCGTGGTCGATCAGATAGGGCCGACCATGCCACAGCAACATGTTGGGATTGCGCCAGGAACGATCCACATTGCCGGTCAGGGCATCGAACCACAGCACGCGTCCGGCCAACTCCGGATCGACCTGGAAGGTCAGCGGATCGAAGCCCAACGAACCCGGCAGGAAGTCCATCCCGAGGTTCAGCCCGTCGCTGGCCCGCAGCAACTCCTGCACCTCTTGATCGGGTTCGGCACGGCCGATGACCGCGTCGACCTCCACCAGGGCCAGTTCCGGGATCGGCAACCCCAGGGCCCGTCCCAGTTCACCGGTGAGGACCTCGGCCACCAGGGTCTTGCGTCCCTGTCCGGCTCCGATGAACTTGACCACGTACATCCCCAGGTCATCGGCCTCGACCAGACCAGGGAGCGAACCTCCTTCGCGCAGCGGCAGTACGTACCGCGTCGCGACCACTTTCTTCAGCACGCCGGCCAGCATAGACACGGCCGGCCCCCTCCGTCGCCCGAAGGTCACCGTGCGCTCCGGTAGCGGATTCGCCGACGGATCGAAGAGGTACGCCGTGTCCATGCTGGGGGCACCCCTCGACCAACACGCTCAGTCGTTCGTGCCCCCATCACCTTCACGGGCCCTCGACCTCGCCCGCACCTCCCCTTGAACTCTCTCCTATAGGTCCCTGAACGCGTTCCAGCCACAGGTCAGTTCGAGGAGGACACACCCGAGAATCCCTTTGATCGAATCTTTGGAAAGGTGCGGCGTAGCCGCACGATATTTTTTTCAAAAGTTGTTTTCATAGAAAAACCACGCTGCCTTTACGACGTAGATTTAAAAAGAGCGAGCGGGGATCGAGCCGGCGAAACCACACCCGTCCCCGAAAGATCTTCCAGGCCCCACCAAGGCCACCCGCCCTCGACTCCTGCCGTCCCCCCACCCCGGACACACGGCAGCCCAGGGCCTCACTCCCCTGAAGGGAGGGGCTCACAAGTTGTCCTCCGGGGCCTCTCCCCACTCCTCGTCCCCCTCCGGCCCCGGGCCAGGCCCCGGCACCGTGGGCGTGTCCTCCTGGCCCTCCCCCGGTTCGTTCTCCTCCGACTGTTCTGGCTGCCCACCCATCTCCGGAGGTTGCGGGGGTGGGAACTGCAACAACCACAGGTACAACGCGAAGATCAGCGCCAATAGCAGCACCAACAAGGCACCCAGAGCACCGATCAACCACCAGTTGGCCTCCCCACGCGCCACCTTGCTGTCAGCGCCACCCGGCCGCGCGTTCCAGCGCACCGCCGACGCGCCCCGCTCCCCCGCCCAATGCGGCATCACCACCGGGCCGTCGGCCACCACCGGCCCACCCCGACCGGCGCGCTCCAAGAAAATTCCCGCGTCCGGTCCCCCACCGGCCTCCTCGTAGGGGCAGGCCACCCACAACGCCGAACGACCAGTGGTGCGCGCGGCGACCACTTCCGAGTCGCCCTCCACCTCGTGGGCGAATCGTCTCCGGGTGGCCTCGTCGATCCCCCCGGCGTCGTTGAGCATCGCCACGCTCACCTGGTTTCCGGCGCCGTCCCGCCCCAGATAGACCACACCCAACCGCGACTCGCGCAACCGTCCGAGCAACCGGTACCCGCCCAACTGGCGTGGATCGGTCTCGTGCAACCCCATCGTCGGTACCGACATCGGTCTCCCCCCACACCACGGGCGCTTGGGCCCACCGCCCGTGCCGCACACCCGAAATCGAGCCCCGGAACAGGTAGTGTCGCCAACAGTCGATCAAAACCTACTCCTATCGGTGCCCACGCGGTCGACGTCCGATGACTGGGAAGGCGGGACATGGCACAAACCTCACCCGGGAACGGCTCCTCCAGCCCAGGGAACGCTCCGGGGGAGCCCACCCGTCTGCTGCGCGCGGCGTTGCACGAGGTCTCCACCGTCATCGTCGGCCAAGAACGCATGGTGGAGCGTTCCTTGATCGCCCTGGTGGCCCGCGGGCACTGCCTCATCGAAGGCGTACCCGGCATCGCCAAGACCCTGGCCGTGTCCACCCTGGCCAAGGTCACCGGCGGCGGTTTCGCCCGTTTGCAGTTCACTCCGGACCTGGTGCCCTCCGACATCATCGGCACCCGCATCTACCGCCCCTCCACCGAGAGCTTCGACGTCGAACTGGGTCCCGTCTTCACCAACTTCATCCTGGCCGACGAGATCAATCGGGCCCCCGCCAAGGTCCAATCCGCCCTCTTGGAGGTCATGGCCGAACGCCAGGTCTCCATTGGTGGCACCACCTACCCCCTGCCCGACCCCTTCATCGTCATCGCCACTCAAAATCCCGTGGAGTCCGAGGGCGTCTACCCCCTCCCCGAGGCCCAACGCGACCGCTTCCTGATGAAGGTCGACGTCGGCCACCCCAAGGCCCACGAGGAGATGGAGATCCTGCGGCGCATGAGCGCTCGTCCCCCCACCGCCCACCAGGTCCTGGACCCGGTCACCCTGAGCGAACTCCAGGCCGACGCCGAACGCGTGCACGTCCACCAGCTCATCGCCGACTACATCGTGCGTCTGGTCATGGCCACCCGCGAGCCCGAGAACCACCAGATGCCCGACCTGCGTCAGGCCTTGGAGGTGGGTGCCAGCCCTCGCGCCACCCTGGGCCTGGTGGCCTCCGCCCGTGCTCTGGCCCTGCTGCGCGGACGCGACTACGTCCTGCCCGACGACGTACGCGTGCTCGCCCACGACGTCATCGCCCACCGCCTGGTCCTGACCTTCGACGCCCTGGCCGACGGCATCACCCCCGGCCAGGTCGTCGACCGCATCCTGTCGGCCGTCCCCGCCCCCCGTGTCATCTGGGACGAACCGCCTACGGGCGAATCCGCCTCCTTCGCCTCGCACCGCTAGGGCGGGCCCATGAACGCACCCGCCATCGGAACGGACCCCAGACTCCGGGCCGCCCTGCGCCGGTTGGATTTGCGCATCGTGCACCGCCTAGAAGGGCTCCTGCACGGCGAACACCTCGGATTGCGCCTCGGGCCGGGGTCGGAGGCCGCCGAGGCCCGCCTGTACCAGCCCGGCGAGGACGACGTGCGGCATATGGACTGGGCGGTCACCGCCCGCACCGACACCCCCCACGTGCGAGACCTGGTCGCCGACCGGGAGCTGGAGAGCTGGACCCTGCTGGATCTGTCCCCTGGGATGGACTTCGGCACCGGCGCCTACACCAAACGCGAAGTGGCCGTGGGCGCGCTGGTGGCCGCCAACCTGCTCACCCAAAGGGTGGGGGACCGTTTCGGTGCCCACTTCCTGCACCAGGGTCAGGTGCGCCGTTGGCCGGCCCGCTCCGGCAAGGAGGCGCTGTTGGCCCTGCTGGCCACCATCGCCGTGGCGCCCACCGGCGACCGGACCCATCTCGAAAGGGACCGGGCCGGCTTGGCCGAGGCCATCACCGACCTGGTGCGTACCCGACGCCGACGTGGCCTGCGCGTGGTCATCTCTGATTTCCTGGACACCCCCGCCTTCGGTGGCACCGTCGACTGGGAGCGTCCCCTGCGCCAACTCTCCGCACGCCACCAGGTCCTGGTGGTCGAAGTGGTCGACCCCCGCGAGCTGGACGTGCCCGAGGTGGGCGACGTGGCCCTGCGCGACCCCTCCACCGGGCGCGTGCGTACCGTGCGTCTGAACCGCACGGTACGCGAGCGTTACCGTAGGGCCGCCGCCGACCAACGCGCGACCATCCAGGCCGCACTGCGCCGCTGCGGGGTCCAGCACCTGATGTTGCGCACCGACCGGGACTGGGTACTGGATATCGCACGATTCGTCATCGAACAACGCCGCACCGCGCACCACATGGCCCGGCACACCCCGGGAGCACCCCGATGACGCGGGCCGCGACGAACACGGCGTGGGAAGGGCCCACGCCCGGGACGAGCACGGGGGACGTGAGGCCATCATGACCTTCCTGGAGCCCCAGCGGCTGTGGTGGCTGCTGCTCATCGTGGTACTGGTGGGCGCCTACGTCTTCGCCCAACGTCAACGACGCGACTACACGGTGCGCTTCACCAACCTGGCGCTACTCGATCAGGTCGCCCCGCACCGCCCCGACGTGCGCCGGCACGTTCCCGCGACCCTGTTCTCACTGGCCATGGCGGTGCTGATCACCGCCATGGCCATTCCCGCGATGCCGGTGGAGTCCCCCCGCGAACGGGCGACCATCATCGTGGCGGTGGACGTGTCGTTGTCGATGGCCGCCACCGACATCGAACCCGATCGATTGCACGCCGCCAAGGAGTCCGCGCGCGGGTTCGTGGACACCCTGCCCGACCGCTTCAACGTGGGACTGGTGTCCTTCTCCTCCACCGCCACCGTGGTGAGCCCGCCCACCCAGGACCACGCCTCGGTGCTCGGTTCCATCGACGGTCTGCGGCTGGGGCCCGGCACCGCCATCGGGGAGGGGGTGTTCGCCTCCCTGGAGGCCATTCGAGGCTTCGACGAGGACGCGGACGAGGATCCGCCACCGGCGGCCATCGTCCTGCTTTCGGACGGGGAGAACACCAGCGGACGCGACATCACCCAGGCCTCGGCCGTGGCCGCCGAGGAGGAGGTCCCGGTCTCCACCATCGCCTTCGGCAGCGGGGCCGCGATGATCGAGATCGATGGCTACCAGGTGCCCGCCGACATCGACAAGGAGGCGCTGCGCGACCTGGCCCAGGACACCGACGGCCACTTCTACGAGGCCGAGAGCGAAACCGAACTGGACGAGGTCTACGAAGACATCGGTTCCTCCCTGGGCACCGAGTTCGTACATGAGGAGATCGTCACGCGTTTCGTCCTGGTCGCCCTCGTTCTCTGCCTGGCCACCGCACTGACCTCCCTGCTGTGGTTCCAGCGACTTCCCTGATCAACGAGGCTCACGCCGTCGCCACGGTGATGTTGACCACACGCCTTTAGGTGGTATTTACACCAAATCTCCTAATGGGACCGGTTAGCGTTGGCATGTTTGCCATGCTCACGCACAACGAGGAACGATGCCGAACACACCCGCACCCCCGACCGCGCTCTGTTTCGATCTGGACGACACCCTCATCGATGACGTCGCCGCCTCCTCCGCCGGCCTGCGCACGGTCATGGAACGGCTCGGGCATCCCGACTTCGGCGCCGCCCGCGCCCTGTGGGACACCCAGACCGAGATCTCCTTCGGCGCCTACCTGCGCGGCCACCTGTCCCTGGAGGAACAGCGCCGAGAACGCATTCGCGCCCTGGCCGTCCAGGCCGGACACAACAACGTCGCCGACCAGCACTGCGACGAGCTCTATCGCCTCTACCTGGACACCCACCGCTCCGCCTGGCAGGTCTACCCCGACACCCACTCCACCCTGGCCGCTCTGCGCCAGGCCGGATACCGCCTGGCCGTGCTCACCAACGGCATCGAAGCCCTCCAGCACGCCAAGCTCCAGGCCATGGAACTGACCGGCTACTTCCACACCGTGGTCTGCGCCGACAGTGCCGGAGCCGGCAAGCCCGACCCGCGTATCTTCCACCACACCGCCCAACGTCTGGGCGTGGACCCCACCGACTGCTGGCACGTGGGCGACCAGGTCCAGGCCGACGGGGTAGGCGCCATAGCCGCACGCATGCACCCGGTGATCATCGACCGTTCCGGCCGCGCCCCCTTCGAAGGCATCACCACCATCACCGACCTGGGCAGCCTGCCGCGTATGCTCGGTGTCCCCACCCCTTCGGGCACACTCTGACAATGAGCACCGACGACCGGGTGGCCCGAAGGGTCACCGTGCACCTGATCACCTCAGGCCCTCGGGGACCACACCTGCGCGGCGCACGCGTGCTCTTCGGTCAGGACCCGGCCCGACTCGCCCGTACCCTGGGAAACCTGGCCTCGGACGCGCCCTTGGTGGCCTTGGACGTACTCACCGAGACCGTGAGCCTGTCCCACAGTCGGGCCCTGCACGTGGATCGCATCATCTTCGCCGAGCCCCACCTGTCCTCGGCCTGGCCCAGCGTGCTGCCCGCCGAAGGGCTCACACCCCTTGCGCGCCACCTGGCCGACGCCGAACCCGAGCCCGCCCCCCAGGAACCGCCCAGGCTGCGCCGTTTCGCCTCCTACGGCCTGGTCACCGACCCCGCCGGACGCATCCTGCTCAGCAAGATCGCCGAAGGCTTCCCCGCCGCCGGCACCTGGCACCTGCCCGGCGGCGGCGTGGACACCGGTGAGGACGTACGGGCCGCCCTGCGCCGCGAGGTCTTGGAGGAGACCGGCCAAAGGGGTGTGGTCGGCGCGCTCATCACCGTGGCCAGTCACCGTCGCCTCCCATCGACCGGCGGCACCGACATCTACGCGGTCTGGGTCTTCTCCCACGTACACGTGGGAGCACCCACCCGACCCCACGTGACCGAAGAGAACGGTTCCACCGTCGACTGCGGCTGGTTCACCCCCGAGGAACTTCCCCGGCTGCGTCTATCCACGACGGCGCAGCGGGGCCTGGAGTTCCTCACCTCTCACCCGGATCACTGAGAAGGAGGGGAGCCGTTCGTGGCCGGTCCCGGACGCCCTCCGGGACCGGCTTCAGCCCAAGACCCTGTGGCGCAACCACCACAGACCCGCACCGGCCCCCAGCACCACCACGCCGAGGACCACCACCGCCAAGGGCAGGCTGGTCGCCAACACCACACAGCCCACCAGGCCGCCCACCGGGG
The DNA here is from genome assembly GCF_000341005.1 of Nocardiopsis alkaliphila YIM 80379. GTDB lineage: Bacteria > Actinomycetota > Actinomycetes > Streptosporangiales > Streptosporangiaceae > Nocardiopsis > Nocardiopsis alkaliphila. The sequence continues at coordinate 3,213 of NZ_ANBD01000009.1, read as the reverse complement.
CGAGCAGCGGCGGACGATCCTCATCGGGCCCCAGCCTCAGGGCCGAAGCGTTGGCGATGGCGTAGTAGACCAGCACACCGAACGCCGAAAAGGCGATGACCCCGCTCAGATCACCCACCAAGACCAGGGCGATCACCGCCGCGGCGACCACCACCTCGGCCCGATGCGGCACACCGAAACGCCGGTGGGCCCGCCCCAGGTATCGCGGCAGATGCCCGTCCAGGGCCATCGCCGCCACCGTGCGCGAGACCCCCAACAACAACGACATCAACGCGCCCGCGCACGCCAGCACCGCCCCGGCCACCACGAACGGCACCAGCGTCGGGAAGCCGGCCACCCGAACCGCGTCCACCAGGGGCGCCTCCGAGGTGGTCAGCCGCTCCCGGCCCAACACGATCAACAATCCGGTGCCGATCGCCAGGTACAGCACCAACACCCCGCCCAACGCCAGGCCGATAGCACGCGGGATGGTCGTGCGCGGCTCACGCACCCGCCCGCCCAACGTCGCGATCCTGGCGTAACCGGCGAAGGCGAAGAAGATCATTCCGGCCGCACCCAACACCCCGAAGGATCCAGGCCAGGGCCCCATACCGTCGACCTCGACCACTGCGGCCAGGCGCCCACTGAGCACCATCGCCACGAACACCGCGGCCAGCACCGCCAGCACCATCACCAGCAGGACCTTGATCACCAGTGTGGAACGTTTGAGTCCCCGATAGTTCACGGCGGCCAACGCCACCACCGTGGCCACCGCCACGGGCCGTTCCCAGCCTGGCAGCACATAGGTGGCCAGCGTCAGCGCCATGGCCGCACACGAGGCGACCTTGCCCACCACGAACGCCCAACCGGCCAGGTAGCCCCAGAGTTCACCGAGTCTTTCACGCCCGTACACATAGGTCCCCCCGTCCTCGGGGTGGCGGGCGGCCAAACGGGCCGACGAGATCGCATTACAGTAGGCGACCGCGCCGGCGATGACGATGGCGACCGGAAGCCAGGCACCGGCGCCCAACGCCGCCGGTGCGAAAACCGAGAACACCCCGGCTCCCAGCATCGCCGCGGCACCGATGGCGGCCGCGTCGACGGTGCCGAGCACCCTGGTCGGTTCGGCCTGCGGTCCCGAAGAGGTGGCCAACAAGATCTCCTTGGTCGATGATCCGACTTTTCGAGTGTGCCTGATCCGACCGTCCCACGGGCCCGGTCCCCGCCTCCACGGTGACCACTTGTGGCCTCGGCTTTCCCCTCGATCCCACCATCCCGGACACACGAACAGGCCCCCGGCTCACACCGAGGGCCTGTTCACATCCCTATCGACCGGCCCGCAGGCACCGCTTCGTCTCGGTCACCTCACGTGGGCCGCCACGGCGAACCGGTGTTGTCGTTGATGTCATCGGCCGCCACCTGACGCAACTGCCGGGACAGGTCCGACAGGGCACGCGAGACCGCCAACTCCTCCCCGATCTCGGGCGATTCCAGGTCCGCCGGGTGCTTACGCGCCATGCCATGACCTCGCAGGGCGGTACCGTCCTCGGCCACCAGACCCACCTCGGCCCAGGTCCGGCTGGAGTCTCCCTCGCTCTCCTCGGCCACGACCACGTCGACGTTCCATCGTTTCATCGTCTGCATGCCATCGACTCCCCTCGCATGCGCCGTGTGTTCGATGTGCGCGTCGGGTCCCGGGTAGACCAACGCCCGGCGGCCCCCTTCCGGACCGAGCCAACAGACCCGGTAGGGCGGTTCGCCCCGCGGCCCCTGGACCTCGGTGACCACCCCCGTACGGCGGTGGGTGTCGGCGTTCGCGCTCTCGACGACCAATCGGTCCCCTATCCGTGCTCGCATACGCTCCCCCACAAACCTCGCCTCTTCCCATCATCACGTGCGAATCGCCCGTATCCCATGGTGGTTGGTCCTTTCGTTTCCCCCCATGGGAAAGGTTTTTGCCGACCCGATCAGCCCTGGCCTGCTGGTAGCGTCACGGCGTGGCCCAGCACTACTTCGACTCCGCCCCAGGCTCCGCCAGCCGGCCCTCCACGGCCGACCTGGTCCTGCCCGACCTCCACCTGCGCCTGCACACCGACCGCGGGGTCTTCTCTCCCGACAAGGTCGACCTCGGCACCCGCGTCCTGTTGGAGAGCGTCCCCGCCCCACCCGAGCACGGTCGCCTTCTCGACGTGGGCTGTGGGTACGGCCCCATCGCCCTGACCATGGCCCACCGCTCTCCCACCTCCCACGTACTGGGTGTGGACGTCAACGCACGCGCCGTGGCCCTGGCCCGCCGCAACGCCGCCGAGCACGGTCTGGACCGGGCCCGCTTCGCCGTGGTCACCCCCGAAGGGGGCCTGGCCTTGGAGCAGGTACAGGGCACCACCACTCGGCCCACCGCCACCGACCTGTCGGGCCCCTTCGACGTGATCTGGTCCAACCCGCCCATCCGGGTGGGCAAGAGCGTCTTGCACACCTTGCTGCTCACCTGGCTGGGGCGGCTCTCCCCACAGGGGGTCGCCCACCTGGTCGTTCAACGTCATCTGGGTTCGGACTCCCTACAGAAATGGCTCCAGAACCAGGGGCATCCCAGCGAGCGCCTCACCTCCCGTGCCGGTTTTCGTGTGCTGACCGTGCACCCCGCATCGGCGTCTTGAACCCCGAGCACCCTCTTTGCGCCACTTGTCCCGGGTCCCACGTGCGCCTCGGCGCTCGGACCGGTACTCTTGATCGACCAGAGCCGGACCGCCCGGCCCACACCCGCGAGGAACACACCGCAGTTGAGCACGCAGTTGCGTCCAACCGACGTCAAACGCCTGAACCGCCAGTGGCGCAGGCTCACCCAGACACGACTGTCCCTGATGGTCGAATCGGTCACCCAGCCCTACAACCTGGGCTCCATCTTGCGTACCTGCGCCACCTTCGGTGTCGACCGGCTCTGGATCACCGGTAACAGCGCGGACCCGGACGACCCCAAGGTCGGCAAGACCGCCCTGGGTACCGCGGCCAAGGTCCCCCACGAACGCTTCGCCACCACCGCCCAGGCCTTGGAGGCGATCCGCGCCGACGGATACAAGGTCGTGGCCGTGGAACTGGCCAAGGGCGCCGTTCCCCTGCACGCCGCCCCCCTGGAACACGACGTGTGTCTGGCCGTGGGCGCCGAGGACCACGGATGCTCACCGGCGCTGTTGAACGGTGCCGACGCGATCACCTACATTCCGCAGATCGGCCGGG
>NZ_ANBD01000008.1 GCF_000341005.1 Nocardiopsis alkaliphila YIM 80379 | reverse complement strand
TCCGGGGCCCGCCGTCGCGAATGGGTCGGCTTCGGCGACGACGCCGACGCGCCGATCGGTTCCTGAGGGGAACCCCACCCGGGAATCTTTTCCCGGCCCCAGGCGTCTCCTCTTCGACCAAGAACCACATACTTTTCGTACATCCAACGCGCCACGGCGCAGGGAGAGGAACAGTGGACCCGTCTCGAAGTACCAACAGCATCCCCCGTGGATGCTGTGACTCCGACTCCGACGAGCCCCCTTCTTGGAAGGGTGCGCACCTTCGTAAGTACCCTGTCACCAGGCGGAACCAGGCGGTGCGTGCCCGATGAGCACCGTCCTCGGTATCGTCTTCGGGGCATTGGTGGTCTTCTTGATCACCGTGGCGACCGGCTACTTCGTCGCCCAGGAATTCGGCTACATGGCCGTGGACCGTTCACGCCTGAAGGCGCGGGCCGCGGCCGGTGACAACGGCGCCCAACGGGCCCTGAACATCACCAATCGCACCTCGTTCATGCTCTCCGGTGCCCAACTGGGCATCACCGTCACCACGCTTCTGGTCGGTTACGTGGCCGAACCGATGATCGGTGCCGGTGTCGGGGAACTGCTCGGTGGAGCCGGTGTACCCGCCGGCACCGGTCTGGCCATCGGTACCGTTCTGGCCCTGCTCTTCTCCACCATCGTCCAGATGGTGTTCGGGGAGCTCTTCGCCAAGAACCTGGCCATCGCCCGACCCGAACCGGTCGCTCGCCGGCTGGCACTGTCCACGGGTATCTACCTGAAGATCTTCGGCCCCGTGATCTGGTTGTTCGACCAGGCCTCCATCGGGTTGCTCAAACTCGTGCGCATCACTCCGGTCGAGGACGTCCAACACGCGGCCACGCCCCGCGACCTGGAGCGCATCATCGCCGAGTCTCGCCAGAGCGGCGACCTGCCCGCCGAGGTGTCCACCCTGCTCGACCGCACCCTGGACTTTCCCGAGCGCACCGCCGGACACGCGATGATCCCGCGTCCGGAGGTGACCACGGTGGAGGAGGGCGACCCGGTCAGCCGCGTGGTGGAACTCATGGCCTCGGGTCACTCCCGTTTCCCCGTCCTGGGTCAGGGCGTGGACGACATCGTCGGTGTGATCTGCCTGCGCGACGTACTCGCCCTGGGCGATCGCGACCTATCGGGCATAAGGGTGAGCCAGGTGGCCCGGCCCACCGTCATGGTTCCGGTCTCCCTGCCTCTGCCAGGGGTCATCGACCAACTCCGTGAAGCCGACGAGGAGTTCGCGTGCGTGGTCGACGAGTACGGCGGCCTGGCCGGCGTCGTCACCATCGAGGACCTGGCCGAGGAGCTGGTCGGTGAGATCGCCGATGAGCACACCCCCGAGGAGGACTCCCCCGCCCCCTTGGGTGGTGAGAACGGCTATCTGGTCCCCGGTGCCCTGCACATCGACGAGGTCGAACGTCTCATCGGGTACGACCTGCCCCAGGGCGACTACGAGACCCTGGGCGGTCTGGTCATCCACGAGTTGCCCCGGCTGCCGCGGGTGGGCGATCGGATCGAACTGCTCCTGCCCCGACCGTCCAGCGCCCATGAGGGCGACCCCGACATGGCGCTGATACTGACCGTGAACGCCGTCCAGCGGCACGTGCCGCACACGGTCGAGGTCAGGTTGCGCGAAGTCGCCGACGAGGAGCTGAGGAAGGTGCGGGCATGAGTGACATGAACGTGTGGTTGGCGTTGGTGCTGACCGTGGTGTTCATCGCGTTGAGCGCCTTCTTCGTGGCCATCGAGTTCGCCCTGGTGGCGGCCCGCCGCTACCGCTTGGAGGAGGCCGCCCACACCAGCGTCTCGGCACGGGCCGCGCTCAAGAGCGCCCGTGACCTGTCGCTACTGTTGGCCGGCTCCCAATTGGGTATCACCCTGGCCACCCTGGCCTTGGGTGCGATCTCCAAACCGGCCTTCCACCAGTTGTTGGAGCCGCTCTTCGGTGGTCTGCCCGACGGGATCGCCTACGCGCTCTCGTTCACCTTCTCCTTGATCATCGTGACCTTCCTTCACCTGGTCGTGGGTGAGATGGCCCCCAAGTCCTGGGCGATCTCGCACCCGGAGAAGTCGGCGACCCTGCTGGCCATCCCCATGCGGGCGTTCATGTGGGTGACCCGTCCGGTGATCGTCATGCTCAACAACATGGCCAACCGGGTCCTGCACCGCTTCGGTGTGGAGGCCGTGGACGAGCTGATCAGCGGACACAACCCCGAGGACGTGCGCGAGTTGGTGGAGCATTCGGCCAAGGCCGGTGCCCTGGATCCCGAACGTCGCGACCAGCTGGCCACCGCTTTGGAGGTCAACTCCCAGCCCATCAGTGAACACATCACCGCGCGCGAGGAGATCGCCTGGGTGGGACCCGACGCCGGAGTGGAGGAGATCAAGCGGGTCTCCCGCGAGTCCACCCACCTGCGTCTGGTCGTGATGGAACACGACGAGCCGGTGGGAGTGGTGCACGTACGTGAGGCCCTGACCGGGCAGGCCCAGACCACCGCGGCGGACCTGATGCGTCCGGTGCTGACCCTGGACCCGGCCACACCGATGTACGCGGCCATGGGCATCATGCGGGAGAGCCGCAACCATCTGGCCCTGGTCGAGGACGAGGGGAACCTGGTGGGTCTGGTCACCTTGCAGGACATCTTGGACCGACTGCTGCTGCTGGACACCGCCGTCTGATCCCTAGGGGACGGCTTTTGTGGGGAGGGCTTCGAAGCCCTCCCCGTCTCATGTCCGGACCCTTCCGCCCCTGGTCAGCCGGGGTCTTCACCCCTCCCCTCCCAGAACCCAAAAGCGAGCGTGCGGAAGAATCTTCCTCACGCCCTTTTTCATGCGCGCACCGAGCGACGAAGATCACGGAAAAAAATCTTCCTTCTTTTTGGACTTCTCCGAGTGATCGTTCTTTCAAGGCCTGCAAAAGCTCGCAAAGGCAAGCGAAGTCGAAACTCCCACCGCCGCCAGTGACTAAAGTCCCGATCCTTGACATACAGGCCCTAATAGGCTGAGGGCGAACCTTACCTCATCTCTGTACACAGGCCACTTACGATTGCTAGGTTCACACCATGACTGAGCCGCGGGACATCCGCGTCATCGAGCAGAAGAAGCTCCTGGTCAGCGTTCGCAAGGCTGCGCAAATTCTGGATGTGTCCGAACGCGTGGTCTACGATCTCTGCTATTCCAGAGAACTGGAGTCGGTAAAGATCGGACCGAAGAAATGGATTCGAAGAATTACGTGCGAGTCGCTGAACCTGTACGTCGAGAAAGCAAGACGCGAATCCCTCATTCACGAAGAAAGCAGTACGGATAATCATTGAAGGGTGATCCCTTGAACTCACTCACCGTGACCGAACGCCCCCTTCCACTGCCACGCCGCCGAAAGGGCCCCGCGTTTCCCATCGAACCGCTCATCCCGGGCCCTCGGCGGATGATCGCCTGCGCCCGCGACATGGCGGAGGTACTCGAGCGCGATCCCGCCCTATGGCCGGGCCTGACCACCTGCGTCACCGACACCGATGGCCAGAGCATCGTGCACTACGCCGCCGCCCGCAACAGTGATCACGCCTCTTGCTTCTTCGGACCCGACGGTGTGGTCGCCCGTTGGAAGGCCGAGCTCGACGAGCCCAAGGAATCACGGCGTGAGCGAAACCAAGGACGCGAACGCGTGGTGACCCTGCGTGGCGCACACTCCGGTTACCCGGTAACGGTGCTGTTCACCGTTCTCGAAGGTTCCTGATCCCACGACCACCCATGCAAGAGGACTTCACCGTATCCATGATCAATAACCGTCTCCTTTACAGTGACGCCAACACCATCCCCTGGCCGCTCAATCACCATGCCTACATCTACGCCTGCGCCGACCGACTCCGTAAGGAAATCCCTCGTTCACCTCAGGTGTGTTTTCCTCAGAGTCAACTACAACACCAGGACATCCGAAGCGCGTTGATCCGTTTGCAGGGCACCGAGCGCGATGATCTGCTGCTGACCTGGGACGAAAGGCACGGCTGGTTCCACGTGGAGCAGGCCGCCCGCCGACCCCTGGTTCTGGGCGCCGAGCCCCTGTTGGACCCTGAGGCCTTCACCCACGCGGCGACCACCCTGCTGCGCCCGGGCATCCGACAGATGGTGATGGTCATGGACCGCTCACGCACCACCGCGCACCCGGTCGACCTGGTTTTCGAGCGACGCCTGGCGGCCTTCCGCGCCCTGTGACACCTCGCGGTGCCCGAGCACGACGGCGGGGCCGCACACGACATGTGCACGGCCCCGCCGGGGACGCTCGCTCAGGCGGTCTTGGCGACCAGGTCGACCCGGATGTTGCCGCGCGTGGCACGGGAGTAGGGGCACACCTGGTGGGCGGCCGCCACGAGCTCGTCGGCCTCCTGCTGCGACAGACCCGGCAGGGTCACGGTCAGCGCCACCACCAGGTCCAGGGCCTCGTCCTTGCCCAGGGTCACCTCGGAGTCGATGGTGGAGCCCTCCACCTTGGTCTTGTTCTGCGCGGCCCCCTTCTTCAGGGCGCCGTGGAAGCAGGCGGCGTAGCCGATGGCGAAGAGCTGCTCGGGGTTGGTGCCCGGGCCGTCGTCACCGCCCACCCCCTTGGGCACGGACAGGTCCACCGACAAACGACCGTCGTCGGTCTTGCCAGTGCCCTTGCGACCCTCACCGGTGACGGTGGCGTTGGCGGTGTACAACTTCTGAAAAGCCATGGTTACCCTCCCTTGGGGCCAGGCCTCGTGCCGGGCCCCGGATCGGTGTGGTTCGGTTCCCGTTCGGTACCGGTCACCGAACGGGTGAGACGGTCCAACAGCACGCGCAGGTCCTTGACCCCCTCCGGCGGAAGGTCGGTGGCGCACAGGACCCGATGGGGGATCTCCTCGGCTCGCTCGCGCAGCCGCTCCCCCTCCTCGGTGACGCCCACGTGCACGATGCGCTCGTCCTCGGGCCCGCGGGTGCGGGTCACCAGCCCCGCCCCTTCCATTCGACGCAGCAGGGGCGAGAGCGTACCGGTGTCCAGACTCAGCGATAGCCCCAGCTCCTTGACGGGCAAGGTGCCCCGTTCCCACAGCACCAACATCACCAGGTACTGCGGATAGGTCAGGCCCAGATCGGTCAGGATCTCCCGATAGAACCCGGTCAGGGCCCGGGAAGCGGTGTAGAGGGCGAAGCAGAGCTGATTGTCCAAGGCGAGGGGGTCCCCCTCGTCGGTATCGGCCATCTCCCCTCCCTCACGCTCACGTGGTCGTCAACGACACCGTAACAAAAAATAAGTTGGACACAATACTATTGCGCACGTCTTTTTGAGGCGTGTCGAACCCCGAGCTCGTGCCCTGCGGCACGGCCACGGGGTCCTCGCTCACCGGCTAGAGGAACTCCACCCCTTGGGCCAAGGGCAACTCACCCCCGTAGTTGACCGTGTTGGTGGCCCGCCGCATGTACGCCTTCCACGAGTCCGAACCCGATTCGCGCCCCCCACCGGTGTCCTTCTCACCTCCGAAGGCACCACCGATCTCGGCCCCCGAGGTACCGATGTTGACGTTGACGATCCCGCAGTCCGACCCGGCCGCGGACAAGAACCTCTCGGCCTCGGCCTGATCCTGGGTGAAGATCGCCGAGGACAGACCCTGGGGTACCCCGTTGTGCAACTCCACCGCCTCCTCCAAGGTCCGATAGGAGAGCACGTACAGGATCGGCGCGAACGTCTCCTCCTGGACCACCTCGCTCTGGGAGGGCATACGCACCACCGCCGGCTCCACGTAGAAAGCCTCCTCGGCCTCCTTCTCCAACCGGCGCCCACCGCCCACGAGCACCTGTCCCCCGTCGGCGCGGGCCCGCTCCAACGCACCACGCATCGCCTCGTGGCCACGCTCGCCCACCAAAGGGCCCACCAGCGTCGACCCCTCGAAGGGGTCACCCACCCGTTCCTTCAACCGACCGTAGGCGTCCACCACACGCTCGCACACCTGATCCACCACGTCCTCGTGCACGATCAACCGGCGCAGGGTCGTGCACCGCTGCCCGGCCGTGCCCGCCGCCGCGAACACGCTGCCGCGCACCACCAGGTTCAGATCGGCCGAAGGGGTCACCACCGCGGCGTTGTTACCACCCAGTTCCAGCAGGTAACGCCCCATTCGGGCCGCCACCTTCGGCGCCACCGCCCGGCCCATCGCCGTGGAGCCGGTCGCCGACACCAACGCCACCCGGGCCTCGTCCACCAAGACGCCGCCGACCTCGGCGCCGCCCAACACCACCCGGTGCACGTCGGCCGGCGCCCCCACGTCGGCGGCCGCGCGCATCAACAACCCGTGGCAGCCCAAGGCGGTCAACGACGTCAGCTCCGAGGGCTTCCACACCACGGTGTCACCGCACACCAAGGCCACACACGTGTTCCACGACCACACCGCCACGGGGAAGTTGAACGCGGTGATCACACCCACCACGCCCAACGGGTGCCAGGTCTCCATCAATCGATGCCCGGGCCGTTCCGAGGGCATGGTCCGCCCGTACAGCTGGCGCGACAGACCCACGGCGAAGTCACAGATGTCGATCATCTCCTGCACCTCGCCCAGTGCCTCGGAGCGGATCTTGCCCGCCTCGATGGTCACCAGATCGGCCAGGTCCTCCTTGTGCTCGCGCAACAGCTCACCCAGACGGTGCACCAGACGCCCTCGTTCGGGTGCGGGCGTGTCCCGCCAGGTGGAGGTGAAGGCGTGCGAGGCCGCGCTCACGGCCTCCTCGGCGCTGGCGGGGGTATCGAACTCCACCGGGAACAGGTCCTGGCCGGTGATCGGAGTGCGAGCCCGCCCGGGTGCCCCGACGGGTTCGGGCAGGTGGGTCGCACCGCACCGTTCCAGAGCGGTCCGCGCACGGTCGACGAGAACCCGGGTGTCGGGAAGTGCACCATTCGGCATAGGTGTTTCTCTCCATTGAGAGGGACGAGGGTCGATTCACCACTGTGCCAAGTCCGGGCCCCACAATCCAGCCCCGGCGTCAAGGATCGATCGCCCCCAGGGCCTTTCAGGCTCGTTCCCCACCGAGGGGCGTTAGACTCGGCGGACCCACCCCCTCCCTCGATTCAGACAAGCCGGCCCCGTGCACCACGACACCACCCCCGAAGAGAACCGCGCCCGACTCCCCCTCCCTCGGAGCCTTCTGGCCCGATCCGGGTTCGCGGCCACCGACCCCCTCTTGGCCGCCGACCTGCGCGAGGCCACCACCTTCGAACGGGCCCGGCGGGTGGTCGCCTCCCACGCCTTCCACCTGTGGACCGAAGCCACCCGCACACCCGCCGGCCCCATGGACGATCGCCCCCTGTACTGGACCCGCCTGATGCTGTCGGCGCGGCTGCGCACCTGGAGGCCCACCTTCGACCTGAGCCAGGTCCAACGCACCGAACTCCTGCACCTGTGGGAGAAGACCTCACGCGGCCTGACCGACCCCGACTTCCCTCCGGGAGAGAAATGGCTGCGCGTGGTGGTCACCGGCTTCGACCCCTTCCACCTGGATCAGGACCTGGGATGTTCCAACCCCTCGGGGGCCGCCGCCCTGGCCCTGCACGGTTGGACCTTCCCCGTGGGCGAGCGCACCGCCGTGGTGCGTTCGGCGTTGTTCCCGGTGCGCTGGGACGACTTCACCCACGGCATGGTCGAAGAGGCCCTCACCCCCAGACACAGGGTCGCCGACGCCGTCATCACCCTCAGCCGAGGCCGGCCCGACCGCTTCGACCTGGAGGTCCACAACGGTGCCTGGCGCGGTGGGGGCATCGACAACCTGGGGGCGAGCCGCACCGGCCCCATTCCCCTGCCCGAAGGGCCCGGCCCTCAGTGGACTCGCACCTCCCTGCCGGTGGAACACATCGTCCGCACCGTGGGAGGGGAGTTCACGGTGGTGGCCAACACCGAGGTCACCGAAATCCCCGCCGGTGAGGGCGAACCGGTGACGCGCCCCCAGGGTCCCGGAGCGGGGTCGAGCGCTCGATCCGGTGGCGGCGGGGACTACCTGTCCAATGAGATCGCCTACCGCAACACGCTCCTGCGTGATCGCACCGGTTCGGGGGCGCTCTCGGGCCACGTGCACCTGCCCAAGACCTCCCGGCCCCACGAGCACACGCCGGTCCTGGAGCGAACACGCGCCATCGTGGCCGCCGCGCTGAACGGATAGACCTTCCGAGAGTGGACTCGACACGCCCGGACGCGGGTCGGGCCGTCGAGTCCCACCTTCGACGCGACCAAAGGCATTTGGTCACCCTGAGCATTGGCCTCGTCGCTCTCTGATTAACTTTTGGGTGTCCACTTTCGATAAGGTCCCCCCGTGTCTGACACCTCTCTGCGACGAAACATCACTGTCAGTGTCGTTCTGGGTCTGCTCCTGCTTCCCGGATGCCAGGCGGTGGACACCGCCCTGACCGATACCGAAGCCATCGGATTCGCCTCGGTGGCCCTACCCGAGCAACACACGCGCACCGTGTCGGTAGAGGCCGAACACAGTACGGTCAGCTACCGCTATCCGGTCCTGGGCCAAGCGCATCCCCTCACCATCCACACGCGCACCGCCATGGCCCAACGCCAGACCGCGTTCTTGGAGGAGTCCCCCGGCGGGAGCGATCCCAAGCTGACGCAGGACGTCGAACTCTTGGGTTCCTCCGAACACGTCACCGGTCTGCGCCTGAAGGTGCACGACTCCACGGCCGAACAGACCGACTCCTCCAGCACCCTGTGGTACGACGCCCACACCGATCAGGTCCTGCCCTGGACCTCCCTGTTCAAGAACGAACAGGCGCTCGGCCAGGCCCACCTGGACCTGGCCGAGGTCCTTCGCAGCGAATACGACCTGACCGCCGAAGAACTTCCCGGCCTGCTCGGTGAGATCGCCGCCCGAGCCGAAGCTCCTGAATCCGGGCAAGGAGAGGCCGCCGCCTCCCCCACACCCGAGCAGAAGATCGAAGCCGACTCCGCGGAAACCGTCCTCAACGGTCCCGACACCGACGTCATCCAGGACACCGACGATCTCGACGAGACCGTCGACCTCGACGAAACCGAACGACTCTGGAAGAACGCCGAATCCTGGGACGATTCCCCTCTGGCCGATCTGGCCTTCAGCACCGCCGGAGGCCTCGCCGTACGCATGGCCCCCGAGCACATCCCCGACGCCGAGCCCGGGGACGAGATCCTGGTGCCCATCGCCCCAGAGGTCATCGAACCGCACCTGTCCGAACTCGGCCACCAGGCACGGGACGCGGCCGTGGACAGCCACGACTCACCCGAACCCCTGATCGTGGACCCCGACGTCACCGACCCGGGGGTCACCCTGGAGTGCCAACGCCTCAAGTGCGTGGCGCTCACCTTCGACGACGGCCCCGGCGAACACACCGACGAACTCCTGGACCACCTGGCCGAGTACGACGCCAAGGCCACCTTCTACGTCCTGGGCTCCCTGGTGAAGGAGTTCCCCGAGATCGTGGAACGCACCGCCACCGAGGGCCACGAGGTCGCCAACCACACCTGGGCCCACGCCGACCTGACCGGTCTGTCCGCCGAGGGGGTTCGCAAGGACCTCGAACGTACCGACAAGGCCATCGAGCAGGTCACCGGCCGCCTCCCGGTCACCATGCGCCCACCCTACGGTTCACTCAACGACACCGTGCGCGAGGCCAGTCCTCACCCGCTCGTCCTGTGGGACGTGGACACCATGGACTGGCGAAACCGTGACACCAAGGCCATCACCCGCCACGCCCTGAAGGAATCCAAGCCCGGCAGCGTGGTGCTCTTCCACGACATCCACAAGACCAGCGTCGACGCCCTCCCCGAGATCCTGGAAGGGCTGCACCGGCAGGGCTACCACTTCGTGACGGTCGAGGAGATGTTCGGCCTGCAGGGCCTGCCCGCCGGCGAAATCCTCACCGACGCCCGGATCGACTAAAGGTCGATTCGGGCAATGGGATCCCCATTACCCACGGAGCCGGACCTGGACCACCACATCGCCGCATCCATGGGCGGATCCGGATTCCATTCCCGACCGAGTACAAGGAGTCCTTACTCACTCCGTAGGCCCTGAAGTGGATCTTTCTTTGCCCTCAGGCGCACCTTGACATACATTCCAACGCGTGAACGTTACCTCTTTGATGCACAAGATCGCCGTGGGCGGGCTCTTGACCACCACCGGCCTGCTCACCCTGACCGCGGCGCCGGCCGCCGCCGACGTCCGCCAGGCACCCGACTGCGCCGAGGTCGAATGCGTGGCGCTGACCTTCGACGACGGCCCCGGCGAACACACCGACGAGCTGTTGGACATGCTCGACGAGCACGACGCCAAGGCCACCTTCTACGTCCTAGGCTCCAAGATCGACGCCTACACCGACGTGGTCCGGCGCATGGTCGACCAGGACCATGAGGTGGGCAACCACACCTGGGACCACGCCGACCTGGCCACCCTGTCGGCCGACCAGATCAAGGACGACCTCAAACGCACCGACCAGGCCATCGAGAGGGCCACCGGCCAGGTACCGGCCACCATGCGCCCGCCCTACGGTTCACTCGACGACACCGCGCGCGGCGCCATCGACAAACCCATGCTGCTCTGGGACGTGGACACCCTCGACTGGCAGCACCGGGACCCCGCCAAGACCGTGGACATCACCACTCGGGAAACCGGCCAGGGCAGCGTCGTACTCTTCCACGACATCCACAAGACCAGCGTCGAGGCCATCCCCGAGGTCTTGGACCGCCTCTCCGATGAAGGCTATGAGTTCGTCACCGTCAGCGAGATGATGGGATCGGACATGGTGGGCGGCACCGCCTACAGCGACGCCCGCTCCATGGACTGAAGCGCATCGGGGTAACGCACACCGGCCCGAACACGCCCATCCTGCGTGTTCGGGCCGCCCCTGCCCTCACAGCATCCTGCGCAGCACCTTCTCCTTGAACTGCGTGATCGGCGCATAGGCCAACCGCATCGTGTCCAAGGCCAAGGACTTGTCCAACACCGACTTGACGTGCGAGAACGTGTCGATCGATGCCTGCGCGTGGTAGGCGCCCATACCGCTCTCCCCCACCCCGCCGAAGGGCAGGTCCGGCACGGCCAGGTGGGCGATCGGCAACCCGAAGCCCACCCCGCCCGAGGAGGTCTCGGTGAGCAGACGCCGTTTGGTCACCTGCGAGTCCGTGAAGGCGTACAACGCCAACGGCTTGTCCCGCTCGTTGACGAACGCGATCGCGGCGTCCAGGTCCGGCACCGAGACCACCGGCAGGATCGGACCGAAGATCTCCTCGGCCATCACCGGGCTGGAGGGGTCCACGTTCCCCAGCACCGTGGGCGCCATGTACAGGTCTTCACGATCCACACGCCCGCCGGCGACCACCTCACCGCTGTCCAGCAGGGCGCTCAGCCGCTCCAGGTGACGCTCGTTGACGATGCGCCCATAGTCCGGGCTGGCCTTGGGGTCGGCCCCGAACATCTCGGTGATCGCCGCCGCCAGCTCACGCTGCAACTCCGCCGCGCTCGCTCCGATGGCCAACACGTAGTCGGGCGCCACACACGTCTGCCCGGCGTTGGTGAACTTGCCCCAGGCCAACCGGCGCGCGGTCGTGGCCATGTCCACCCCCGGTTCCACCACCGCCGGGCTCTTACCGCCCAGCTCCAGGGTCACCGGCGTCAGGTGCTTGACCGCGGCCGCCATCACGATGCGCGCCACCGCCCCGTTGCCGGTGTAGAAGATGTGGTCGAAACGCTCCTCCAACAGGGTGGTGCTCTCGGCCACCCCGCCCTCGACCACGGCCACCGCCTCACCGTCCAGGTAGCGCGGCAACGACTCGGCCAACGCGCTCGAGGTGGCCGGTGACAGTTCACTGGGCTTGAGCACCGCGGCGTTGCCCGCGGCCAGCGCGCCCACCAACGGCGCCAGCGTCAGGTTGATGGGGTAGTTCCACGGGCTGATGATCAGCACCACGCCGAGCGGCTCGCGCACCCACCGGGCCTTGGCCGGGGCCATCGCCATGGGCACCGTCACCCGCTTGGGTCTGAGCCAGGAGGCCAGGTGCTTGAGCGTGTGGTCGATCTCGTTGATCACGTAACCGATCTCGGTGGTGTGCGCCTCCAGCGCGGGTTTGCCCAGGTCGTCCTGGAGCGCCTTCTCCAGGGTGGGTCGCTCCTCGACGAGCAGCCGGCGCAGGGCCCGCAGTTGGGCGCGT
>NZ_ANBD01000007.1 GCF_000341005.1 Nocardiopsis alkaliphila YIM 80379 | reverse complement strand
AGGAGGCGCCCAGCCGCGCCACGATCGGCGGGATCTCGGTGGTCAGGGTGAGGGGTTGGCTGGGGGTCTCGGTGTTAACCATGACACAGATACTAAACGAAAACGTTTCGTTTCCAAGAGGTGGAGTCGATAGGATTCCTCCCATGACGACGGACCATCTGCCCGACACGTCCGCGCCGGCCGCCCCCCGAGGTAGGCCTCGCGACGCCACCCGGGATCGCGCGCTGATGGATGCCACCCTCGCCGAACTCCAACGGCACGGCTACAGCGGTCTGACCACCGCCGCCGTCGCACGACGGGCCGGGGTCTCCACCGCCACCCTCTACCGCCGCTGGCGTTCCAAACAGGATCTGGTGGTGGGAGCCGCCCAGGCCTGGGCCGAGAACCTGGGGCCCGACCACGACACCGGAAGCCTCGAAAGCGACCTGGGGGCCCTGCTCCATGACAAGGCGGACGCCCTTCAGGGCCCTTCAGGTCGTCTTCTTCGCGCCGTTCTGGGCGAGGCCGCCCACAACCAGGCCCTGGCCGACGTCCTCTTCGACGCCTTCGTCCTGCCCCTGCAAAGTCGAGTCCTGGCCCTGTTGGAGCGCGCCGCGCACCGCGGCCAGATCCCACCGGTGGAGGACCCCTTGGTGGTGGCCGAGTTGGTCATCGGGCCGATGGTGAGTCACACCTTCCTGGTTCCACCGACCGAAGGTGAGGGCCCCTCGCCCGGCCACGACATCGCCGAGCGTCTCTTGCCCTACCTGCTGCGCGCCGTGGGTCATCGGCCCACCTGAAGTCGGCGTCTCACTGGCACCACCCCGGTGCACACCGGCGCCATGACCCAGCGCCCCGAAGAACAACGCCCCAACGAACAGCGCACGGTGGCCCAGAAGATGGGCGTTCGACCGCACGGCCGCGACTACCTGCACCTGTTCGCCACCAAGGCCGAACGGTTGCGCGAGGACCTGGCCACATGCCACCCGCACCTGCGTCCCGGTGGCATGTTGTGGGTCTCCTGGCCCAAGGGCGGGCCTGCGGGGCACCGGCCTGAACATGAAGCGCGTGATCGCCATCGGCTACGACCAGGGCCTGGTCGAAAGCATCTGCCTTCGGGTCGATGACACCCGGACCGGCTTGAAGTTCACCCATCCCAAGCCGGACAAGGTCTACCGCAACAGCTACGGCACTCTGCCCTGGCAACGCGAGTGAAGGTTTCCACGTGAGTGTTCTTTGATTCACGTCAAGGTTTTTCGATTAAAAAGAGCCTTACCTTGACGATGTAGATTCACAATACCGGAAGCGAGCCGAGAAGTCCTGCCCACCAGACACACTGGACAGGCATTCGAAAACATGTTCGAATCAGGTCATGCGCTGGGAGAACCTGCGAGAAGACACCGAGAGCGGACAGACCGCCCTGTTCGACGCACCCACCACACCCCGAATCCGGGGAACCGGCGGAGCGGGACTGGTGGCGCCCTCCCCCTCCCCCATCCGGGCGGGCGAGCCCGGCGCGCCGGTCGCCATCGAGATCCGCGCTCGAAGCATCGTCAACCGCGTACCCGGCGCGGACCCCATGTTCCGCTGGACCATCAACCCCTACCGGGGCTGTGCGCACGCCTGCGTGTACTGCTTCGCCCGGCGCACCCACGAGTACCTGGACCTGGACAGCGGCCGGGACTTCGACACCCGTATCCTGGTCAAGGTCAACGCCGGCGAACTAGTGCGCGCCCAACTGGCCCGCCCCTCCTGGCGCGGCGAACACATCGCCATGGGCACCAACACCGACCCCTACCAGCGCGCCGAGGGCCACTACCGGCTGATGCCGAAGATCATCGCCGCGCTGAGCGAGGCCGCCAACCCGTTCTCCATCCTGACCAAGGGCACGTTGATCCTGCGTGACCTGGACCTGCTCGAACGGGCCGCCGAGGTCACCGACGTGGGACTGGCGGTCTCGATCGGCTCCATCGACGCGCGCCTCTGGCGCACCGTGGAACCGGGCGCCCCCTCACCGCGGGCCCGCCTGGACGTAGTGAAGAGACTGACCGACCGAGGTTTGGCGTGTTCGGTCCTGATGGCACCGATCCTTCCAGGGCTGACCGATTCGGTGGAACAGATCGAACGCACCATCGCCGCCATCGCCGAGGCCGGGGCCACCCGCCTGACCCCGGTCGTCCTGCACCTTCGGCCGGGCGCACGCGAGTGGTACCGGACCTGGCTGGAACGCGAGCATCCCCGACTGATACCGCTGTACCGGCAACTGTACGGACGGGGCTCCTACGCACCCGCGTCCTACCGGAACATCGTCACCGAAGCCGTCCGCGAGGTCGCCGCCCGCCACGGGCTCGACCATCCCGTGAACGAGCGCGGCACCGAGAAGCCGGCGCACCCCGCCCCGAACGGGCGACTCCCCTTGGACCTGCCCGGGCCCGCGCTCCGAAACCGATTCTGAGCGGCCCGCGCCGCGTTCAAGTCCCCGGCTCCCGGCGGGCGCGCTCCTGGTGGCGACGGGCCTTGAGACGATTACCGCAGGTCTTCATCGAGCACCAGCGGGCGGTGTTGGCACGACTGCGGTCCAGGAGGAAGAGACGGCACTCGTCGTTGCCGCAAGGACGCAAACGGCCGGGTCTGCGTTCTTGGACGTCGAACCAGGCGAGCACCAATTCCACCGCGAGCATCCGTTCGGGCGGCCCGGTCAGACGCCAGCGCAGGCCCGAGGCGTCGACTTCGGGGAGTCGATGGACCCCGGTGAACACCCGTCGCATGTCCGCCTCGGGCACGGGTCCGTACGTGGCGGCCTGAAGCAGGTCCCGGGCCTGTCGCAGCCGGTCCAGCTCCGTGGCCTCGCCCGAGCCGCCGTGCTCTCGCGCCCACCGCCGCAGGACGGCGTCGTCGGCCCACAGGTCCTGCTTGCGCCCCTCCATCACCGGGGTGCTGTTCAGTGCCTGGAGCAGTGCCTGTTCGTCGATCACGTCCACCCGTTCCCCGACTAACCCTCTTACCGCACTTGACAGGTTACCTGAGATCGGGTCCACTGAAGGCTCGAATAACCACCAAAAAGACACAAGAGGGTTAGTCATGGTCGAGGTTCGCCACCGCTACGCCACCGTGCGGGGACACCGCGTCTTCTACCGGCAGGCCGGTCCCCCGGACGCACCGACCCTGTTGCTCCTGCACGGGTTCCCCACCAGTTCACGCATGTTCGGCCGGCTGATCCCACGACTGGCCGACCGGTTCCACGTCATCGCCCCCGACCACCTGGGTTTCGGCCACTCCGACGCCCCCTCCGTCGACGTGTTCCCCTACACGTTCGACGCACTCACCGACATCACTCAGGAGTTCTTGACCGAACTCGGCATCGACCGCTACGCCATGTACGTGCAGGACTATGGTGCTCCCATCGGATGGCGCCTCGCGCTGAACACCCCCGAGGCGGTCACTGCGGTGATCACCCAGAACGGCAACGCCTACGAGGACGGATTCGTCCCTCGGTTCTGGGAACCGGTGTGGGCCTACGCCGAAGACCCGAGCCCCGAGACGGAATCGAAGGTCCGCAGTGCTCTGAGCCTGGAGGCCATTCGCTGGCAGTACCTGCACGGGGTGGACGATCCCGAGGCGGTGGACCCCGACACCTGGACACTCGACCACCACGACAGGAGCCGCCTCGGCGACGACCTGGCCCAGCTCCGTCTTTTTCGCGACTACGCCACCAACCGCCCCCTGTACCCGAGGTTGCACACCTACTTTCGGCGGAGCCGTGTCCCACTCCTGGCCGTGTGGGGCGCAGAGGACCTCATCTTCGGCCCTGCGGGCGCACGCGCCTTCGCTCGGGATTTGCCCGACGCCGAGATCCACCTGGTGCCCGGCGGTGGCCACTTCCTGCTCGAAAGCCACCTGGACACCGCGACAGGCCTGATCCGAAACTTCCTGAACCGCACGTTGGCGACGCCTGAGGCGTAAGGGCGCGAACCGACGGTCCGCCGTCGATCACCGTGGGCGATCGACGGCGGACCGCTCCCGCACCATATGAGCCTTCTCCGCCCCGATCGGCGAGAAGACGCGCCCAGTGGTCGCCCTGACGACCTCAGCCCACCGGCTCCGCCCGAGGCGCCGGCTTCATCACACCCGTCCAAGCGCCCACTCGCCCGGCCCGCACCCCGTTGGCCACCACGAACACCTCGGCCACCTCGTGCACCAACACCACCGCGGCCAGGCCGAGCACTCCCCACAGTGCCAAGGGCATCAACCCCACGATGATCGCCAGCGACAACCCCACGCTCTGCCACATGATCACTCGCGCGCGCCGGGCGTGCGCCAATGCCCGTGGAAGATGGCGCAGGTCTTGGCCCATCAACGCCACGTCCGCGGTCTCCACCGCCACGTCCGTGCCCATCGCCCCCATGGCCACGCCCACGTCGGCCCGTGCCAGCGCCGGGGCGTCGTTGACCCCATCGCCCACCATGGCGACCGGCCCCGGGAGTTCGTCGAGTACTCGTGCCTTGTCCTGAGGGCGCAGATCGGCGTGTACCACCTCGATCCCCGCTTGGGCGGCCAGCGCCGTGGCGGTGGCACGGTTGTCCCCGGTGAGCATCGCGACCTCGTAACCCGCCGACCTCAACGCGCGTACCGTTTCGAGGGCTTCGGGACGCAGCTCGTCCCGCACCGCCACCGCGCCCACCAGGTGCCCTTCTCGTTCCACCAGCACCACGGTGGCGCCGGCCCCTTGCCGGCGTTCCACCTCCAAGGACGACTCACCGGCCTGGATCCACCCCGGGCGCCCCAAGCGGGCCGGGCTCCCATCGAGCACACCGGTGAGCCCGGCCCCGGGGACGGCCACCACGTCCTGGGCCACGTTCGGGGCCTCGACCTCGGCCAGGATCGCCGCCGCCAAAGGATGCTCGCTGCGGGCCTCCAGGGCCGCGGCCACGCCCAGCACTTCTTCCCGGCTCCGGCCGGGCTCCGCGATCACCTCGACCACCGTGGGACGATTCCGGGTCAGCGTGCCGGTCTTGTCCAGGGCCACGGTCCGCACCCGACCCAACGCCTCCAGGGCCGCACCACCCTTGATCAACACCCCGCGTCGGGTCGCGGCGCCCACCGCCGAGACGACCGTCACCGGTACCGAGATGGCCAACGCGCAGGGGGAGGCGGCCACCAACACCACCAAGGCGCGCTCGAACCACAGTGCGGCATCGCCCAGCAACGCGCCGGTACCGGCGATGATCACCGCCGCGATCATGACCGCGGGTACCAAGGGCCGGGCGATCCGGTCGGCCAGACGCTGTCCGCTCCCCTTGCGAGCCTGTTCGGTCTCCACAATCCGGACCAACCGCGCCAGGGAGTTGTCCTGGGCCGTGGCGGTGACGGTGACCTCCAGGGCACCGGTGCCATTGACCGTCCCGGCGAACACCTCCGTTCCGGGGCCAACCTCCACCGGGATGGACTCTCCGGTGACGGTGGAGGTGTCCAGGGAGCTGTGTCCGTGGGTGATCCGTCCGTCGGTGGCCAGGCGTTCCCCGGGTTTGACCAGCAGGGTCTCCCCCAGCAGCAGATCGGCGGGGTCGATCTCGTGTTCTCGTCCCTGGCGCACCACGGTGGCGCGGGCCGGAACCAGCTCCAGTAGGGAGCGCAGCCCTTGGCGGGTACGGGCCACGGAGTACTCTTCGAGTCCTTCGGCGATGGTGTAGAGGAAGGCCAACAGGGCGGCTTCGGCCACCTCGCCGAGCAGGACGGCGCCCACGGCGGCGATGGTCATCAGGGTACCCACACCGATCCGGTCCCGAAGCGGTCCCGGTCGCCACAGTCGGCGCAGCGTCGAGGGCACGAAGGTCCATCCGGCCACGGCCAAGGCCACCGCGTGCAGAAGGAGGGTGAGGAACGTGGGGCCACCGGACCAGCCCACGAGGTACCCCATCGCCAGGGGCAACGCGGCCGCCGTGGCGAAGCGGATCTCGCTCACCCCCCACAGCGTGGTGGGGGCGCCCTCGTGGTCGAGGGGGGCCTGATCCGAGCAGGCGCAGGTATCACTCATCGGCACCTCCTTCCTTCGGGGCGATGCCGTATTCGGGGCACAGGGCCACGGTGTTTCCGGTGGTGGCCAAAAGCCGCTCGGCGGCCGAGAGCACGTCGAGGAGTTCGGGGTGAGCCAGGGAGTAGAACACCTGGCGGCCCTGCGGGCGGCCCTGAACCAGGGCGCACTCGCGCAGACAGGCCACGTGCTTGGAGATGGTGGACTGGGCCAGCCCGAGCTGTTCGACCAGGTCGCACACGCGGGCCTCCCCGTGGGCCAGGCGACGCACGATCGCCAGCCGGGTGCCGTCGGCAAGGCTGTGGAAGAGCGCTTGGGCTGCCCCCGTGGGCGGGACGCGCCCATTCTGATTCATCGCCATGGGGCGATGATATCCACTTAAGACGATAAGACGAACGATCGCCCAGCACCTTTACGGCATAGATCCTCAAGTGGTGAAGTACCACCGACGCCGAACCCGACTTCACCGAACGGATGCGTTTGCACCAACTCGCCGCAGGCCAGGACCTGCGCCGACGTGATCTCGCACGGATGTTCGCGGGCACCGGCATCCGCTTTCGCCTGGCCCGCGTGAGCACCATCGACACCGACCACCACACCGTCACCGATGCGCGGGGCAGCGACCGATGGGAGTACGACACCCTGTCGTACACGCTGGGCAGTACCGTCGCCGATCACGGCGTACCAGGGGTCCCGGAACACGTCTTCCACGTCACCGAACGATCCGCGGCGCTGCGTCTGCGCCGGCGGTTGAGCGACTTGAACGGCCAAGGCAGGGCCCTGGTCGTGGGTGGAAACCTGACCGCGATCGAGGCCGCCACCGAGATCGCCGAATCCCACCCCGGGCTCCGGGTCGACCTCGCCACCACCGGCGACGTCGGGGATTGGCTGGGGCCCAAGGCCCACCGCCACCTGCTGCGCGCCTTCGACCGGCTGGGCATCGG
>NZ_ANBD01000006.1 GCF_000341005.1 Nocardiopsis alkaliphila YIM 80379 | reverse complement strand
AGCCCATCGGCTCCGATGGCACCGTCTTCCCGTCCGACGTGACCGTGTGGGCGGCCGGGTTCACCGATCGTTCCATCGCCGTCCAGAGCGGGATCAGCGTGACCGGCAACGGTCGGATCATCGTCGACCAGGACATGCGATCGGTTTCACACCCCGAGGTCTTCGCGGCCGGTGACGGCGTCCACGCCCTCGGGCGCAACGGTCGACCACTGCCGATGAACTGCGTGAGCGCGCAGGTCACCACACGGCAGGCGGTGGCGGCGATCATCGAGCGGCTGAGCGGGCGCGGCCTGAGCAGGTTTCCGCTCGTCTACCTCGGCAACCACGTCAGCCTCGGACGTGAGGACGCCTTCTACCAGCTGGTCGACGCCCAGGGCCGGGCCAGGTCCTGGGCCTGGACCGGGTCCTGGGCCTGGAGCGGGTCCATGGTGGCTCGCTTCAAGTCGGCGGTCCTCACCGGCGCCGCGTGGCGCATGGGCCGCCCGTCCTTGGGGTTCCCGGCCCGTAAGCGTCGCCTGATCACCCAAGCGCGCCACCGTTCCCAGGCCTTGGCCCCGTAAGGGGATCCACGGGTCGGTCCCGAGCGCCTCCGGCCCAAGGCCCGGTGAGCGGCTCATCGCCCTCGCGCCCGGCGAGGCCCCACTTGCGTCATGGATCGACCACCGCAGGCCACCGGTGGTCGGCCCGGGACCTAGCGCGGACCAAGGCCGTGGGATGGCGCTCGGTCCCCACGCTCGAAGGGCTCCAATGCTCGGTTCCTCTCCTGGGGCAACTCCACCGTCAGTCGCCAGCCGCCCTCGGCGTCGGGGCCGACGTCCATCGTTGCGCCCATCGCGGCGACTCGTTCACGAAGACCGATCAAGCCGAATCCGCTCCGGGGGCCGAGCGGGGCGGTCTCAGGGGCGGCACCGTTGACGACCTCGACCCGCAAGGCTCGAGGGAGCCGATCGAGTCGCACGCACACCTGGGCACCGGTGGCGTGTTTGGCCGCGTTGGTCAGCGCTTCCTTGACCACGTGGAAGGCCATGCGTCGCACGTTCGGGGCCAGGTCTTCGATCGAGGACGCGTTCGGGTGGAATTCGACCCGCATTCCCGCCTCTCGCCATTGGGCGATGAGTTCTCGAATGTCCTCGAGTTCGGACCGGGGATGCTTCGGTGCGGCAATGACGGAATCCTCGCGCAGCACCCCGAGGATGTCGCGTAATTCCCCCAAGGCCTGGCGCCCTGTTCGCCGAATGAGTTCGGCGGTCGTGGCCGTCGATGACTCGGCGGTCGCCACCTCCAGACCTCCGGCGTGCAGCACGATGAGGCTGACCCGATGGGCGACCACGTCGTGCATCTCACGAGCGATGCGGGTACGTTCGGCGGCGATGGCCTGTTCGGCCAACAGATACCTTTCCCGCTCGAGGCGCTCGGCCCTTTCCCGCAAACTCTCCAAGAGTCGACGCCGAGTACTCACGAACAGTCCCAAGACCAAGAGGGCGAGGGTCGTCGACACCACCATCGAGATGGTGACACCCCCTTCCTCCCGATACACCACGACCACGGTGACGACGTACACCGCGCCCCACACCGCCGAGTACACGGGGCTCCGAGAGTGGGCCGCGTGGGAGTACACCGCCACCAGCATCGGCAGCGGGTTGGCGAACCCCAGGAGCAGGACGAACGCGACCCCCATCAGCCACAGGGGGTACTCGCGCCGCAGCAGCGTGACCGCGGAGGCGAACAACACCGGAAGACCGATGTAGAGCAACCCTGGGAGCAGCGAACCGTAGCGAGCGGATTCCTGCTCGATGAGGGCCCCCATGGGACCACCCCACAGCCCCCACCCGTCCAAGGAGACGATCTGGAACTGAAGGCTGAGGGGAAGGGGGAGCACCGCCCAAAGCCAGTCCGCGGTGACCAGCCGCAACTCACGCAGACGTGTCGAATCGAGGCGCCGCCAACGTGCGGCCAAGCCGGTCCGGATACGCATGGGTGCAGATTCTAGGTGGGGCACGTGCGTGCGCGGGAGCGGCTCACCCCCGACGAAAGTAGGGGCCCCACCCCCACTTAGGCGTCGCGAACCCGCCCGGTTCTGGGCTTTTGGCCGACATCGGGTTCGGCCCCTGGGGGGAGGTCTGGACCCTGGATCCGGAACTAGTTTCGTGGTGTACCGGAAAGGACCCGTCCTTCTTCGGCCATCCCATGTCCCGCCTACCCTTTGGAGTCGACCACCGTGAGCACGCCCACACCACCATCCCCCTCCCCCTTTCAAGCGCCCCCGGTGGTCATCGCCCACGATCTGACCAAGACCTACGACACCGGCGCCGACCAGGTCCACGCCCTGGCCGGGGTGAACGTGGAGTTCCACCGAGGCGCCTTCACCGCCATCATGGGCCCCTCCGGCTCGGGCAAATCCACCCTCATGCACTGCCTGGCCGGACTGGACACCCCCACCTCGGGCACCGTGCACCTGGGCCGCACCCAGATCACCGGCATGCGCGACAAAGAACTCACCCTGCTACGCCGCGACCGGATCGGGTTCATCTTCCAATCCTTCAACCTGCTACCCATGCTCACCGCCGAGCAGAACATCCTGCTGCCCTCCCAGATCGCCAAACGCGACATCGACCAGGCCCGCTTCGACCACATCGTGGACGTGGTCGGGCTGCGCGACCGCCTGACCCATCTGCCCGCCAAGCTCTCGGGCGGCCAACAACAACGCGTGGCCGTGGCCCGGGCCCTGCTCAACGCCCCCGAGGTGGTCTACGCCGACGAACCCACCGGCAACCTGGACTCCCGCTCGGGCGCCGAAGTCCTGGCCTTCCTGCGTGATTCGGCCCAAGAGTTGAACCAGACCATCGTCATGGTCACCCACGACCCGGTGGCCGCCGCCTACGCCGACCGGGTGGTGTTCCTGCGCGATGGCCGACTGGTCGACGAGGTCACCTCCCCCACCGCCGAGCTGGTCTCCGAACGCCTGCTGAAGTTGGAGGCCTGAGAAGCGATGCTGCGCACCACCTTGGCCGGCCTGCGGTTGCACAAGGCCCGCTACGTCACCACCACCCTGGCCATCCTGCTCGGCGTCATGTTCATCGTCGGCACCATGGTCTTCGCCGACAGCCTTCAGGACAGCTACGAAGAATCCGTCATGGGCTCGGCCACCAAGATCGACGCCATCGCCACTCCCCGGCCCTTGGAGGACCAGGACGGTACCTGGCAGGACCCCGAGCCCTTCACCGACGAGCAACTCGAGCGGCTCCGGGATCTGCCCGAGGTCGCCGAAGCCGACGGCGTACGCCAAGCCCCCGCCCTGCTCTTGGACGCCGAGGGGCGCGCCTACGGCATGTTCCCTCCCCTGGCCATGACCGTGGGCGAGGTGACCCGGCACCACGTCTTGGAAGGAGAACCACCCGAGGGCCCTGATGAGATCGTCCTGGCCACCGGCATCAGCGAACAGACCGGTTTCGAGGTGGGAGATTCCGTCACCCTGCTCGACACCGAGCAGCGGGAACGGGAGTTCACCGTCACCGGCCTGTTCGATGTGGGGCTGGAATCCGGCTTGAGTTACCGTGGGGCCTTCATCTTGGCCCCCGAGGCCTTCGCATCGGTGACCGGAGCCGAGGGCTTCCACGAGATCGACGTCCTGGCCACCGAAGGGACCTCCCAAGACGATGTCGCCGCCGCCGTGGCCCGAGTGCTCGGCCAAGGCGCCGAGGTGTCCACCGGCACCGAGTTCGGTGAGCGCATGGCCTCCCGAGCCGGCGCGGACGCCGACATCATCCGTACCGGCCTGATGCTGTTCGCGTTCATCGCCGTCTTCGTGGCCGGCATCGTCATCTACAACACCTTCGCCATCCTCGTCGCTCAGCGTCAGCGCGAGATGGCGCTGCTGCGCTGCGTGGGCGCCCAGCGAGGCCAGGTCTTTCGTTCGGTGCTGCTCGAGTCCCTCGTGGTGGGCCTGGTGGCCTCCCTGCTGGGGGTGCTGGCCGGAACCGGCCTCGGACTGGTGGGGATCGAATACGGCGGCCCACTGCTCGACCCCGACATGAACGTCACCACCGTGGTGACCCCCACCGCCGTGATCCTCGGTCTGATCGTGGGCGTGGCCATCACCGTGTTCTCCGCGATGATCCCGGCCATGCGCGCCACCCGGGTGTCCCCGCTGGCGGCGTTGCGCACCAGTGCCACCGCCACCGGTATGGAGAAGGGCACCGGCAGGACGCGCGCGGTCGTGGGCGTCGGGTTGTTCCTGCTCTCCGGCGGAATCGTGGCCTTGGGGCTGAGCGGTGATCCCGACACCAATGGGATGTGGATCGTGGCCGCGGGTGCGATGGTCGCCTTCGTGGGCGTGGTGGTGCTGGGTCCGCTACTGGTGCGCGGCGTCGTGCACCTGGTGGGTGCCCCCCTGCGCCGGATGGGCGTGTCGAGCATGCTGGCGGTGGACAACTCCACCCGTAGCCCGCGTCGCGCGGCCACCGCCATGATCGCCCTGACCGTGGGCGCCACCCTCATCACCGGCTACTCGGTGATCAGCGCCTCCATGCAGGCGACCGTCGGTCAGCAACTCGACGGCAAGTTCCCCGTGGACTACCAGATCTCGCCCATGATGAACCTGGAGGGCCTGGAGGGCGAAGGGGAGGACGGGGAAGAGGGCACCGAAGCCGGTGGCACCGATCTGAGCACCGTCCCCGAGTCCGTGCGATCGGAGCTGGCGGCGAACCCGAAGATCGAGCACGTCTTCGCCCAGCGCTTGGACTCCGTGGACAGTGGTGATGACAGGATCACCAATGAGGACGGAACCATTCCCGTGGTGACCTTCTTGGACGCCACGGTGGGAGAAGAGGTCCAACCCGACGTGGTCGAGGGCGACCTCGCCGACTTCGGTCCGGGCAGCGTGCTCATCACCGAGGAGCGGGCCGAGAACCTCGTGATCGGCGACACCATCACCCTGGGCGACCCCGAACGCGAGTTCGAGATCGCGGCCGTGGTGGCGAACACGGGAATGTTCTACGGCCTGACCCTGGCTCCGCGGGACTACGAGCAGGTGGTCCCCGAGATCACGGGTGACTCGACCGTCATGGTCCGGGGCAGCGACTCCGCCTCCTCCGCGGAGCTGCGCGAGGCCGTCTACTCCACCGTGGACGAACACCCGACCTTGAACGTCACCTCCATGGGCGACATGCGCCAGGAGTTCGAGCAGATGTTGGCCATCGCCTTCTACGCGATCGCGGCGATGCTGGGGCTGGCCATCATCATCGCGGTCTTCGGCATCTCCAACACCATGGCGCTGTCGGTGCTGGAACGCACCCGTGAGTCCGCGATCCTACGAGCCCTGGGGCTGAGCAGGTCCCAGCTGCGCCGCATGTTGGGCGTGGAGGCCGTGCTGCTCTGCTTGATCGGGGCCGGCGTCGGCGTCGTGCTCGGTGTGGTGTTCGGTTGGGCGGCCATCTCCGCGACCCTGTCGAACATCGTCCTGGGGTTCCCCCTCGGACAGGTGGTCGCGTTCTTGGTCATCGCGATCGTGGCCGGCCTGGTGGCTTCGTTGCTGCCCGCTCGCCGAGCCGCTCGTACCTCCATCACGGGCGCGCTCGCGTCTCAGTGATCCGGCCGGGGTGGCCCCTCGTTCAGGCGGCCACCCCGGTCGAGTGTTCTCGGCCCCCGCACCAGAGGGCGACCGGACCTTCGTCGGGCTCCGCGTGCGCACGTTGAGGGCGACACCGAACCGGCGTGGCCGATCAGCCGTTGCTTGATCGCGACCCGCGCGGGGAATGGAAGCCGTCAGAGAGCCGGCCGGATTCCACCGCCAGCGGTTCTCCCGGCGCGGTTCGCCGCGAGGTGCTCGCACAAGCCGGCCTCGCCGCAGGGAAAGGGGCTCGACCATGCTGCTGGTGTCGATGGGGGTCTCGGTGGACGGCTTCATCGCCGACCGCACCGGTTCCTTCGACTGGACCACTCCCGATGAGAAGTTGTTCGGCTTCCACCTGGATCGGGTGGGCGAACTCGGAGGTTGTCTGTGCGGCCGTCGGTTGTACGAGACGATGCTCGTGTGGGAGACCGACCCGTCGATGCGCGAGGGTGAGCTCGGCGCCGCGTTCGCCGACGCGTGGTCGGCGCTGCCCAAGGTCGTGTTCAGCCACACGCTCGATCGCGTCGAGGGAAACGCCCGACTCGCCCAAGGGTCGGTGGCCGAGGAGGTCGCCGCGATGCTCACCTCGACCGAGGGGGAAGTGGAGATCGGCGGCGCCACCCTGGCCGGGCAGGCGATCGAACTCGGACTGGTCGACGAGTTCCGGCTCTTTCGCCACCCGATCATCGTCGGTGGGGGTACCCCGTTGCTGCCACCGGTCACCGATGCCATCGCACTGGAACTGGTGGAGAGCCGGACGTTCGCCTCGCGCGTGGTGTATGAGCGGTATCGTCGCACCGGTGAATCCGGCTGACTTCGCCTGGACTCGCATCATCGAACCCAAGGCCTTTACGTTGTAGATTAAATTTGCGACGAAACCGACCAAGGATCGAGATGCCGAAGACTACGCCCACTTCGAACCGTGATCGCGCCTCTCGTCGAGTGGTTCCTACGGCTCTGGGAGTGGGCGGCTCAGCGGGCCTTGTCCAGCCGCGGAGCGAAGGCATCATCCCTCAGGTCGCGCGGAGCCGTGCGGGGAGGCGGAATCGGACCCGCTGCGCCCCTGGCCTCCAGGCCCTCACGCAGACCGTCGATGATCGCCCGGCTCTGGGGCGAGATCCCCGAGCCCAAGGGCTTCCAAGGGCTGACGTCGGGTGCCGGTGGTGAGGGTGGGGCCGCCGCCCCACCCGCTCCGGCCAAAGAGGCGGCCATGAGTGCCGGAAGCCGCGGATCCAATCCTTCCACAGCGGCGGCAGGGGGCTGCGCCTCGTGTTCTGCGGGCGCGGGCTCGTCTTCGATTCGTGTAGCCGGCTCCGACACGGGGTCGTGCATGACCTCATCGGGCACCGACCGGCACCGCCTGCCACAGATCGCGCAAGTGCCACCGGGTTCGTTACGGATGCTCCCGTGTTCCGGGCAGGTATGCGTGGCCTTGCCCTGGGGGTCCACCAGGAACCGTTCGGGCCGGGAGAAGGGTTCGGCCTCGCCTGTGATCGGCCACTGGGCCGGCGACGATCCCGGTGCGTCGATGCCCCTGCCCAGGATTCCGGCAAGGAAGGCCTGGGCCGCCTCCAGGCTGCGCATTCGCCAGATCAGGGCGGGAAAGGGACGCTGGAGCCGGTCCAGCCCCGAGAAGAGGGCTCGCGCCTCCCGCACGCTCAGACCTTGGCGCAAAAGGCGGTGCACCGCCATGGCCAGCCGTTGCCGGTCGGCCCGAGGTTCGGCCAAGCATCGGTCATGAATGCGAGCGATGATTCCGTAGGGTCCGTTTTGCTGCTTCTGCCGCTCTTCTTCCCCTGTACTTACGCTGTCACGGACGGAACCACCCGCCCCGTTCCCAGAAGAGTCCCCAGGGAAAGAGTCTGTGGGTCGATCTGAGCCGGGGCCCGGCTCACCGTGAACCGGGGTCCTCGGCTTCAAGGGCGGCCGGCTGTGCGGGGTGATCGGCTCCTCCCCCAAGGCCGCTCGGCACTCGTTGATCTCGGCCAACACCGGCTCGGGGTAGGACTCGGCCGGGACCANNCGCCAGCCGGTAGACGGAGCGGCCACGGGCGATGTCGGCGGCGAAGAAGTCCAGGGTCTGCGAACGGTCCAGCTTGCGGACCAACCCGATCTCGACCAGGTCGTCGATGGCGCGCTTGATGCTGCTGACGCTGAGGAACCCGTTGCAGCGCGCGGCCAGGTTCTCCAGGTGGTAGAAGCACCAGCGGCCGTCGACGTCCACGATGTCGGCCAGGGCGGACAAGAGCAGGAACGAGCGGGGGGTGGGAAGAAGGCCCTTGCGGTACAGGCGCAGAACCCACAGGGCCAGGATGTGCCCCACACCCTCGAACGCGCCCCGAGGGCGTTTGCGAGCCGGAGAGAACCCGAGCGGATTCGGAGTTTCGGGCGCCTTGGCGAGGGCGGAAGCGGTAGACTCCATGGCGATGTCGCCTTCCTGGGGCTTTCAGGTAGGTGGCATGGCCGACACACCTGTTCACGCAGGCGTCGGCCACAACCCGGCCAGGTGTTGCTAGCACCCGGTCGGGTTTTTTCTTGTCGAGATTCAAGCTAGTGGAGCGAACAAGAGTTCGCGAGCCATTCTCTCAAACCCGCGCTTTCCTACGAGTGGCAATTAGCCCTATAGGTGCGCGATGACAGAGATTTTCCCTTTGTCTGATTTGAAGGCATGTGAAGGCTTATCCACGGAATCGCGCACCAGGCCTTATGAATCATCGCCCGACACGGCAAGCGCCTACGGGCGAACAGCCTGAACGGATTGCTGACTCGAAGCGGAACAGATGGATTCACCCGGGGCGCCTCTATCGACTGAATCGCCTTGCCATTCCCCTTTTTCGACCCCACCTCGAATAGCAACTCTCAAACAAACCCATAGGGCATGAAAGGCCCCTCGTGGAAACGAAGGGCCGAAGAGATCGAGGATCAGCGCTTCTCGGAGCGCAACCCTCGCAGGAGCGCCGACCACTCGTCACTCGTGAAGCTCAGGTGGCCGGCCTCGCGGTTCTGGGTGTCGCGAACGTCCGTGCCGAAGACACCCTCGCGGACCTCCACGCAGTTTCCGCCGGTAGCGCTGTAAGTGCTCTTGTGCCATTCGGTGCTCATGCGAGATCCTTCAAAGCTTCGAGGGAGAGCCGGGCCGGCAGGGCTTCCGCCATGGCTCCCGTGATCAGAGAGGTGAGCCGATCATTGCGATCGGCACCGTAGACGACGTTACCGTCCACGTGGTCGCTCGTGATGACCGTCTCACCGGTACGCAACCGGAAGACCATCAGAGGGGCGGTCACCGCCAGCAGGAGTGTCCCCTCCGGGACCAGGTGGATTCGAACCTGGCCTGTCTCCACCAGCGCCAACAGGTGCGCTGCCTGCTCCTGCCTGACCACCGGATCGAAACCCGTGATGCCGCTGACCGGGAAGACAGCGGTGACACGCAGTTGTGGCAACTGGGACAGCCGTTGCGTGCGCAGTTGTGTGAGCCGCTCGATCTCCTCGTCCGAGGCATCCGGCCACCAGGCCCTGAACACGGCGTCGGCGTAGGAAGGGCTCTGTAGGTAACCGGGGACGAGCACCGGAGAGGCGAACTGTAGCGATCGCGCCCGGGTCTCGATCCCGGCCAGGGACCGGGCCCACTCGGGGAGCGCGTGCCCGGTGGTCGCTTGGCGCCACGAGGCGACCAGTTTCCCCTCAGCACACAGCTCCTTGTCCAGTTTCTCCACCAGTGGGCGGTGTGGAAGGGATTGCCCATTCACCCATCGGGACACGGAAGCCGCAGAACAGCCGATTCGGGAAGCCAGCTGTTCCTGGGTGAGTCCTTGCAGTTCACGGAAGTTGGTCATGAGTTCCGGAAACGGGGGGTCGCTCATGTTCGAGATGTTACGCCGCGCTTCCACATGCTGTCCGGCCGTTACAGAAATTTCTCAGACAATGGCGCGACCGATCGTAGAAATCCCAAGGTGGTGACCTGTAAGGCAGGCGCAACCGTGAGGTGAACATGTCAGCATCCGCAGGCCCCCGCTCAGACACCCTCGACATCGCACGGTGTGCGCTGCTGTCCGCGTTGCGGCGGCGTGGGCTCGCGCCTTGGGAAGAACCCATCGATGGCTCCGTGACCGTGGAATTCGGCTACCGCCGAGCGACCATCCACCTCACCGACGACGGCTGGGTCCAGCACTCGCCCCACCGCCCCGAATCCACCGTTCTCCTCGCTCGGCTCGGCTGCGAGGAAGCCCTGGCCCGCCGACTCGCCCGCGAACTCTTGGACCGGTTGCCGTGACCGACGCCCCTGAATCCCGCCCTCGCCCGCCCAGGGCCGTCACCCTGTCCGACCTCGCCCGGCTTATCCGCCCGCGCACACCGCAGGACCGCACCGCCTCCACTTGGTGAAGGAGACTCGAATTGACCGACCGGCGCGCCACCGCCCCTATTCGGGCACTTCCTCAAGCATCACGTGCAGCCCGGGGTAGCCACCCACCCAGTCGGTCCCCAGCCACTCCACGTCGTTGACCGCCATCTCGTCCACCCGGAACGTCTTGACCAGACCCTTCTCTCCCGGCTGCTCGTCCCATTCGTAACCGTCCAAGAAGTACAGGACGAGCGCGCTGTCACAATCCAACTCCGGGTCCCAGCAGTCGCTGTTGAGCACCAGCGCGTCGTGGGGCGTGGACCCCAGGGGGTCGTCCTCCCGGTAAGGCCACAGCGCGGTGTTGACGTTGCCCGGATCGATGGTGATGTCCAGGACGAACGTCTGCGCGCTCTCCCGCTGGAGCGCCTCGGTCAGCCGTTCCACCTGCCGGGGGTCTTGCGACTGCTCCAGGGTGAGCACGTGGGTGACCGTCTCGTCCACTTCCTCCACGGGGGCGGGTTCGACCTCCTCGGCCAGCGACCCGTCATCGGCGACCTGACCGCCCAGGTAGGCGGCACCGCCGGCGGCGACGCCGATGGCCACCCCACCGGCCGCGATCATGCCCACCACCTTGCCCGCGCCGGCCCCCGTGACCGCTCCTCCCGCGCTCATCGCGCCGCTGCCGGTGGCGGCGCCGCTCCCCCTGCCGTGCCGCTCCCGGTGGCCGCTTCACCACCGCCCAAGGCCGAAGCGAGGGCGTCGGCGCCTCCTCGGGCCGATTCCCCTCCCCCATGGTGCATGCCCTGCGCGACGTGGCCGCCCCCGTCGAGCAGGTTCGCGGCCGCTTGACCCACGTGCTCGGTGGCGGCCGAGACCCACAGGGCCGGCCGGTGCCAGGACACGTCGATCCGAGGCCAGTGTTCGGCGACCAGGGCCCGCATCCGCACCAGCATGTTCTCCCAGAACTCGTCGCCCTGGTCCACCTCGGTGGGCGCGAAGGCCACGACCTCCCGGGGCACGTCGAGCAGCACCAGGCACTCCTGGTAGACCTGTTCGGCCGTGGGGCGTTCCCCGGGGTCGGGGACCAGTGTCCGCGAGACCAGCTCGGCCAGACCCTCGGGCAACGCGGACAGGTCCGTGGGCGCCCGACCACTGCGGCGGGCCATCTCGGCCAGCGCTTCACGAGGGCCGCTGTCGGCGGGCACCTTCCCGAAGGGTCCATCGCCCGTGGCGGCGAAGTAGGCCAGGCACCCCCAGGCGAACACGTCGGAGGCCGGCTCGGGCGGCGCGCCCGCGTAGCGTTCGGGGGCCAGCCATCCCGGGCTGCCGGCGTTGATGGCCGAGGCCGGTTCGGTGATCAGTCGGGCGATCCCGTAGTCGATCAGGCGAGGCCCGTCTGGGGTGACGATCACGTTGCCGGGCTTGACATCGCCGTGGGCGACGCCGGCCCGGTGGACGGCGGCCAGCGCCTCGGCGCAACCGGCCAGCAGAACGAGGAGGGCCTCACCGCTCCAGGGCCCGTTCTCGCCTACGTGTCGGTGCAGGCTGCGGCCGGGCAGGTAGTCGATGGTCGCCCAGCGACGCCCCTGGAAGGTGCCGGTGGCGTGCACGCCCACCGCGTACTCGCCTTGGACCCGCTCCATGACGTCGAACTCGCGGTCGAACCCGGCAGGGGCGTCCTCGTGGGCGAGTTTGAGGGCGACACAGGCGCCGTCGGGGCTGACGGCGGCGTAGACGGTTCCCATGCCTCCGCTGCCGAGGCGGCCCAGAAGGGAATAGTCGGCGATCCGTACGGGGTCGCCGGCGCGCAGCGGGGTGACGCCTTCGGGCAGGGGTGTGTCGCGATGGGGGTCCATGGAAGAGGTCTCTGTTCGGGTCTTGGGTCACCGCCCGGGGCAGGGTGGGCGAAGAGGGAAAGGGTTGTTCTCGACTCCTGAGCCGCGATGGCGTGAGCGGGAGGTCGCGGCGCTCAGGTGATCGATCATCTAGGGCTCGATCCTATGGCCTGTGCGTGCGGGTTCCTCCCGGTGCCGGCTCGTGTTCGGGTTTCAACGCGCCCGATCACGGAGCGTGTTCGAGGTGTACCGAACGTGCAGAGTATGAGGTGACATCTGAGGGAGGACACATGCCCGAACAACGGCCCTTGAGCCTGCGTATCGGCCACGACGAGCTGATCATCCGGCGTCGCTACGAAGTGGCCAGCATCTGCAACGACATCCTGATCGCGTTGTGGTTCATCGCCGGAAGCATCATGTTCTTCTATTCCGACCTGATGGTCCCGGGAACCTGGTGTTTCCTGCTCGGGAGCGTGGAACTGCTGATCCGCCCGGTCATTCGACTCACCCGCCTGGTGCACATCCAGCGCATTCAGGGCAAGGGCGGATTTTCCGGTACCGCTTCGGAGACCGCGATGGACTTCTGAGGAAGCATCCCTCGAAAACCCTTCGACACCGCGCCCTGACTTTGCGAAGGTTCCGGTATGGGAGAAATCGGTCCGCACGAACTCCGACTCATGCAGGAACTGGCCCAACGGGTGAGCCTGTTTCGGCCGGAACTGGTCAACGGCGACGCCAGCGTGGGTGAGTTGGCCTGGGTGTGGGGCAAGGGCTACGACACGTTGCGTCGGTTCTGGAAGCACCGCCTGTGGCTGGTCAACGGCGAGCCCGTCGCCTGGGGGTGGGCACATCTGCCCTATCGCGTCCCACGCGGCGATGGCACCTTCGCCGAATCCACCACGGCCGACCTCATCTGGCAGGTGCACCCGGATCGGCCCGAACTCCTGCCCCAGGTCCTGGACTGGTACGAGGAGGTGGCCGGTGACCTCGACCGGACGCTCACCCTCCAGATCGCCGACGAACAGGCGCGTGCGCACGTGGCCGCGCACGGATACGTGTTCGACGCCCAGACCGGTTCGGACCAGGGCGATTGGATCCAGACCAACGAGCGGAACCTGGTCGAGGTGGCCGCTCCGGTGCTGCCCGAGGGGTTCGACTTCGTGACGGCCCAGGACGTCTCGGTGGCCGATGCGGTCCAGGCACATCGAGCCGCTTGGCCCGGATCCCGGTTGGACGAGACGGCCTTGGCACGGGTTCAGAACACCTGGCCCTACCGGGCCGACCTGCACCTTTTGGTGCGGGCACCGGACGGCACGCTCGCCGCGTCCACCATCATCTGGTTGGACGAGGTGACGCGCACCGCCGAGTTCGAGCCGGTCGGTACGCACCAGGACTTCCGACGCCGAGGTGTGGGCACCGCGCTCCTGTTGGAGGGGATGCGTCGGGCCAAGGCGGCCGGCGCGAATCGCATGATGGTCGCCTGCCTGGGCGCACCGGTGCATCCGTCCGCCCGAGGGCTGTACTACGGCGTCGGTTTTCGCGAGTTCACCCGGGACGTGCCGCAGATCAAGCTCGCCCGATGACGGTCACCGCCGAGGCGCCGCCGGTCCCTGGCGTTCGAGTTCGGCGTTGATCAAGGCCCCGAGCAGCACGATGAGCGAGGACAGCCACAGCCACAGCATCAGCACGATGACTCCGGCGATCGTTCCGTAGGTCGCGCCGAAGTGGCCGAATCGCTGCACCGAGAAGGTGAACATCGCCGTTGCCGCCACCCACAGCAGCATCGCGATGAGCACGCCCGGGGTGAACCAGTGCCCGGGCGTGGGCTCGCGGTGGGGCGCGATCCGGTAGACGAAGCCCAAGCCCACCAGGGTCACACCGGCCAGCACCACCCACTGTCCGACCCGGACCAGGATCTGAGCGGCCTGGTTCAGACCGAAGTGGTCCAGCGACGCCGGAAGCAGGACCATCGAACCGACACCGACGCAGAGAAAGGCGCCGAGGCCCAGGGCCAGCCCCATGGCGATGCCGCGTCGAACGATGTAGGGGCGGCCGTCCACCGCCCGGTAGGCCGCGTTACAGCCCTGCATCAGGCCGTACACGCCCCCCGAAGCACTCCAGAGCGCCATGAGCAGGGAACCGGCGAACGCCAGCCCCAGAGCCCGGGTGTCGGCGGCGGCGATGAGGTGGAGCTGGTTCTCGATCAGTACCCGCATGTCCTCGGGTACTGCCACGAGCCAGGTCCGGATCTGGTCGGTCAGGTCGGCCGGGTCGGCGAGTATCCCGAAGACGCTGACGACGGCGAGCAGGGCGGGGAACAACGCCAAGAGCGCCCGGAAGGCCATCCCGGCGGCGAGCAGGCTGAACTGGCTCTCCTTGATCTCCTGCCAGATCCGCGCGGTGATGGCACGTCGGTCCGACGTGGAGGTTCGGGGCCGGGTTCGAGTGGATCGCCACGCGAAGGCGCCCGACGTACCGCCCGCCCCTTCGTGCCCCGCCCGCGTCCCCACCGACCCACTCCCCCACTTCCCCGGTCCCCGTGCCCGACAGTCCCCCATTGTCGGTGACGAGCGGGCCAGGGCCACGTGACACGGCCGGGGCCGCGATCATCAGGGGTGTGGGCGCGGTGAGCAAGATCTACTGGTTCATCGCGGAATAGGGCGGCAGGGATCGGGCGCTGGGCGGCGGTACCGGGGTACCGCCGCCCAGTCATCGCCGCGACTACCGGGCGGGCAGGACTCGGCCGGTGACCTCGCCGAAGTCCACCCTCGTGCCGTCGGGGCCCGGGGCGGTGGCGGTGATGGTCACCTCGTCCCCGTCCTCCAAGAACGCGCGCTCGGTGCCGTCGGGCAGCTTGAGCGGCTCCTTGCCGGACCAGGTCAACTCCAGCAGACATCCGCGCTGGCCCACCTCGGGGCCGCTGACGGTACCGGAGGCGTACACGTCGCCGGTGCGCAGGGAGGCCCCGTTGACGGTCATGTGCGCCAGCTGCTGGGCGGCGGTCCAGTACATCTGGGAGAAGGGCGGACTGGAGATCAGGTGCCCGTTGAGTCGCACCTCCAGGTGCAGGTCCAGACCCCAGGGCCGGGAACCCTTCAGGTAGGGCAGTGGTTCGGGGTCCTGGGCGGGCTGCTCCACCCGGGCCGCCTCCAGCGCGGCCAAGGGCACGATCCACGGTGAGATGGAGGTGGCGAACGACTTGCCCAGGAACGGGCCCAGCGGCACGTACTCCCATGCCTGGAGGTCGCGCGAGGACCAGTCGTTGAGCAGGAAGACCCCGAACACGTGGTCGGCGAAGTCGTCCACCGCCACCCGTTCGCCCATGGGAGTGGGGGTGCCGACGACGAAACCGACCTCGGCCTCGATGTCCAGCCGCACCGAGGCCCCGAAGGTGGGTGTGGTCTGCGTGGGCGGTTTGCGCTGTCCGCTGGGGCGCACGACGTCGGTGCCC
>NZ_ANBD01000005.1 GCF_000341005.1 Nocardiopsis alkaliphila YIM 80379 | reverse complement strand
GCGGTGTTAGCCGATGGGCAGGTGTTTCCAGTTGGGTGTCAGCGGCTCCTGCTCGGGCCGGAAGATGCGACCGACGTTGGTGGCGTGGTGCTCGGAGGCGTAGAAGTCCACGTAGTCGGCGACCGTGAACGGCAGGTGCAGCCGCACCGAGGCGCCTTCCACCAGATGGGGGCGCACGAGTCGTTCGTGGACGGGGTCGGTGAGCCAGGTGCTCAGGCTCTGGCGCACCTGCTCCCACACGGGCCGCCCGGCGGCCATCAATGCGTCCAGGTTCGGGCCGCTGACGGCGTCGGCGAAGGGCGCGTTCTGGGCACGGGCCACCGCGCCCAGATCCAGTACGTGGTCGCCGACGGCCACGCCCACGCGGGGCGTGTCGCCCCCGTCGGTGGTGAACACCCCGTAGGGCAGGGCCGCCAGACCGAAGCGCGCGTCGGGGGCGATGTCGAGCCAACTGTCGGGCATGGGTCTCGCTTTCTGGGTCGTCGCAGGGCTTGGGGCTCAGAGCGCCCCGAGGACGGTGAGGTCCTCCAGGGGCTCGGTGATACTGCAGGTTCCAAAGGACCGGAACCGGGTGCGCACATCGGCCTGTTCGACGTCGCCGAGGGCCTTGGCCCGAGCCGCCAGGGCGGGGCCGTTCCTCTCGGCCAGGATCTCCCGGGCGTCGGTTTCGGACCCCTCGACCAGGAGGGTGTGGGTGGCCATTAGGACGTTGAGGAAGCCGTGCTGCTCGAAACCTTCGGTGGTGCTGTGGCGGATGGCGTGGTGCAGTCCGGCCGTGCACTTGAAGGGCACCTCGGCGGTGACGGCGGCGCTGATCAGCGCGGCGAGTTCGGCCTCGGTGGGGTGGGCCTCGGGCTTGAGTCCACCGGTTCGGAACTTGGCGTTGGCGCCGGTGCCGGCCAGGGCGGCGATGTCGGCGGACGCGGACTCGCCTCGGGCCACCTCGACGTAACCGACCGTTCCTGCGGGCAGGGCCTTGGTGAGCGCGGCGGCGGTGTCGGCGGCCGTCCCCGGTGGGGCGGCCACCTCCATCCCCACCAGGTTCAGCGCCGGGTCGGCGTTGAGCGCGTCCAGGGCGGCGGGCACGTCGTCGGCGCCGCCGGGGACGGTGACCACCACCTCCAGCGGACCATGGTCGGTCTCTTCACGGGCCAGGACGGCGCGTAGTTCGGCTACGCGTCCCTCGGCGACCAGGAAGGGTCCCACGTACCGGGCACGCTCCGAGGCCCGGTGTTCGCGGTGGTCGGGCAGCGCCTGGCCCATGGGCGCGTTGCCGGGCGGGAACAGCGCGGCGTCGTCGAACAGGCCGCGATAAAGGGTGTCGTTCATGCCTGCTCCCGTCCCTTGGCCCAGGTCCAGGCGTAGGTGCCGTCGTCCACCGCCACGCCGCCCTCGCCCAGGTCCAGGGGCCGGAAGGTGTCGACCATGACGGCGAGTTCGTCGAAGGCCTCCACCCCGACGCTGCGTTCGTAGGCGCCGGGCTGGGGGCCGTGCGAGTGGCCGCCGGGGTGCAGGGAGATGGAGCCCTGGCCGATGCCCGAACCCTTGCGGGCCTCGTAGTCGCCACCGCAGTAGAACATGACCTCGTCGGAGTCCACGTTGGAGTGGTAGTAGGGCACCGGGATGGCGCCGGGGTGGTAGTCCACCTTGCGGGGCACGAAGTTGCAGATGACGAAGTTATGACCCTCGAACACCTGGTGGACGGGCGGCGGCTGGTGGACGCGGCCGGTGATGGGCTGGAAGTCGTCGACGTTGAAGGCGTACGGGTACAGGCAGCCGTCCCAGCCCACGACGTCGAAGGGGTGGGTGGGGTAGGTGTAGATGGTGCCGGAGACGCCGCCGGGCCCGTCACCACGGTGCTTGATGAGCACGTCGACGTTCTCGCCCTCGACCAGCAGTGGCCCTTGGGGCCCGCGCAGGTCGCGTTCGCAGTAGGGGGCGTGCTCCAGGAACTGGCCGTAGCGGGACAG
Source organism: Nocardiopsis alkaliphila YIM 80379 (assembly GCF_000341005.1). Classification (GTDB taxonomy): domain Bacteria; phylum Actinomycetota; class Actinomycetes; order Streptosporangiales; family Streptosporangiaceae; genus Nocardiopsis; species Nocardiopsis alkaliphila. The sequence continues at coordinate 614 of NZ_ANBD01000005.1, read as the reverse complement.
GTAGCGTTTGGGCGGGGCGATGTGGCTGTTGGCCTCGATGGCGTAGGCGCGCAGAGGTTCCCGCCCGGTGGGCACCCAGCGGTGGGTGGTGGCCCTGGGCAGGATGACGTAGTCGCCGCGGCCCACGTCCAGGGTGCCGAAGACGGTCTCCACCCGGGCGGTTCCGGATTCGACGTAGACGCACTCGTCACCGATGCCGTTGCGGTACAGCCGCGAAGGGGCGCCGGCCACGACGTAGGAGATGCGCACGTCGTCGTTGCCCAGGATCAGGCGGCGCGACTCCACGACGTCGGCGGCCTTCCACTCCTGGTCGGGGAAGAGGTCGTGCAGCCTCAGGTGGCGCGGGACCATCGGGGCGTTGCGTCTGCGGGACTGGTCGGGGACCTCCCATTCGGCGGCGTCCACGATCGCCGAGGGGATGGCGCGGTGGTACAGCAGCGAGGAGTCGGCGGAAAAGCCCTCCTCTCCCATGAGTTCCTCGTAGTAGAGGCCGCCATCGGGATTGGGGTGCTGGGTGTGGCGGGTGCGGGGCACGTCGCCGACCTTGCGGTAGTGGGCCATCGTCGTCCTCCTGAGGTTCGTGGATGTGGTGTGGGTGGTCCCCGCCGGGGTCG
>NZ_ANBD01000004.1 GCF_000341005.1 Nocardiopsis alkaliphila YIM 80379 | reverse complement strand
GGTGCCGTCGATCACGGCGGCGACGTGGGCGTCGGGGCGGACCAGCCACACCTGACCCGGTTCGGGGGCCAGGGCACGGCCCAGGGCGCCGGTGGGATCGACGTCGGCCAGGTGGAGCGTGGTGACCGGGGCGGGGGTGGTCTCGGTGGCGATGGCGTGCACGCCGACGCGCAGGGCTCGGGCGTCGGTGCCCTCGGGGGCCGCGCCCAGGAGCAGGGTCAGGCCCTCGCGAAGCAGGGAGCGCAGGCGGGTCAGGTCGGGTCGGTCCGGTAGGGCCAAGGGGGTGTCGGGCAGGACCACGCCGGGGCAGGGGGTGGGGGCCTGTCCACGCGGGGGCCGGCCACCGAAGGGGCGTTCGGGGCAGGGGGTGGTGAGCTCGGAGTCGCAGTACCAGAACGGTTCGGCCAGGCGCCCGGAGTCCACCTTCGGGTGGGCCCCGGGGTCGGTGAGGGCGCTTTGGAGCACCTCCAGTCGCGTTCGGTGTTCGTCCTCGCTCCGGGGGACGAGGAAACGCATGGTGGCGCTGGTGACGTCGGCGTTCTCCAGTGCGGCGGCGTGGCGTTCGGTGTGATAGCTCTCCAGGAATTCCTGGTCGGCCCAGCCGGCCAGGACGTAGGCGAGTTTCCACGCGGCGTTCTCGGCGTCCTGGACTCCGGAGTTGAGGCCGCGAGCACCGAAGGGGGCGACCAGGTGGGCGTTGTCGCCGAGGAGCAGGACACGGCCCACGCGCATACGGTCGGCCACTCGGGTGTGGAAGCGGTACACCGAGTGCCAGACGATTTCGTAGGGGGCCTGGCCGACGATCTGGCGGATCCGGGAGTCGAGGCGGCCACTGGACTCTTCGGCTTCGAGGTCGAAGTCGCTGGGCACCTGCCAGTCGATGCGAAAGACCGAGTCGGGGCAGGGGTGGATGAGGACCTGGCGGCCGGGGTTCCATCGAGGGTCGAAGTAGAAGCGGCGTTCGCGTGCCCAGTCGCCCAGGTCCGCGCGGATGTCGCAGATGAGGAAGCGGTCGTCGAAGCTGGTGCCGGAGAAGTCCACGCCCAGGGCCTTGCGGACGACGCCGCCGTGGGCGCCCAGGCAGGACAGGGCGTAGGAGCCGCGCAGTCGGACCGGGCCGTTGGGGGTGCGACATTCGACGGTGACGCCGCCGGAGTCCTGGGCGAGGCCGGTGACCTCGTGGTTCCAGTCGATGGTCACGTCCGCCTCGGTGAGGAGGTCGTCCAGGACCTGCTCGGTGCGGGACTGGGAGATGTTGACGAAGGGTGGCAGGGAGGAGGCTCCCGGGTCGGGTAGACGCACACTGAACAACTCGTGGCCCTGGTAGAAGGTCCGGGCGGTGTCCCAGGTCAGTCCTTCTTCGGCGATGACGCCGCCGCCGAGCCAGTCCCACACGTCCAGGACGTCTTGTTGTTGGCAGATGGCCTTGGAACCGACGGCGTCGCGTTCGGGTCGGGCGTCGATGATCCGTACGGGGACCCCACGTCGAGCCAACAGCAGGGCCGCGGTCTGTCCGACCGGTCCGGCACCGAGCACCAGGACGGGATCGGTGGGGGTGTCGAGGGGGGTGCGGGGCGCCGGGGGGCTGGACATGGTCACTCCGTTCGTGGGGCGCCCCGTACGGGCGCGGTGGACGGTTCGGGCGTGCGAGCACGGGGCGAAGCCAAGGCCCGCAGCGGGCGTGGGTCAGCCCTGCAGTCGGTCCCAGACCTCGCGGTCGCGTTCGGCGGTCCAGATGACGGGCCGTTCGATGCCGCGGAACTCGTCCCACAGGCGGGAGACGTCGAAGGGCAGGCAGTGCTCGAAGATGGGCCAGTGACCGTAGTCGTCGACCAAGGCGGCGTGGGTGGCGGTGAACGCCTCCTTGAGGGTGCCGCCGCGTTCGTGGACGGCGCCGACCTCGCGGATCATCACGTGGAGGAAGTTGCGGGTCTGTTCGATGGCGGCGTCGACCTCGGCGCGGCCACGGCTGACGGCGCCACGCCCGCCGACGAGCATTTCGGCCCCCAAGGCCTTGACCCGGTCCAGGGTGGGGCCGGCCCAGTCCTTGTGGAAGGCGTCACCGGTGTAGAGGGCGGCCTGGGCCTCGACGAGGTCGCCGGCGAAGAGGATCTTGTGCTTGGGCAGCCAGGCGACGATGTCGCCTTCGGTGTGACCGCGACCGAAGTACTCCAGGACGAGTTCGCCCCGGTCGCCGCCTAGGTCGATGGTGGTGCGGTCGGCGAAGGTCTGGGTGGGCCAGGTCAGTCCGGGAACGGAGTCGGCGTCCTTGGCCAGACGGGGCATGCGGCCGAACTCGCTGGCCCAGTCCTCCTCGCCGCGCTCGCGGATGAGTTCGTGGGTCTTTTCATGGGTGAGGATGACGGTGGCGTCGAAGGCACTGGCGCCTAGCACGCGGACCGCGTGGTAATGCGAGAGCACGAGGTAGCGGACGGGCTTGTCAGTGTGTTCACGCAGTTTGGCCAGCCATTCCTTGGCTGCCGTGGGGGTGGCCAGGGCCTCGAAGGCCACGACGAAGTCCTCGCCCTCGATGGCGCCCACGTTGGGGTCGCCCTCGGCGGTGAGCGCGTAGACGCCGTCGGCCAGGACCTCGAGGGTCTGCTGTTTGGCCTCGGTGTCGGCGGAGGAGGCGAACGGCTTGGCTGCCATGGTCGAAGGACCCTTCAGTCGTTGTGGGTGGCGCGCACCACCCAGATGATCAAATGTTTGATGAAGCTGACCATAACGTGCCCCACACCACAGGGCCAAGGGACCTGGGCCCTCCGGTCAAGTGATGCAGGTCACATGATCAGGCTACTCTCACTCAAAGCCCGGCTTCGAGAGGACGAGCCCGGGCACCGGGCCACCTGGAGGGAACGACCACGCGGGAGGAAGCGCCGGGCGACGGTCCGGCCAAGAGCGGGCGAACATCGCGGGAAACCGCGTACTAGGCTGTTCGGCGTGACCCACAACACCGCACCCCCTGACGAGCTCACCTTCTGGTCATTCGTGGACTACGCGGTGCACAAGGCCGAACGTGAGCTCCCCTCCGTGAACGCCGAGGCCATGCGCATGGTCCTGACCCTCAACCGGGCGACCAGCATGGTCGTCTACGACCTGGAGTCCTCCATCCATCGCCCCCGAGGCTGGACCTGGCCGGGTTTTCGAGTGCTCTTCGCCCTCTGGCTGGCCGGCCCCATGGAGGCCAAGACCACCGCCGAGATCTCCGGCATGAGCCGTGCCGCTCTGTCCGCCCTGCTCAACACCCTCGAGCGCGACGGACTACTCTCCCGGGAACGCGCCACCCACGATCGACGTGCGCTCCAGCTCAGCCTGACCGAGGAGGGCTATGGGGCCATCCTGGGCGTGTTCCGCGCGCACAACCGCCGCGAGAGTGCGTGGGCCCAGGCCCTCGAACCCGAGGAACGCCGCGAACTGGTCCGCCTGCTCAACAAGCTCATGGCCGGATCCACCGACGCCAAGGCCAAGTTCCGCAACTGACCGCCCCACGCCACGGCCGGCGACGAGGGGAAAAAGCCCACTCCTGGCCGGATCGGACCTTGAACCGGCACCCCGTCCCTGTGAGCATTTCGCTCATGGACCAGACCGCGCACGCACGTCTTCGCCGAGCCCAGCGAGAATTCTCCGCGCACGGCACCTATCTCGACACCGCCACCCACGGCCTGACGCCCCACCCGGCTTCACAGGCCCTCCAAGGGCACACCCACGAGGTGGCCACCGGGCGCTTCTCACCCTCGGCGGCCGATCCCGGCATCGAACGCACCCGCGCCACCTACGCGCGTTTGACCGGGGTGAGCCCCGACCGGGTCGCCATCGGCACCCACGTCGCCCAGTTCACCGGCACCGTGGCCGCGAGCCTGCCCTCCGGGGCGGAGGTCCTGGTCGCCGTCAACGAGTTCAGCTCCACGGTGCATCCCTTCTCCACACGTGGTGACCTTCGCGTGCGCGAGGTCCCCCTGGAGCGTCTGCCCGAGGAGGTGGCCCCCGCCACGAGCCTGGTGGCGGTCTCGGCCGTGCAGTCGTCCAACGGAGCCTTGGCCCCGCTGGACGACCTGGTCACCGCCTGCGCCGACCATGGCGCCCGTCTGCTGGTGGACACCACCCAGTCCGCCGGGTGGCTGCCGCTGGACGACGACCGGTTCGACTACGTCGTGTGCGGTGCCTACAAGTGGCTGCTGGGCACGCGGGGGGCGGCGCTGCTGTCCGGGACCACCGAGGCGCTGGCACGGCTACGCCCGTTGGCGGCCAATTGGTACTCGGGGGCCGAGCCGTGGAACTCGTTGTACGGGGCGGCCCTCGAACAGGGCACCCAGGCGCGTCGGCTGGACCTACCACCGGTGTGGCCGGCCTGGGTGGCGCTGGAGCACTCCTTGGCGCTGATCGAGCGAGTGGGAGTCGAGACCATCCACGAACACGACGTCGCCCTGGCCGACCGGTTCCGCGCCGAGGCCGGGTTGGAAGGCCAAGGGTCGGCGATCGTTTCGCTGCCCGCCGTGGAAGGCGCGGCCGAACGCCTGGCCCGGGCGGGCGTGTCCGCGGCGGTCCGGGACGGGCGCCTGCGGGTGTCCTTCCACCTGTACAACACCCAGGCCGACGTGGACCACCTGGTGAAGCTCCTGCCGACGCCGAGGTAAGGGCTCAGGCCCGGGAGATGACGAAGACCGGGATGTGGCGGTCGGTCTTCTCCTGGTAGTCGGCGTAGGGCGGGTAGGCGGCCACGGCCCGCTCCCACCAGCGGGCTCGTTCGTCGCCCTCGACCTCGCGGGCGCGGGCGGGGAAGGGTTCGGGGCCGTCTTGGAGGGCGACCTCGTCGGGGGCGGCGCGCAGGTTGTGCACCCAGTCCGGGTGCTCGGGTGCCCCGCCCTGGGAGCCGACGACGGCGTACTCGCCCTCGTGTTCCACTCGCATCAGGGCGCTCTTGCGGACCTTGCCGCTCTTGCGTCCACGGGTGGTGAGGATGATGACGGGCATACCGGTGTCCATGAGGGTGTTGGCCTCACGACCACCGGTGCGCTCGTACCGTTCCACCTGTTCTCGGACCCACTGAGAGGAACTCGGCTGGTACTCGCCCTGAAGGATCTGCGTGGTCATGTCTCTCCCGACTGTCGGGTCGCTGGAAGGCCACCCCGATGGTGGCACGGGCCGGACCCGGCACGCGGGCACAACATGCCGGTCGGTAGCGGCCCTTCGTGTCCTTCCAGGTCGCTCAGAAGACGACGCCGCTGAAGGGCGTGTCGGTACGGTGCAGGGCGGTGTCCAGGCGGGTGACGGTGCCCGAGGTGTGTTCGGTGATCAGTCCGGCGTCGAGGTATCCGGCGAGTGGGAACTGACCCAGGTGGACCGCGCCCAGGTGGGCCACGTCCAAGGACAGGTCGGGGGCGGCCTCGGTGGCCTCCACGTGGGCGCCATCGGTGTCGGCCTTGATGCTCCAACGGCCGGCGTTCCACGGGGCGTACCGGTCGGTGACCTCGATGACCGCTTCGAAGGGCACCGCGTAGGGGCGTTCGCGTAGCGCACCGGGCACGTCCACCAGGCGAAGCCACAGGGACCAATGCGGAGTGAGCACGGCTCGCTCGCGGTCCACCACCAGGTGCGGAATGGGGGTGTCGGCCGGAAGGAACTCGAAGTGGACGCTGCGGGTCAAATCCCGAGTGAACAGGTGCTCCAGCAGGGCGACCCGCGCGGTGGGGGTGGTGGCGGTGAACTCCGCGACGTGCACCTGACCCTTGGCGCCCTGTTCGTCCCAACCGCTCTTGGTCCGGTACAGGGCGTAGCCGAGCGGGACGTCGTCGGCGTAGACGACGACGGCCATCAAGGGCCCCTTGCCTCGGCGTCGGGCGGGGGCGTCCCATAGTTGCCGGTCCCACCACGCCGTGGAGCGCTGGAACTGACCGATCTGGCCGGCTGCGACCTCACGGTGGACTCGGGCCAGGTCGTCACGGACCGTTTCGGGGGTGGCCAGGAGCACCCTCAGGTTCGGATCCCGAGGGGCGTCGGGGCGTAGCTCGGTGTAGGGGTGGCTGAGGGTGAGTCCGGTCTCGGACGCGGCGGCGCCGTAGCCGAAGCGTCCGTAGATGGCCCCTTCCGAGGCCCACAACGCGGCGTAGCGAACACCGCTGTCGTGGATCTCGGTGAGCTGGCGGCGCATCAGGGAGCTGAGCACGCCTTGGCGGCGGTGGGTGGGCCACACTCCCACCGCGGTCACCCCGGCCACGGAAGTGGGCCCGCCGGGCATGGTCATCTCGAACGGGAAGTGGTTGGTGGTACCGACCACTTCGTCGCGGCCCTCGCGATCGTCCACCGCGTACAGGACCCGCTCGTAACCCTCGGCGTCCTGAAGACGGCGCGTCCGCTCCAGCAGCGTCTCGTGGTCCTCGTCCAACAGCAACGCCACGCCGAACACGCGGGCGGCCTCGGCGTAGTCGTCGTGATCGCCGTGGCGCACCGTCCACTCGCGTGGTGATCCGGTCAGGGGTACGGCCCGTGGGTTCTTCGTCATAGGTGATGGCTATCAGCAAACGGGTATCGGCGGCCACCGGTTTTTCGGTTCCGCACCCCTCAAAAGACCATTCCGCAAAAGGCGGCGCGGGGTTGGTGCAGGGCCAGGTCCAGGCGGGCCGCCGCGCCAGGGGTGTGTTCCTGGACGGCCCCGGCCTCGACCAAGGCGGTCAGTGAGCGTTGTCCCAGGTAGGTCGCGCCCAGGTGGACCACGTCCAAGGACAGGTCGGGGGCGGCCTCGGTCCGCCGGCACTCGGCGCCGTCGGTGTCGGCTCGCAGGTGTCGGCGTCCCTGGTTCCAGGGAGCGAACCGGTCCGTGACGGCCAAGGTCACGTCCACGGGGGCGGCGTAGGGGCGTTCGGACAGAGCGCGCGCGACGTCGACCAATCGCACCCGGAGGGAGGTCGCCGGGCTCTCCACCAGGCGATTGCGATCGCTGATGAGATAGAGGAGGGGGTCATCGACCGGTAGGGCCTCGAAGGAGATTCGGGAGACCAGGTCACGGGAGAAGAGGTGCCGGTACAGGGCCACGTGGGCGGCCGGGGCGGTGGCCACGACCTCCTTGACCTTGATCTCGGCGTGGGCGCCGTCCTCGGCCCAACCGTTGACGGAATCGTAGAGGGCGTATCCGAGTGGGCCTTGGGGGCCGGTGACCACGGCGGCCCAGGTCGCACCGGAACGCAAGCGGCGTCCCCACCAGGAGGTGCCGCGTCGGAAGTGGCCGAGCCGGTGGGCCGCAGCGGCCCGGTGCACGTGTTCCAGGGCATCGCGGGCCTGTTCGGAGGGCAGCAATTCCAGGGTCAGGTCGGGATCGTCGTGGGCGTCCTCACCCAGGGTGGCGTAGGGGCCACGGATCCAGGCGGAGAGTTCGAGTGCGGCCGGGCCGTAGCCGTAACGGCCGTAGATGGCGCCTTCGGAGGCCCACATGAGGGCGAGCGGCTCGCCTCGATCGTGGATGTCGGCGAGTTGGCGACGCATCAAGGAGGTGAGCACGCCCCGGCGACGGTGGGTGGGCCACACCCCCACCCCGGTGATCCCGGCGACCGTGCGCGGCCCGCCCGGCATGGTCGTCTCCAGGGTGTAGGCGGCTGCGGTACCGACCATGCGGTCTCCGTCCAACGCCACCAGGATCCGATCGTGTTCGGCGACCGGATGTGCGTTCTCACTCTCCAGTTCCTCGGCGGCGGAGACGATCATGGGTTCGGCGTAGACGTCGACCACCCGAGGGAACTCCTCCGGGGTGACGCCTCGAACAGGCCAATCGGGGTGGGAAACGAATTCAGTGCTCATAGCGGAACTTTCGCAGCGAATCATCGGCCAAGGCCACCGATTTCTCCTTCGAGTTCCCTTCCCGAGGGGTCCGAGCGAGTAAGGCGGCCGGAGGCGGGGCACGCTCTGTTCGTGACGACACGACGAAACCCTCCCCCCTCCCCCGCGCTGGTCGTGGGCGTGGACGCCGGAGGCACCACCACCCGGGCCTTGGTGAGCACACTGAACGGCGAGCGCCTCGGCCAGGCCTGGGCCGCCGGAGCCAACCCCAACACGCATGGACCCGAACGAGCGGGCGAACAACTGACCGAGGCGATCGGCACCGCACTGGACCGGGCCGGTGCCGGAGCCCGCGAAGCCGTGGCGGCGACCGTGATCGGTCTGGCCGGAGTGTCGGGACTACGTGAGGGCTCCGTCCACGCCCGCATGGAACGAGCCCTGGTCAAGGCCGGGTTGACCCCACGAGGAGAGGAGTTCCTCGGGGACGACGTGGTGGCCTTCGCCTCGGGCACCCCCGAACGCGAGGGCACCATCCTCATCGCCGGAACAGGGGCGATCGCCACCCGGATCGAGGACCGGCGTCGTACCCGCTCGGCGGACGGCATGGGGTGGCTGATCGGCGACGAGGGGTCGGCCTTTTGGCTCGGACATCAGGCGGCCCGCGAGACCGCACGACAGTTGGGGCTGGGAGGCGAGCTCAGCCCGTTGGCCCGTTCCATCGCCAAACGGGTCATCCCAGGACAGCGGCCCAACGGCCCCGATCACCGGCCCGAGGAACACGCGCGCGACTTCGCCCGGAAGCTGACCATGGGCGAGCCGATCTCGTTGGCCGAGTTCGCGCCGTTGGTCGGCGACGCCCACGCACAAGGGGATCCCGCCGCCGAGGTGATCGTGAACGCCGCCGCCGGACACCTGGCGCAGTCGGTGCACCAGGTGCGGATTCCGGGTGAGCGGTCACCGGTGGTGCTCGCGGGCGGGGTGCTCATGGGTTCGGCGCCGGTGCGTGCGGCGTTGACCCGCAAGCTGACCCTGGGCACCGGTTCGGCGGTGTCGCGAGCCGGATGCACGGCCGGCGGCGCGGCCTGGCTGGCCGCGTTGCGGGCCGGCGCCGACGAAGGGGACGCCGAATTGCACTCGGTGTTCACCGAGGTCGATCCGGACGAACCCTCGGACTCCATCTGAAGACACCGGTTTGCCCGGTTTAACCGCTGTGTCCTACTGTGTCTCCAGTTAGGGTTACCTAACCTCACAGAGGGGTGATGACGTGGCGAAGCGGCAGGCGCGTCCGAAGAGGGTCGTGCACACCGGCCGGGTCGATCGTGTGGAGCGGCTGACCCCGCACATGATCCGTGTCGTGCTGGGCGGTGAGGGGCTGGCCGCGTTCGAGACCCAGGGCTTCACCGACAGCTACGTGAAGCTACTGTTCCCACCACCGGCACCAGGGGACCCCGAGCCCTACGACATCGAGGCCATCCGCGCCGAACGCCCCCGTTCGGAGTGGCCGGTCACCCGCACCTACACCGTGCGGTACTGGGACCCGCGCACCCGTGAACTGACCATCGACTTCGTCCACCACGGCGACTCCGGTCTGGCCGGGGTCTGGGCCGCGAACGCCCGCCCGGGCGACGGACTACGTTTCCTGGGCCCGGGCGGCGCCTACGCTCCGGCCCCCGAAGCCGACGTGCATCTGTTGGCCGGAGACGAGAGCGCCCTGCCCGCCATCGCCGTCGCTTTGGAGAACCTGCCCGAAGGCGCTCGGGCGCACGCGTTCATCGAGGTGGAGAACGCCGCCGAGGAACAGAAGCTGGCCACGGGCGAGAACGTGCACGTGCGTTGGCTGCACCGCGAGGGCGCCACCGTGGGTTCGATACTGGTGCCGGCCCTGCGGGACTGGGAATCGCCCTCCGGCCACGTGCAGGCCTTCGTGCACGGAGAGGCCGGTTTCGTACGCGAGCTGCGCCGACTGCTGCGCGTGGAGCGAGGCATGGACAAGGAACGCCTGTCCGTCTCGGGTTACTGGCGCCTGGGCCGTGACGACGAGGCCTGGCGGGCCTCCAAGGCGGAGTGGAACAAGAGTGTGGAGGCCGAGGAGGCCGCCGCCCTCCAGGCCTGAGGCCTCGGCGTGGCCCCGGCGGCACCGAACCGTTCCGGGGCCTTGGAGGTTCAGATCTGGAGCTCCTCCAGGGCCACCTGGTAGCCCTCGTTGAAGGTGGGGAACTGCGGAATGGAATCGCGCAGTGCGGCCACCGGCAGACCCATGCGGATGGCGAGCGCCGCGGTGTGGATCCACTCGGCGGCCAACGGCCCGAACGCCCAGGCCCCCACCAGCACCCCCTGGCCTCGGTCGGCCACCAAACCCAGATGCCCGACCGGGTCGGTGGCGTAGGTCCAGGGTCGGGCCAAGGCCTGGGTGAGGTCGACCTCGGCGGTGGTCACGTCCAGGCCCTGTTCACGGGCCTGATCCTCGGTCAGGCCCACGGCGGCGATCTCGGGAAAGGAGAACACCACGCGAGGCACCGCCGTGTAGTCGGCCCTGCTCCGGGTGCCGAGGATGTTGTCGGCCACCACCCGCCCCTGGTACTTGGCCACGTGGGTGAACATGGAACGGGCGGTGACGTCCCCCACCGCCCACAATCCCGGGGCCACTCGACAGTGTTGGTCCACGGGCAGGGCACCCCCGTCGAGTTCGACCCCCAACTCGCCCAGGCCGAGTTCATCACCTCGGGGCCGGCGTCCGGTGGCCAGGACCACCACGTCGGTACGCACCCGGGCACCATCGGACAAGGTGGCCAGGACCCCCTCGCCTCGTCTCTCCACCTTCTCGACCTGGGCATCGGTGCGTACCTCGACACCGGCGGCCTCGAACCTTTCGGTGACCAGTGCGCACAGGCGGGGATCCTCGCGGTCCAGCAAACGGGGGCCGCGCTGCACGATGCTCACCCGGGTTCCCATACCCGCCAAGAACCCGCTCAGTTCGATACCGACCGCGCTACCGCCGATCACCAGGGCGGAGGCCGGGACCTCGGTGAGGGTGGTGGCCTCGCGGTTGGTCCACACCAGACCGGGTCCCAGATCCTCCAGTCCGTCCACGGGCGGGCGCACGGCGCTGGAGCCGGTGGCCACCACCACGTGATCGGCGCTCACTTCGGTCTGTCCCACCGCCACCCGCCAGGGGTCGCGACCCACCACCCTGGCGGCGCCGCGCAGCACCCGTGCGCCTTGTTCTCGGTACCCCTCGACCTGTGCGCTGTCATCCAGGTCGCGGATCATCCGGTCCCGGTGGGCACGCAGGTCCGGCCAGTCCAGGTCGGGACGGGTGGTGCCGGGGGCGTCCGCGGCCTCTTGGCGCGCTTCCGGGCCGCGCAGCAACACCTTGGTGGGGATGCAGGCCCAATAACCGCACTCACCGCCGATGAGTTCACGCTCGATCAACGCGACCCGGCGGCCCGCGGCGAGCATCTTGCCGGCGACGACCTCTCCACCGGGGCCCATCCCGATGACGATCACGTCCAAGTGTTCCATGAGTTCCCGCCCTCGACTCGGTGGCCTGGCTCCGATGGTGGCGGCTCGGGCCGGCCCTGGAGGGGACCGACACGCGCCCCGATCCCGCCGTACCACGGCCCGTGGGGCGCCTCACAGCCCGGACCTGCTGGAATCGGGGCGCTTTCGTGTTCTAATGCTCGTTGGTCACTGGGTTCGAATCGGAGGGAATCGCCGCTTTCGGCGCACACGAATGTCCACGTTCGATGTTCTGCTCATCCTCGACCTGCTCGGTGTGTTCGCCTTCGCCTTGGACGGGGCGCTGACGGCGATCCGTACCGCACGGGTGGACATCGTCGGGGTGATGGTCCTGGGGATGGCGACCGCCCTGGGCGGCGGCATCATCCGAGACGTCCTGCTCGGCGACACCCCGGCCACCTTCCAGGACTGGCGGTATCTGACGACCGCGCTGGCCGGGGGCCTGCTGGCGTTCTTCCTCAACCGTCAACTCACCCATCTGGCCAAACCCATCCTGCTGTTCGACGCCGCCGGACTGAGCCTGTTCGCGGTCATAGGCGCGACCAAGGCCTTGGAGTTCGGATTCGGCCCGCTCCAGGCGGTGTTGCTGGGTGCGACCACGGGGGTGGGCGGCGGCACCATCCGCGACGTGTTGCTCAACCGGGTACCGACGGTGCTCAGCGCCAACTCCCACCTGTACGCCATCCCGGCGATGCTCGGAGCGGGCGTCGTGGTGCTCGGGGACCTGGCCGGGCTCTCGATCTGGGGGGTGGCGGTGGTGGGCGCGTTGGCCTGCTTCGCTATGCGGACCCTGTCCTTGCGGTACCGGTGGAACGCACCGGTACCGCCGGGCGCCCCACCCCTGTGAGGCCCGTTCAGGAGTCCTGCGGAGGCTGGACGATGACCTGCCACAGGTGTCCGTCCAGGTCGGAACAGACACCCGAGTAGCCCCAGGGGTGCTGTTGGGGTTCGCTGATGACCCCGCCTCCTCCCGCTCGGACCCGGTCCATGAGTTCGGCCACGTGGGCCTCGGTGGGCACCGCCATGCTCAGCAGGCACTCATTCGTACCGGGTGGGGCCAGCCGGCGCTCCTCGCCCAGGAGCCAACCGAACCCGCCGGTGGGCACCAGCATGAGCAGGGCCTGGTCGNCCCCCGCCGGTGGGCACCAGCATGAGCAGGGCCTGGTCGTTGAGGCGGAACTGGAGCGGTTCGGGCACGCCGTCCTCGGCGGGTTCACCGATCGGAGCGAACCCGAAGGCATCGCGGTAGAAGACCATCGACTCCCTGCGGTCGGCGATCGGCAGGCTGAGGACGAGGAGTCCGGTGGGTGTCGTCATGGTCGCTCCATTCAACGGTTCGTCGTCGACGTCGTCGTCCATGGGGACTCCGCTGCCGGGCCGAACTCATCGCGTGTGGGCGTCCTGGCCCTCCTTCTTCGCCCCGGGCAGGGAGCGGGCGGCCGTGCGGCGCAAGGTGGCGAGCATGGCCGGAACCGGCTCGGGTGGGCGCCGACGGTACACCGTGTAGATCTCTCGGGCCAGCCTCGTACCACGCAGGGGCCGGCTGACCCGGCCGCCGCCACGGGCGGCGCCCAAGATGGTCTGCGGAATGAGCGCGATGCCCACGCCGGCCTCGATCAAGGCCAAGGCGACCTCGTAGTCGCGGGTCTCATAGGCCACGCTCAGACGTACCCCGGCGGCGGAGGCCGCACTGTCCAGGCTGATCCGATTGTGGATGCCGGGAGCTCCACAGATCCACTCCTGGTCGGCCAGGTCCGCCAGGGACATCTCGGTGTCGGTGATGGGATGGCCCACCGGGGCCACGACCATGAGCGGGTCCACCAGGAGGCGTTCTCGGTGCAGGCCACCGGCGCGGGGCAGCGGCACGCCAGGGTAGCGGTGGGTGATGAGCAGGTCGAGATCTCCGGAGGTGACCAGGCCGTATCCGCCGGGCGGTTCGATGTCGGACAGCGACAGCCGCACGTGGGGGTGCTCGTGGCCGAACACCGCCAGTGCCTCGGGCAGCAGGACCTTGCCGGCGCTGGCGAAGGCACCCAGGGAGAGACGGTCCGGAAGTCGTTCGGCCACCTCGCGCACGGCCGCCTCCGCGTCGCGCAATTCCCCCAGCACTCGCTCACCGTGTTCGAGCAGGACCCGTCCCGCCTCGGTGAGGGTGGCGCCGGTGCGGCCACGCTCGACCAGTCGGCAGCCGACCTCGTGTTCGAGCTTGGTGAGTTGCTGGGACAGGGCGGGCGGGGTGAAGGAGAGCCGTTCGGCGGCGGCCGCGATCGACCCGGCGTGCGCGATCTCCACCAGAACCCTCACTCGGTTGGCGTCCAACAACCGCCTCTCCCCCTTCCCCGATCGCCACAGGACCGGAAACAGGTCCCGGAACAAAGAATGACACAAAGTTCTGCTTAATGATCTTTAGCAAGATCGACTTTAAGTTAATCGCCGGTAGCGACAGAGTGGAACCATGAGCACCACCACCGCACCCGCAGTGCCCACGGCCACCGACGTCCGTGCCGCCGCAGAACGCATCACCCCGCACATCCGCCGCACCCCGGTGCTGCGCACCGAACTGGATGGGCGACCCCTCACCCTGAAACTGGAGTACCTCCAGCGCACGGGCGCGTTCAAGCTACGCGGGGCGCTGAACGCGCTGTTGGGCGCCGAGCCCACCGATCGGGTCATCACCGCCTCCGGCGGCAACCACGGGTTGGGAGTGGCCACGGCCGCCAAGATCCTGGGAGTGCGGGCAACGGTGTACGTACCCGAGACGGTGCCCCAGGCCAAGGCGGCACCGTTGGAGGCCACCGGGGCCGAGATCGTCCGAGTGGGCGAACACTACGCGATGGCCGCCGAGGCCGCCCGTGAACAGGCCGACTCCGAAGGGGTGCGTTACCTGCACGCCTTCGACGACGCCCTGGTGGTCGCCGGACAGGGGACCATCGGCCTGGAGGTGGCCACCGACGCCCCCGAATGCGAGAGCATCGTCGTGGCCGTGGGCGGTGGCGGACTGGCCGCCGGGGTGCGGCTGGGCGCGGAGGGCAGACGCGTGGTGGGGGTGGAACCGCAGGGCTGCCAGAGCATGCACGCGGCGATGGCCGCGGGGCACCCGGTCACCACCCCGGTGGAATCGCTCGCCTCCTCCGCCTTGGGCGCGGCGACCCTGGGACGGGTGCCCTTCGAGGTGCTTCGCACTCACCCGGTGACCCCGGCCCTGGTCTCGGACGCCGAGATCATCGGCGCCCAGGCCCGGTTGTGGGAGGAGTTCCGGATCGCCACCGAACCGGCGGCCGCGGTGCCCTTCGCCGCCTGGCTGGCCGGGCGTGTGCCCGGCCAGAACCCGTGTCTGGTGGTGTGCGGAGCCAACGCCGACTGGCGTCCGTCGAACTGAACCACCTCCTCACCACCAGGGTGGTCCGCGCTTCTTCGGGTTCGCGACCCATCGGCGACGTCGCGGGCCCTGACGTGACACACGTGCTCCGAAGGACGCCGTGTGACCCCCAGACGGAAAGGATCGATGCGGGGAGCGGCTCGCGCGAGGACCGAACCGCCCCCTTCCCGCACACCCCCGTTCTCGGCCGTCCCGCCCTCGCCGGGTGAGGTATCACACTCTCCCTGGCTCGGACCATGTATTACTCACCGGTCACCCTTACATTGGTGGCGGCCCTCCACCCTCCACCAGCCTGGGAGAACACGTGCTCTACGGTGCGTTGCGGCAGACCGCGTCGGTCCTCGCCCGGACCCTGTGCCGCCCGACCATCGAGGGCCGTGAGAACGTCCCCGCCGACGGGCCCGTCATCTTGGCAGGCAACCACCTGTCCTTCGTGGACAGCGTCGTCATCCCCCTTGCGGTGACCCACCGCCCGGTCCGGTTCCTGGCCAAGTCCGACTACTTCGAGACGCCCGGTGTCAAGGGCCACGTCACCAAGACGATGTTCAGCGCCCTGGGCGCCATGCCGGTACGTCGTGGCAGCGGTCGCGACGCCATGCTGTCGCTGGAGATGATGCTGGAGCGCCTCAACGAGGGCGAGGCCTGCGTGGTCTACCCCGAGGGCACCCGTTCACGGGACGGGCGCCTGTACCGGGGGCGCACCGGCGTGGCCCACCTGGCACTGGAGTCCAAGGCCCTGGTGGTACCGGTCGGCCTCAGCGGCACCCAGAACGTTCAGCCCATCGGCGCGAACGTGCCGCGCCCCCGCCCCTTCACCGTGCGTTTCGGTGAACCGTTGGACTTCTCCACCGGCTTCGACCACCTGACCCCGGCCAAGGCACGTCGGGCCATCACCGACCGGATCATGGAGGCGATCGGCGACCTGACCGGCCAAGAACGCGCCGGAACCTACAACGACCACCGGGCCGGGGAGTGAGACCCACACCCTTTCACCCGGTCGAAAGCGAACGCGGCGCCCGCTCACGGGCTTTCGGTGCCCGCGTAGCGCTCCAGCAGGTGACGGGAACGGACCAAAGTGCTCTCGGTGGGGGGCGGGGTGTACGCCAGGCCCCGCCGGAGAAAACGTTCACTGTGCTCGTTGAGCCGGTACTCCAACCGCACGGCCGCGCCTTCGGGGTCGGTCAACGCTTCGGACAGGCCTGTCCCCCAGGACTCCCAACGTGACCGGTAGTAGTCACCGACCAACCCCGACCACAGGCGGGCGGCGTAGTCGTCCAGGCGCAGGTTGTCCAGAGTGATCCAGACGGTGAGGACGCGGCGAGCGTTGTCGGCCAGGACCCGATGATCCTCGGTACTGGTGGCCCATGAGGTGGCCTTGGCCTCCCAGCCCCGATAGCGGTACTCGGGGCGGGTGTCCAACAGGGCGTCCAGGTCGTCGAACACCTCCAGGAAGCGAGCCACCCGCTGTTCGGGCACCGTTCGATGCCGGTTCAGGTGCTCGACGATCTCCAGGTAGCGATGGTCGGCCACGCGGGCCAACACGGCCGTGGCCACATCCGCCAAGTCGTGTCCCAGGGGCCCATCGGCGAGGGCGGGGGCGGCCTCGGCCGCCTCGACCAGACGTTCCCAGGCACGCAGCAGCCGCGACCAGGGATACCAGACCAGTCCGGTGACCTGTTCCCGGAGCCGGGTCGGATCCTCCAGGTCCCGGTAGTGGGGACGCAGGGACAGCACACCGTTGAACCGTTCGGGGGCAACACGCACACCCGAGGCCCCCAGGACGGTGTCCAAGAGCCCACGCCGGCCGGCCGGCGACTCGGGGTTCTGACCGGTTCCGTAGCGTTGCCGGACGAAGTCGGGCAACCAGTCCTGGGCCACGTCCTCGGTGCGCGTCCAGGCCTGGTCCATGATCAGTTCGAAGAAGGCGGGGTTGTTTCCGGTGGCCTCCATGGCCAGGCCGACGCCGGTGGGCGGATGGGCGGTGTCCTTGGCCATGGCCAGGCGGTCCACGGCGTCTTGGAGGCCGGCGATCGATTCACTGCGGCCTCCACAATCGAGCAACGCGCCCCAGGTCCGCGGGATACCGCCGAAGGCTTCCAAACGGGACCACTGGGGATCGTGTTCGCTCCACAGGTCCAGCAGGTGCAGGCGTTCGTCGGGGATGGCGTCCAGGAAGGCACTGACGCGTTCGGGGCTCCAAAAGTCGCTCTGATGGGAGAAGGGCCGGGTCCGCATCACCCACACCGCGCGGGGGTCGGCCCGGGTCAGCCCGTCCAGGGTGGCGCGTGCGACGACGCCGGGAAAAGAGGGGTCGGCCTCGACCGGAAACATCTCGATGAAGGGGTCGATGGCGTAGAGGTGGTCGGTGCCCTCCCACAGTTCCTGTTGGGTGCGAACGATCGTGGCACAGATCCGCGCGTAGAGGGGATCGGTGGGATCCAGGACGTGGGTGACCAACCCGTGCCGGCCACGGGGCCGGGTACGGCCAGGAGCGAGGGCCGGTAGAACGTGGCCGATGAAGCCGGGCAGGACCGGCCTCATCCCCAGGGAACGCTGGCGTCCCAGGACCCGGCGACCCAGGTCACGGTGGGTGTGGACCCAGGAGGAGGGCATCGGCCCGGCGAAGTGGTCCAGGCGTCCCATGAATTGCCAGGGCAGGTAGCCGGGGCCGCCGAGGAAGGCGCGCGCCTGGGATTCGGTCAACCCCAGCCGAACGTAGGCCTCGTACAGGACGGCCTCATGACCCACCACGGTCAGAGGCGTGGTGACGCCGTGCAACGCCATCCAGTCGATCTCCCGCTCCCAGTCGTCCCAGCCCCAGTAGGCCGCCGTGTGACCGGTGGCGCAGAAGTCGAGGTAGTAGGCCTGGTCGGTCTCGGCGGTGCCATGGGTGGGCGGGGCATCGGGCAGGGTGGTGATCGAGAACGGCAGATGGGCGTCCCGGGTGACGGCGCGGCCGCACACACGCCGTAGGTAGGTGTGCAGCCCCACGGAGGCCGCCACGGCGTCGGTCGCCTCGATCGTGAGTACTCCCCCATCGGCGTGGTAGGTGAAGCGACGCGGTGCGCCCTGGTATTCACCAAAGACGATCCGGCGGTGGGCGGGACCGACCACGCGGCGGCCCAGAGCGGCGACCTGCGTACTCCATCCGGGCGGGTCCTGGGTTGCGGCGGCCATCGGATCGCTCCCCTTTGTAGGACGTTGACGGACTTGCCTGCGGTATGTCTTCCTTCCCCACCCTGGTGGAGGAGACTCCGACACGGACGTCCCGTGTTCGCGCCGACACCGATCGGCTCCGAACCGGTTTCGCCTTCGGCGTGCCCGAACGTCACCGGCGCGGTCCGATCCCGATCGCTCGACGATCCGCGAAGGAGGCCAGGCCCTCCGAGAAGACGCCCGGCATCGCCCGGCAGGCCCCGGGAGCGATGCGCTCACTCGTTCCCGGTGGCCCCGGACTCGACCTGGAACCGCACGTCGAGGCCTACGGGCGGCGAGAATCCCTCCCCGAACCGAACCTGGGCGCCATCGCACCCATCGTGGTGGTCTACCCGATGTTCCGACGCGGCCTCGTGAACGGTCCGGCCCAGGAGGCGGTGAAGGCGTGGGGGAAGGGGTAGGAGTTTTGCGCACACGAGTGGAAACGAGGAATCCATGGGTTCACCCGAGGCCGCGTACCGGGCCACCGCGGGCGGCGCGCTCGACGTCGACACCGCTTTCTACGACCGGTTGGCGGAGCGCACCGAGAAGCGTTCCCTGACGGAAAGATTCGTGATTCCGATCCGCTCGGGGCGGGCCTGGAAGGTACCCGCCGGGCACCTGTTCCGAATCGTGGCACCCGAGGGACCCCAGGTGGGCGACCTCAACATCTGGAATCTGCACAACCCCCGGGAACGAATGTGGGCCTCACGGACCCGCCAGTTGCAGAGCGCCCACGTGTCCCGGCACGACCGGCTCTGGTCCACGTTGCCCTATCTGCGGCCCTTGGTCACCATCACCGCCGACAGCCTGGACTGGTACGGCGTCGACGCCGAGGGCGGGCGTGTGCACGACCTGTTGGGGACACGCTGTGATCCCTACGTGAACCGGATGCTGACCGGTGAGGACTTCGATCTGCACTGTCACTCGAACCTGACCCGGGCGGTGCTGCCGCACGGGCTGACCGAGTTCGACGTGCACGACGTACTCAACGTCTTCCAATGCACCGGACTCAACGACCAGGACCGATACTTCATGAAGACCTCGCCCGCCCGCCCCGGGGACTTCCTGGAGTTCTTCGCCGAACAGGACCTGCTGTGCGCCCTGTCGACCTGCCCGGGAGGCGACCTGTCGCTACCGTTGTGGGGGCCCGACGCTCGCGACCCGATCGAGGTGTGCCGTCCCTTGGCGGTGGAGGTGCAGCGGCCCGATCCGGAATTGCTGGAGGGGTGGACCGTACCCGAGCCCGCCGCCTACGGGAACGCGCACGGCCTGCGTTTGCGGGGTTGACACGTCGAAGTCGAGGAGCCGGGGCGAGGAGCCGCGTGCGGTAGCCCACCGGCGGTCCCACGCACGCTTCCCGGTCACGATGCCCCCGGCTCGCGCAGCATGGTGTGCAGAACCGGCCCGTGTGGCATGGGGACCTCGGCCAGGACACGGAACCCGAAACGCTCATAGAACGGCAGGTTCGTCGCGCTGCTCGACTCCAGGAAAACGGGTGTGCCATGCGCGTCGGCCCACTCCAGCCCATGACGCAACAGGCCCGAACCGGCGCCGACACCACGCACGTCGGGATCGGTGCCCAGCTCCGCGAGATACCAGTGAGGAGTCCGGGGCGTGTGCTCGGCCAGACGCGCCAAACCTTGGAACACCACGGGCAGCCGGTCGATCCCGAAGAGCTCGACCAGGTGTGGGAGGGAACGCAGGGCGCCCGGGCCCGTGGAGAGGCCGGGGCGACCCCACAGAGCTGCGCCCACCACCCGGCCCTCCAGTACGGCCACGTCCACCCGCCCGTACGGCAGGTACTCGAACCCGGCCTCGATCGCGTAGAGCCGACGCGCCCGACGCGCGCGCCCTTGGGGGAACATCCACGCCACGAACGGATCCTCGACGAAGGCCCGAGCCAGGACCCCCGAGACCGCCGCCATGTCCCGGCGGCCGGCCGCACGTATCGCGACCCCGTCACGTCGTTCCCGCGCGCGTCCCATGACTCCCCTTCCATGCGCCGTCCAGACGGCACGGTACCCCGCCCCGAACCCTTGCTCGCAGATCCGACCCGCGCCGTTCCCGTTGGCGGAACTCGCGAAGGTCCGAACCGCCGCGTTCAGGGCACGCGGTGGCCGGCGGCACGGGTCAATTCGTACCATTCGGGGCGGGTCAGGGTCAGATCCGAGCCCTGGGCGGCACCACTCACCCGTTCGGGGGTGGTGGTGCCCAGCACGACCTGCATACGGGCGGGGTGTCGGGTGATCCACGCCGTGGCCACGGCGATGGGCGGCACGTCGTACCGTGCGGCCAAGCGGTCGATGACCGCGTTGAGTTCGGCGTACTCGGGAGAGCCCAGGAAAACGCCGTTGAAGAAGCCCGCCTGGAACGGCGACCACGCCTGCACGGTGATGTCGTGCGAACGGGCGTGGTCGAGAACGCCTCCCCCATCCAGGGTGGCCGACTGTGGTTCGCCCAGCATGTTCGAGGCCAGCCCCTGGGTGATGATGGGGGCATGGGTGATCGACAGCTGGAGCTGGTTCACCACGATGGGTTGCCGCACGTGGCGACGCAACAGGTCGACCTGGCGGGGTGTGTGGTTGGAGACCCCGAACGCGCGTACCTTGCCGGTCGACTCCAGGTGGTCGAAGGCCCGGGCGACCTCTTCGGGTTCCACGAGCGCGTCGGGCCGGTGTAGCAACAGGATGTCCACGCGGTCGGTGTTCAGTGCGCGCAAGGAGCCCTCGACCGAGGCGACGATGTGGTCGTAGGAATGGTCGAAGTAGGGCCCCTCAGGGACGATGCCCGCCTTGGTCTGGATGGTGAGGGCGTCGCGTTCGGCCGGGGTCAACCGCATCGCCTCGGCGAAGCGACGTTCACAGGCGTGGAGGGTGGGCCCGTAGATGTCGGCGTGGTCCACGAAGTCGATACCGGCTTCGCGTGCGGTGCGCACCAGGGCGCGGATCTGCTCGTCGCTCTTGTCGGCGATGCGCATCAGGCCGAGCACGACGTCGGGAACGGTGATGTCCGTCCCGGGCAGGGTGAACGTCTTCACGTGGGGTCCTTTCCGATCGGACGCTCACGGTAGAGACGCCCGCCGGCAAAGTCCACCACAAAAAGACGAGGCCCCGCGTGTGGGGCTCAGGTCAGCGCGAGCGTGGTCAAACAGGTGGGGTCGTCCTCGCCGGTGGAGATCCGCGTGCTCGCGGTTCGGCCCTGGTGTTCGACGGTGATGGTCGCGTCGATGTCGCTGGGCAGCCAGTATCCGACGAACCCGTTGTCGAAGGTGGAGGCGGTCTCCTGCACCAGCACCGTGTCGTCGGTGTCGTCGGTGATCGTCACGGTGACCTCCTCACCTCGTAGTTCACCCAGGCACGTGGTGAGGCTGTGGTGGAAGCAATCGTGGGTCTGATCCACGTACGGGGCCATGGAGAGGTAGAACAAGTCCTCGGGCAGGTCGAGTTCGACCTCTTCGCCCCCGGTTCCGCCGGAGAGCACCAGTGATCCGGGGCGTACCGAGGCGATGAGGTCGGTGGGGCGCTCCGCCAGGGGCAGGAGGTCGAGGTGGTCGACGATCTCCTCGGCGTCGAGGCCGTCGAGGCCGTGCTCGACCAACAGGTCCCGTCCTTGCTCGGAGGCGGCCTCGCTCGCGGTGGTGCTCTCTTCCACCTCGGAGGCGCCGCAGGCGGTGAGCGCGAGCGCCACAGCGGCGAGCGTGGCCGCAGCCCTGTACCTCATGTTCGGGTCCTGTCCGGTCGCGTGTCATCGAACCAGGCCAGCCTATACCCACCCCGGGTACCCTGAGGGGTGGTACGGCTGGACTCGGACCGAACGTCTCAGGGGTCGACGACCTTCATCCCCAAAAGGCGCAGAAAGCCCCTTCCCTCTTGGCGGCCCGTCTGGCCTACCACACCACCACGATCGCCGACGAGTCTGAGATCCAGGCGACCATGGCCGTGGTATCCCCACGTGCGTGGGGCTCACGGGACGTCCATCACCTCGCCGGCGCTGGCCACCGGTCCATCCCCACGTGCGTGGGGCTCACAGTTAATGACCTGCGACAACACAGGGTGTTACCTCTGCGTTATATTCGGTTCAGCTCCAAGAGCTGTCCGGGACCACACCTTCAACTCCGCCATGGTCCCACAGGCGGGCCCCGAAAAGGGCCTCGTATGGGGACGGCCGGGCAAGCGAAGGAGACCGGAACCTGCGCGCGTTCGACAGGGCCTGGTTCAGGCTCTGGGCGGTACGGCGTGAGGAAAGCCCAACTCCTGGAGCGCGTTGCGCAAACGCTCGGCCGCCGTCTCCAGGACGCCCCGATCCTCCTCCACCTCCACCGTGGTGAAGTCGAAGTCGGACAAATCCCAGGCCGGGGCCACGTGGACGTGCATGTGAGGTACCTCGAAACCGGCGATCACCAACCCGGCGCGCGGTGCGTCCCAGGCCGCGCGCACACCCTGACCGATCGCCTGGGCCACCTCCATGCACCTGGTCAAGAGGGCGGGCTCGATATCGGTCCAACGATCGACCTCGGCCCGGGGAACGACCAGGGTGTGCCCTGGTCGAAGCGGGGCTATGGACAGGAAGGCCACGACCTCGGGATCCTCCCAAACGAAGTGTCCGGGAAGGTCACCGGCGATGATCTTCGAGAACAGGGTCGGCATGGGGATGGCCCTTCTTCTGGCGGATGTCGTGTTCGAGGTTCTACCAAGGACGTCGGTCGATCACTCGAATCCGGTCCCGGATTCATCGCCCAACGAGGTGGGACGCCATCGCCGGTGGTTCGCCGCCCCAGGGGGTGGTCCGCCCCTCGCCGAATCGGGGTGGCCCCCCTTCTTCGAAGCCGTCCGGTTCACCGGGCGGTGAGCGTGCCCGAAACGACCGCGCCGTTCTCCAGGTAGAGCGTCGTTCCCTCCCGACGCGCGTGGTCGGCCTGAAGGATCCTGCGGGCGAGCCGGGGGATCGTCACCGACTCGATCGAGGCCACGTCGTGGAACTCGTAGCCGGCCAACTCGGCCTCTTCGAGCACGATCCGATCCGACCATCGCCCGTCGAGCACTCCTCCGTCGAAGACGAACCGTTGGTCGTCCCGCTCGGGGCCGGGCAACCAATCGGTGACCAGCAGGCGCCCGATAGGCGGGGTGATCCCCAGTTCCTCCTGGACCTCTCGTACCGCGCCCCGTAGCGGGGTCTCCCCATGTTCGACGTAGCCGCCGGGAAGGTCCAGGTAGTCCTTGTAGGTGGGCACGACCATCATCACGCGACCTTGGTGGTCGTAGAACAGCACGCCTGCCGCGACCCAGGGGCGGACGAAGGATTCGGTGGGATCTGTGGCCATGTCCCGACCCTAGCGATCTTCGAGCGAGGCCGCCCTTGCCCACGGTCCTTCTTCGACGGGCATCCTCCGTGCGTTCACGGGCGCCCTCGAACGGAAGAGCCGGATCCGTAACCTGAAGGAGTCGCGCCGAAGGACGCTACGAGGAGGTGTCGGTGATGGGTCTGTCGACCCGGCCGCCCGCCCGGAGGTTCCAAGGTCACGGGCGGCGGGTTCCGGAAGGAACGAGATGTCCCGTACGGACAAGACCGACCCGCTGTGGGTGCGCTTGCGCGACCACCACCCGATAGCGGCACACGACCACACCCGGGGAGCCCGTGACCTGCCGCCCGGCCCGACCCGCGAGGATCCCACGACCCGCTGTCGTTGGGAGAGCCCCGAGGCCGTGCTTTTTCGTCACGGCCGCTGCTCCGGGTGTCGAAGGCGCGGATGCGCCGCCCGGTGGCGGAAATACACCAGGCCCGTGAATCATAGGCGCCGTCACCGCGACCGGCTCCTGGCGCTCCGCTGGGCGCGCGAAGCCGGCTCCCGTTGGACCGGTGGGGCTCCCATGGCCTTGGTTCCATGGGAGCGTCCTCGTCCTCCACCCGCCCATGGCGCCGGGCGGCGGGCCCAGGGCGGTGGTCGCCACCGCCCTGGGGCGCTTCACGTCGTCCGTACCACGGGCCGGTCCCTGAAGGCGACCGCGGTGTACAGGGCCGTCCCCAGCGCCACCGCCGCCAGCAGTACGAACCCGAGG
The DNA here is from genome assembly GCF_000341005.1 of Nocardiopsis alkaliphila YIM 80379. Lineage (GTDB taxonomy): Bacteria > Actinomycetota > Actinomycetes > Streptosporangiales > Streptosporangiaceae > Nocardiopsis > Nocardiopsis alkaliphila. Next base: position 35,055 of record NZ_ANBD01000004.1, on the reverse strand, counting down.
GTGTAGGCCCCACTGGCCTGGAACACCACGCCCATGACCAGCGGCGGGAAGTACCCGCCCAGACCACCGGCGGCACCCACCAGGCCGGTCACCGTACCGACCCGGGCCGGCTCCACCAACTGCGCCACCAAGGCGAACACACCACCGGTGCCCAGCCCGAGGAAGGTCGCCATGAGCACGAACACCGTTCCGGCGGGCAGCTCCGTGGGGGGCTGGAAGACCAGCGCGACCGCCATGAGCGTGGTCCCCACGAAGGACACCAGGCACACCCGGGCCGGGCCGATCTTGTCGGAGAGGATGCCTCCGGCCGGGCGGGCGACCACGGCCACCAGGGCGAACCCGGCGGCACGCAGACCCGCCTCGGTCTGCGCGAACCCGTAGGCGTTGTGCAGCAGGGTCGGTAGGTAGGTCGCGAACGCCACGAACCCACCGAAGGCCACCGCGTACAGCAGGATGTTCTGCCAGGTCGCCCGTAGTCCCAGGGCCCCGCGCAGGCGGGGCGTGAGCGGGTCGGTGGTGGGTTCCCACCCCGGCGGGTTACGGCACACCACGAGCACGAGCACGCCCATGAGGACGAGCGCCAGGGCCATGAGCACGTGCGTCCACACCAGCCCGAGGGCACCGGCCAGGTACGGGGTGAAGAACGCCGACAGCGCCGTGCCTCCCATACCCGCACCGAACACACCGGTGGCGAAGCCGCGCCGCTCGGGGCCGTGCCAGCGACTGACGAACGGCACACCCACGGCGAAGGAGGTTCCCGCGATACCCAGGAAGAACCCCAGCACCAACAGCAGTGGGAAGGAGTTCCCGACGAAACCGAGCAGCAGCACCGGCACCACCGAGACGAAACTGACCGCGGCCATCATCGCCCGACCGCCGTAGCGGTCGGTCAGTGCCCCCACGGGGATCCGCCCGACCGCCCCGATGAGCACGGGGAAGGCGATGAGCAGGGAGGTCTGGGTCGGGCTCAGGTCCAGGCGTTGGGCGTACTCCGGTGCCAGGGGGGCGATCAGGTTCCACGCCCAGAACATGAGCGTGAAGGCCGCCGTGGCCAGGACGAGGTTGGTTCTGGCTCCGCTGTTCATGGCAGCCGGCTCCCGTCCTCCACGTTCTCCCAACCGCGACGACCGCGACGTTCACCCATGCGGGTGTCGCGTGAGCGGTACAGCACGTAGGGCCGCCACAGGTAGGCGATCGGGACGCTGAACACGTGCACCAGCCGGGTGAACGGCCACAGCGCGAACAGCGCGAGGGAGGCCAGGGTGTGCGCCTGGAAGGTGAGCGGGGCCGCGGCCATCAGGTCCGGACGCGGGTTCATAAAGAACAGTCCTCGGAACCAGATCGACACCCCCTCCCGATAGTCGTAGTGACCGATGACGTTGCCGACGATGGTGTTGGCCATCCCGGTGACGACCACCAGGCCGAGCCCGACGTACATGAGCTTGTCCATCCGGCTGGTGGCGCGGAAGACCGGCCCGACCAGGCGCCGGCGCATGATGAGCAGGATGAGTCCCACGACCACCGCGATACCCGCGACCGCGCCCAGACCGACCGCCATGAGGTGGTACGCGTCGTCGGTGATCCCCACGGCCGCGGTCCACTCCTTGGGGATGAGCAGGCCGACGACGTGTCCGACGATGACCGCGAGGATGCCGAAGTGGAACAGGGGGCTGCCCCAGCGCAGGAGTCGGCTCTCGTAGATCTGGGTGGACAGGGTCGTCCAACCGAACTTGTCGTAGCGGTAGCGCCAGTAGTGGCCGACGAGGAAGACCGCCATGGCGACGTAGGGGGTGATGACCCACGACACCGTTTCGAGTGCGGTGCTCACGAGTGCACGCTCCTGGTTTCCGGAGGCGGGAAGGGGGCGAGACCGACCTCCTCGGCCGGTGGTCCCTCGGCCACGAGCCGGGAGACCGTGTCGTTGAGGCGGTCGCTCTTGGGCGGCAGGGTGGCGTTGATCGCGCTGACGGCGCCCAGGTAGGGCGAGTCCGCGTCGCGCAGGGCCAGGCACAGCAGTTCCAGTCCGGCCCGGTAGCGGTTCAGCAGACGTGTTCCGCTGTCGGGGTCGACCGTGGCGGCGAACTCCAGGACCACGCACAGGTGGTCGGGGAGTTCGTCCTCGTCGAGGAGGAAACCGGCCCTGCGGTAGGCGTTGGAGAACGCGAGCAGTGCCGCGCCGCGGTTACGGGTGTCCCCGTGGGCGTAGTAGGTCAGGTGCAGGCAGGAACGCCGGCGCAGGTCGAAGGTCTCGACGTAGCGTTCGGCGAGTTCGGGTGGCGGTGTCGATTCGAGCCACTCGATGAGCCCGAGCAGGTCCGCGCGCGGCGGATCGGGCAGCTCCTCGGCCGCTTCTCTCAGCATCGGCAGGTCGGCCAGGAGTCGCTCGTCGGGGTGGGCCAGCAGCAGGGCGGCCAGCCGGTGGGTCAGGGCCCGTTGTCGCTCGGTGATGGGGTGGCGCCTGAGGGCTTTGAACAGGCTCACGTGCCCTCCCCCGAGCGGCGGATCCCAGGCATCGGCAGCCAGACCTCGCCGCCCGTGGACGGGCCGCCCTTGTCCGGTCCACCGGCCCCGGGGCCGCCCATGCCGGGCCCGCCCTCGGTGTCCAGGGCGCACCCGGTGGCGAAGGCCTCCAGGGAGTGCGCCTGTTCGGTGTGGGCGGGCGGGATCACGTAGCGGTCCTCGTACTTGGCCAGGGCCAGCAGTCGGTACATCTCGTACACGCTCTCGCCGTCCATGCCCACGGCCCGGGGGATCTTCTCGTCGGTGTCGCGCCCCAGGTTGATGTCGCGCATGTACGAACGCATCGCCGCCAGCCGGCGCAGTGAGTCGGTGACGGGTCCGGTGTCTCCTGCGGTGAAGAGTTCGGCGAGGTATTCGATGGGGATGCGCAGGCTTTCGATGGCCGCGAAGAGGTTGTCGCGGTCCTCGGCGTCCTGGCCGGTCTCGGAGACGGCGTCCACGACCGGGGACAGTGGTGGGATGTACCAGACCATCGGCATGGTGCGGTACTCCGGGTGCAGGGGCAGCGCCAGCCGGTACTCGTTGATGAGCGAGTAGATGGGTGAACGTTGGGCCGCCTCGATCCAGTCCCGAGGGATGCCCTCCTTCTCGGCGGCGCGGACCACCTCCGGGTCGCTCGGGTCCAGGATCAGTGCGCGTTGGGCCTCCAGGAGGTCATGGTCGTTCTCCACGGAGGCGGCGGGCAGCACCGCGTCCACGTCGTAGAACACCAGGCCCAGGTAGCGCAGTCGACCCACGCACGTCTCGGCGCACACGGTGGGCTGACCGACCTCGATGCGGGGATAGCAGAACGTACATTTCTCGGCCTTGCCGGTGCGGTGGTTGAAGTAGATCTTCTTGTACGGGCAGGCGGTCACGCACTTGCGCCAGCCTCGGCAGCGATCCTGGTCGACGAGTACGATGCCGTCCTCACTGCGCTTGTAGATCGCCCCGGCGGGGCAGGCGGCGGCGCAGGAGGGGTTGAGGCAGTGCTCGCAGATGCGCGGCAGGTAGAACATGAACGACTGCTCGAACTCGAGCTTGACCTTGTCGGAGACCTTGCGCAGGACGGGGTCGTCCTCGGCGAGTTCGGGGCCGCCGGCGAGGTTGTCGTCCCAGTTGGCGCTCCATTGGATGGCCATGTCCCGGCCGCTGATGAGGGATTTGGGGCGGGCGACCGGGGTGTGCTCTTGCAGGGGTGCGTTGGTGAGCGTCTGGTAGTCGTAGGTCCAGGGCTCGTAGTAGTCGTCGATGCCGGGCATCGTCGGGTTGGCGAAGATCGTGGCGAGGTTCTTCAGCCGGCCACCCGAACGCAGCGCCAGGCGCCCGTTCGTCTTGCGGGTCCACCCGCCCTTCCACCGGTGCTGATCCTCGTAGGTGCGGGGGTAGCCCTGGCCGGGCCGGGTCTCGACGTTGTTGAACCACACGTACTCCATGCCGGCACGGTTGGTCCAGGTCTGTTTACAGGTGACCGAACAGGTGTGACACCCGATGCACTTGTCGAGGTTCATCACCATGGCCATCTGCGCCATCAACTTCATTTACGCTCCTCCCCCGTTCCGATCGACCGCATCAGTACTCCACCTCTTGGGAGCGTCGACGGATGACCGTCACCTCGTCGCGCTGGTTGCCGGTGGGACCGATGTAGTTGAAGGCGTAGCTCAACTGGGCGTAGCCGCCGACGAGGTGGGTGGGTTTGATCAGGAGTCGAGTGATCGAGTTGTGGATGCCACCGCGTTTTCCGGAGGTCTCGGCTCGGGGTACGTCGATGAGTCGGTCTTGGGCGTGGTACATGTACACGGTCCCCTCCGGCATGCGGTGGGAGACGATGGCGCGGGCCACGACCACGCCGTTGCGGTTGACCGCCTCGATCCACTCGTTGTCGCGCACGCCGACCTTGTCGGCGTCGGCTCCGCTCATCCAGATGACGGGGCCGCCCCGGGAGAGGCTGAGCATCAGGAGGTTGTCCTGGTACTCGGAGTGGATGGACCACTTGTTGTGCGGGGTCAGGTAGCGCACGGTCACGCCGAGTTCGCCGTTGTCACCGATCTGCGGTTCCTCGAAGAGTCGGTGCATGTTCAGCGGTGGACGGAATACGGGCAGGTTCTCCCCGGCCTCGGTCATCCAGTCGTGGTCGAGGAAGAAGTGCTGACGCCCGGTGAGGGTGTGCCAGGGCTTGTTCCGTTCGACGTTGATGGTGAACGGGGAGTACCGGCGTCCGCCGCTCTCACTGCCCGACCATTCGGGTGAGGTGAGCACCGACACCGGTGCGACCTGTACGTCGGCGAAGGTGATTCGTTTGCCCTCGCTCTCGGCGGACAGGTCGGCCAGCTCGGCGCCGACACGTTTTTCCAGTGTTCGAAAGCCCTGGGTGGCCAGGCGCCCGTTGGTGGTGCCCGACAGGGCCAGGATCGCCTCGCACATCTGGGAGTCGCGCTTGAGCGAGGGGCGCCCGTGTGCTGGCCCACCGCGAATGGTGCCGTTGGCCCGGGCCAGGTAGTCGATCTCCTCGCCCACCTCGTAGGTGATGCCCTTGGTGGTCACCCCGAGTTCGTCCACGAGCGGTCCCAGAGCGCCGAGCCGGGCGGCGATCGCGGTGTAGTCGCGTTCGACCTCCACGAGCCTTGGCATGGTCACACCCGGGATCGGCTCGCACTCACCGAACCTCCAGTCGCGCACGGTGCCGTTCGGGGTGGCCATCGCGTCGGGGGTGTCGTGGGTCAGCGGCACGGCGACCACGTCCCGCCGTGTGCCCAGGTGGTCCACGGCCAGTTCGCTGAACCGGGTGGCCAGGCCGTGGAAGGCGTCGAAGTCGGTGCGGGCCTGCCAGGGCGGGGAGATGGCCGGGTTGAACGGGTGCACGAACGGGTGCATGTCGGTGGAGTTCAGGTCGTGTTTTTCGTACCAGGTGGCGGCCGGCAACACCACGTCGGAGAAGACCGTGGTGCTGGTCATGCGAAAGTCCAGGGACAACAGCAGGTCGAGCTTGCCGCTGGGGGCCTCGTCCCGCCAGACCACGTCCCGGGGCCGCTTGTCCGGTGGTGCCTCCTCGGCCCGCAGGGAGGAATCGGTTCCGAGCAGGTGCTTGAGGAAGTACTCGTTGCCCTTGGCGGAGCTGCCCATCAGGTTGGCCCGCCACACGGTCAGGACCCGTGGCGAGTTCTGCGGGGCGTCGGGGTCCTCGCACGCGAAGCGCAGGCGCCCCTCCTTGAGTTCGCGGGGCACGTACTCGTTGATCGAAAGTCCGGCCTCGCGTGCGTCGTCGGCCACGTCCAAGGGGTTGCGGTCGAAGGTCGGGTAGGAGGGCATCCAGCCCAGGCGTGCGGACTGGGCGATGACGTCGGCGGTGGTCATGCCCTTGAACAGCCCCTTGCCCAGGCCGGAGGAGACCTGGTCGGCGCTGAAGCGGTCGTAGCGGTACTGGTCACTGTGCAGGTACCAGTACGCTGTCTGCACCATCTGGCGGGGCGGACGCACCCAGTCCCCGGCCGAGGCCATCTGGTTGTAGCCGGTGAGCGGACGGGTCTTCTCCTGGCCGACGTAGTGCGCCCAGCCGCCGCCGTTGACGCCTTGGCAGCCGGTGAGGGTGGTCAGGGTGAGGAAGGCCCGGTAGATGGTGTCGGAGTGGAACCAGTGGTTGGTGCCGGCTCCCATGATGATCATGGATCGGCCCTTGGAGTCCTCGGCGTTGGCGGCGAACTCACGGCCGATCCTCGCGGCGCGCGCGGCCGGGACGCCGGTGAAGGTCTCCTGCCAGGCCGGGGTGCCCGGCTCGTCGGGGTCCTCGTAGCCGTTCGGCCAGGTTCCGGGCAGGCCCTGGCGGCCCACACCGTACTGGGCGAGGAGCAGGTCGTAGACGGTGGTGACCAGGTGTCCGTCGACCTCGCGCACCGGTACGCCGCGACGGGAGGGGGGAGCGTCCTCGGTGTCGAAGCGGGCCAGCAGGACCTCGACCGCCTCGTGCGTTCCCTGGTCCTCGTACAGGGTGAGTCGGGGGCGCGTGTCGCCGAGTTCGAGGTTCCAGCGTCCTTCGCCTTCCTCACCGTAGCGAAAGCCCAGCGAACCGTTGGGGACCACCGGTTCTCCGGTCTCCTCGTCCAACACGACCGTCTTGAAGGCGGCGTTCTCCTCCTCTCGGCCCAGGTCTTGGGCGGTGAGGAACTTGGCGGGGCGGTAACCGTCCTCGGTCTCCTCCAAGCGGACCAGGAACGGAAGGTCGGTGTAACGACGCACGTAGTCGTCGAAGTAGGGGGTGGTGCGCTCGACGAAGAACTCGCGCAGGACCACGTGTCCCATGGCCATGGCGAGCGCGCCGTCACTGCCCGGTCGTGCGGCCAGCCACTCGTCGGCGAACTTGGTGTTGTCGGCGTAGTCCGGGGAGACCACGACGACCTTTTGGCCCCGGTAACGGGCCTCGGCCATCCAATGCGCGTCCGGGGTGCGGGTGACCGGAACGTTGGAGCCCCACATGATGAGGTAACCGGCGTTCCACCAGTCGCCGGACTCGGGCACGTCGGTCTGGTCACCGAACACCTGCGGGGAGGCGACGGGCAGGTCGGCGTAGAAGTCGTAGAAGGACAGCATCGACCCACCGATGAGCCCGTAGAAGCGGGATCCAATGGCCTGGGAGACCATCGACATCGCCGGGATCGGGGAGAAACCGGCGACGCGGTCGGGGCCGTGTTCGGCGACGGTGTGCACGTGGGCGGCGGCCGCGATCTCCAGGGCCTCCTCCCAGGAGGCGCGGACCAGGCCTCCCTTGCCTCGGGCCCGCTTGTAGCGAGCGGAGCGTTCGGGGTCGGAGACGATGTCGGCCCAGGCCAGGACCGGGTCGCCCAGACGCTCTCGGGCCTGGCGGTACATCTGGAGCAGGACGCCGCGCACGTAGGGGTAGCGGACGCGGGTGGGTGAGTAGGTGTACCAGGAGAAGGCGGCGCCGCGTGGGCAGCCGCGGGGTTCGTATTCGGGGCTGTCGGGGCCCACCGACGGGTAGTCGGTCTGCTGGCCCTCCCAGGTGATGATCCCGTCCTTGACGTAGACCTTCCAGGAGCAGGAGCCGGTGCAGTTCACCCCATGGGTGGAGCGGACCACCTTGTCGTGACTCCAACGATCCCGGTAGAAGACATCGGCGTCGCGACCGCCCACCCGGTGGACGCTGCGAAGGTCCTCGGAGACCTCTTGGGGTCGGAAGAACCTGCGGGTGCGAAGGAGCGCCTCGGAGACCGGTCCGTCCGTCCCCGGGGCGGGTACGTTCTCGGGGTCTTCGCGCGATTGGTTGCGGGACACTGCTGAGGTCCTCCCTCTGACGGCGACCGTTTCCGGCCGTCTTGGTGACCTTTTCGCCCACTACCTCATCAGTCACATTCCTCCCAGACCATCGCCAAGCGTCCACCATGTCCGGGCGTCGGCCCCTTTACTCGAAGGACCGAAGGCCCTTCACAAAAGGGCCATGGAACGTTCACTCACGGCCCTGCGCCCCCATGAGGAACACCCCTGTTTCCACCACGGTGGTACTGACCGGGGATTTTCCGGCGCGGGACCAAAGGCTCACCGCTCCGGCCCTCTTGCGACCCGGAACGGAGCCCTCTTGCCCGCCACCTTCGTGCGCATCGAACGTCCGGAGCAGTCACCGCCACCACCCCCACACGCGTCCTGGCACGCCAGGGCCAACGTGGTCGCCCTGGCCTGGGCCCTTCTGGCGCTGGTGGCCACCGCCCTGGCCCATCCCCTCGGGGCACCGAGTCGGCTACCGGTCCACCTGTTCCTGCTCGGCACGGTCACCAACGCCATCGTCACTTGGACCGAGCACTTCACCGTGGCGTTGCTACGCCTACCCGCGCCCTCGGACCGGTTCCAGGCGATCCGGCTGGCCGTCCTCAACGTCGGGATCGTCGCCCTGGTCGGTGGTGCGACCCTGGGGATGCTCGCCGTCGCGGTACCCGGCGCCCTGACCGTGCTGGGCGTCATCGTCGTGCACACCTTCGACCTGGCGTCGAGCTCCCGGCGCGCGCTGTCCGGACGCTTCGGGCACCTCACCCGCTGGTACACGGGGGCGGGCGTCTCTCTCGTGGTCGGGGCGTCACTGGGCGTGGTGATGCTGTTCGGCGCGGCCACTTGGAGGCCCAGCAGCGGCTGATCGCCGCACACGTCCACCTGAACCTGCTGGGTTGGGTCGGGCTGTCCGTGCTGGGCACCCTCTTCACTCTGTGGCCGACGATCCTGCGGACCCGGATCGTGGACGGCACCGCGACGCTCGCCCGGCGGTGCCCATCCCTCCTCCTGACGGGGCTGGTCGTGGCGGCCGCCGGGCTGAGCTTCGACGCGCGATGGGTCGCCCTGGCCGGCTTGATGCTGTACTCGGCCGGTGTGCTCGTCGTCCTGGTGCCCCTGGTGCGCACCGCGCTCCGCGAACGACCGGCCGGGGCCGCCGCGTGGTCGGTGGCGGCCTCCCTGGTGTGGTTGCTCGCCGCGCTGGTGGTCGACATCCTGGCCGTGGCCGGCAACGCCCCGCACGAGGTATTCGCCGCGCTGCAACCCCTGATCCCCCTGTTCCTCGTGGGCTTCGTCGGTCAGGTCCTGCTGGGCTCCCTGACCTACCTGTTGCTGGTGGTGCTGGGCGGTGGCCCCAAGGCGGTCCGGGCCAACGGCGCGTTGCTCGAACGAGGGTGGCGTGCGCGCCTGGTCTGCCTCAACCTCGCCCTGCCCCTGACGATGCTGCCCGGTGCGCCCGGCGCCGTGGCCTGGGCGGTGGTGCTCATCTGTGCTCTGGTCTTCGTCGCCTTGGCCATGACCGCCGTGGCACGTGCCCGGGAGGTCACGGTCTCCCCCGCCGTTCTGGGCACGGGGGTGGGCGCGGTGCTGACGGTGCTCGCCCTCGTCTTCGCCCTCAGCGGCACCGCGGGCCAGGCGAGCGGCGTCGGACCGACCGGTCAGCTCAGAACCGTCGAGGTGGCTTTGGGCGACATGGTGATCGAACCCGCCACCGTCACCGTGGATCCCGGGGACGCGCTCGTTCTCCAGGTGCGCAACGAGGACGCCCAGCCGCACGACCTGCGCATGGACAACGGCGCGCGGACGCCGGTGCTGGGCCCCGGGGAGAGCGCCACCCTGGAGGTCGGCGTGGTGGAGGACTCGTTGGAGGGCTGGTGTTCGGTGATGGGTCATCGCGCCGCCGGCATGACCATGACCGTGCTGACCACGGACTTCGATGCCGGCGCACCGACCGACCAGAGGGGACACTCCGGTTCTCACCCTTCGGCAAGTGCGGGGCACACCGAAAGTACCGAAGCCTGGGAAGCACTCGACCTGTCCGGGGAGATGAGTCGGGGCTGGGAGCCCTTGGACCCGGTGCTCCCACCGGCCCCCGACGTCGAGGAACACGAGGTCCAGATCAGGGTGAGCGAATCCGAACAGGAGGTCGCCCCAGGTCTGCGGCAACCGGTGTGGACCTTCGGTGGCACCGTGCCCGGCCCGATCCTGCGCGGCGGCCTCGGAGACGTCTTCACCATCACCCTGGTCAATGACGGCACGATGGGGCACAGCATCGACTTCCACGCCGGGGCCTTGGCCCCCGACGAACCCATGCGCACCATCGCGCCCGGTGAGGAACTCACCTACCGGTTCACCGCGCGAAAGGCCGGGGCGTGGCTCTATCACTGCTCGACCAAGCCGATGACCCATCATCTGGCCAACGGCATGTACGGAGCGGTGATCATCGACCCGCCCGACCTGGCCGAGGTCGACCGTGAGTACGTCCTGGTCCAAGGGGAGCTGTACCTGGGTGAGCCCGGCGGGGCCGAACAAAGCGCGCGCATCCGGGACGGCCGGCCCCACGGATGGATGTTCAACGGAACCGCCGCCGGGTACGAGCACGCACCGCTCCCGGCGAAGGTCGGCGAGCGTGTCCGGGTCTGGGTGGTCACCGCCGGCCCCACCAGTGGCACCTCCTTCCACGTCGTGGGCACGTTCTTCGACACCGTCTACAAGGAGGGCGCCTACCTGTTGCGACCCGGCGAGGACGGTGGTGCCCAGGCCCTGGACCTGGGGGTCGCCCAAGGCGGGTTCGTGGAGACCGTGTTCCCCCAGGCGGGGCACTATCCGTTCGTCGATCATGACCTGCGCCGCGCCGAGGCCGGTGCGCACGGGCACTTCGCGGTGGGAGAGGACTGATGGAGGACGCTCTGTGGGCCGGGGTGCGCTTTGTGCACGTCGTCTCGGCCATGGTGTGGGTCGGTGGTCAGCTCACCGTCTCGTTGGTGGTCCTACCCTTGGCCCGACGTATCTTGGACGGTGAACGGCGTTCCACGGTCCTGACCGCCATCGGTCGCCGTTTCGGGAGGCTCACCGGTGCGGTCTTCCTGCCCGTGCAACTGGGCACCGGTATCGCCCTGGCGTGGTCGGTGGGGGTGACCTGGGCGTCGTTGGCCGTACCCGGGCACGGCCGGGTCCTGGTGGCCAAACTGCTCCTGTTCTGTGGAGTGATGGCCGCCGCTTCGCTGCACGGGGCGGCCAACGCTCGGGGCAGGGCACGCCTGGCCCGGACGATGGCGGTGACGAGCCTGGTGGCCTCGGTGGGCGTGGTGTTGTTGGCGACGTTGCTGCCGAGGATCTGAGCCCGAACGCCGCACCCGGTCCCACCGGCGTGGGGGGCGAGGCGGTTCCTTGACGTCCCCTTCCCCCTGAAGGCGAGGGATCCCGGCGACCGCTGTCCCTCAGCGGGTCGGGTGGGCGGGACGCATCGCCGCGTCCCGGCCACCCGGAACCGGTCGGGGTCAGGGCTTGCGGGCGACTCCGCAGTACTGGTCGACCTCGCTGGGCGTGCCGACCTCGCTGGCGGCGGGACGCCAGAAGTTCGCCGACACCACTCCGGGCTCCAGCAGGTCCAGGCCCTCGAAGAAGCCCTCGATCTCCTTGGGGGTGCGCAGGTGGTAGGGGATGGCCGCGGTCTCGTTCCACCGGCGGGCGGCCTCGATCATCGGTTCACTGGTGGCCGTGCCGTCGCACATGGCCAGGAAGCTGCCCGAGGGCAGCGCGTCCACGTAGGAGCGGACCGTGGCGTAGGCCTGCTCGTTGTCGGGGGTGTGGCCCATGGTGCCCAGGATGGTGAGCCCGATCGGCCGGGTGAAGTCCAGGTGCTCGCGGGCACTGGCCAGGACGGACTCGGGGTCGTGCAGGTCGGCGTCGACGTAGTGGACCTCGCCCAGCTTCTGTCCGGTCAGGATGGCACGGGCGTGCACCAGGACCATGGGGTCGTTGTCGACGTAGACCACCCGGGCGTCGGGGGTCACGGCCTGGGCGACCTCGTGGGTGTTGTTGTGGGTGGGCAGGCCGGTGCCGATGTCGAGGAACTGGCGCACGCCCTCCTCTCGGGCCAGGTGGGTGACGGCGCGGATCAGGAACTGCCGGTCGGCACGGGCCGCGGAGACCATCTCCGGGTAGGCCTGGAGGACGTAGTCACCGACTTCACGGTCCACGGGATAGTTGTCCTTGCCGCCCTGCCAGTAATTCCAGACCCGGGCGGAATGGGCCTTGGTGGTGTCGATGCCCGGAAGTTCGGTCATGGTGCCGCCTTGTCATGAGGAGTTGAACTTCCTGACATTCTTCCGACTTACACCACTTTGGACAATCCCGAATCACTTGCCACACAAGGCTTTCCGTCGAAAACGAGCACTCTCTCAGTCGATCACGGCAGCGGCCTCGACCTCCACCAACAGGCCCGAACACGCTTCGATCGGTCCGTCCCACGGACACGGGGCATGAAAGGCAAGGGGACTCGAACGGAGCCCTGGCGCCGACCCCTCAGGGCCGGGAACTCGACGAACGGTGCACGGTGAGGCTGTCGGAGGCGGCACGGGCGGCCTCGGCGGACACCGTGCCGGTACGGGCGAAGTCCGCCCACACCCGGCGCACGGCGCGGCCACGCCGATCGATCTCCTCCCAGGTGGTACGCCCCACGAGGCTGGTGCCCTCCCAAGAGCTCCTGGTGCCCAACAGCAGCGGGATGTCGGTGATGTGCGCGGCCCCGAACCGGCCGCCCTCGGGGCGCCAGGTGAACGTGTACCGGACGGCGTCGCCGCCGCCCCGGCGGTGCCGGCGGGCGAACGCGCGAGCGGGTCCGGTGTAGATGCGCCAGGTGGTGGCGCGGATCAGGATCCGGCGCAGCGTGGAACCGACCAGCGGCAGTTCGATCACCTTGCGCACGGCCGGGAGGGCCTCGGTGAACAGCCCGGTCTCCTGACTGGTCGCACCGATGAGCAGGTCGATCCGGGGCGCCGCCTCGCGCCAGGCCCGCCCCCGGTCGGCTTCGGCGGGCAGCGGGTCGTGCCCGTAGCGGACACCGAACGGCATGGCGCTGCGCAGCCCGAACGACTTCGCGGCCTGGGCGGCCTTGTCCTGTAGGGCGAGGAGGTCACGGACGGAGGTATCGGGCAGCAGGGCGCCGGCGGCCCGGGCCATCGCCTCGGACATGCGGGTGCGCCCGGACAGCAGACCCAGCGGGGCGCTCTGAACGATCGCGCGTCGGAACAGACCTTCGGTGCCACGGGCGATCATCAGGTGGGCGACGGCGTCTCCCCCGGCGGACTGTCCGAAGAGGGTGACCCCTTCCGGGTCGCCGCCGAAGGCCGCGATGTTGGCGGCCACCCAGCGCAGCGCCGCCACCTGGTCCAGGAGTCCGAGGTTGGCGGGCGAGCGGCCGGGCAGGTGCAGGTAGCCCAGGACACCGAGCCGGTAGGTGACCGAGACCACGATGACCCTCTGTTCGGTCACCAAACGGGTGGGGTCGAAGATGGGCAGGTCGCCGGCGCCGGTGACGTAGGAGCCGCCGTGGATCCACACCAGGACGGGCAGCCGTTCGTCCTCGGCCAGGTCGGCGGGGACGGTGAGGGACAGGCGTTGGCAGTCCTCGTCCTGGCGGTCGGTCCGGATCCCCTCGATGGCCTGGGAGACCACCTCCGAGGACCCCTGCGGGGCGGCCGCCGCGGCCCGGGTGGCGTGGAAGGGTTCGGTGAACGGCGGGACCGGCTCCGGCGGTGCGAACCGTTCGGCACGCGCGTAGGGGATCCCGAGGAACCGCAGGACCTCGCCCTGGGCCTTCCCGATGATCGGGCCGGCCGGGGCGTCGACTCGATGGTGTTCGTCCTGGGTGAGAGGGGTCGATTCGGTCATGGGTCCCATCCGGATCGTGTGGGTGGGCCGGCCCCCGCCGCCCTGGTGGACGAGGGTACCGGAGCGGGCGCCGCCCCCGAGCGTGCGATGCGCCCAGGGTGGCCGTCGGTCCCACCTACCATGATCGGTGCTAGACCTTGCGCCCGGTGAGGGCGAGGAGCCTGGTCTGGATGCCGGCCTCCTCTGGCACCGGAACAGGATCGTCGAACATGCCGCTCGCCGCCAGCTCCCCGTGCCGCTCACGGGTCCACGCGTACAGCTCCTCGACCAGGTCGGGGTCGAGGTCCTCGTCCGCCCCGATGGCCCGGGCCAGGTCCCAGGCGTGTACGGCCAGGTCGAAGGTCATCTGCCATAGGTACACCTCGGCCGGGACGTCACCGAAGGACAGGTGTACCTCGCGGTCGAGGGAGGAAGGGGCGACCCAGGCGGTACGGGCCTCGCGGGCGGCCACCGACCAGGTGGTCGCGGGTGTCTCACCGAGGTTGTCACCGTCGAACCGGTCACCCACCTCCTCGATCCGGGCTCCGGCGAGCAGATGGGGGACCCAGAGCTGTTCGGAGGTCAGATGGTTGACCAGGTCGTGTACGTCCCAATCGGTGCAGGGCGTGGGCGATGCCCAGTCGGTGAGTTCCACCTCCCTGACTCGACGGTCGAACTCCTCCATCGCGGTGCCATGCAGGTCGATCAGCCGCGTCACGAAACCTCCCGGTGGTGTCACTCCTCTTCGCCGAAGCGACCTACCCGGCCGGGCGGGTCCCCACACCGGCGGCCCCGACCTGCCAGACTGTGACACCGACAGAAACGACTCGAAGGCCGATCAACAAGGGAATCCATGGAACGTGGTTACGACATCGTCCTGTTCGGAGCGACCGGGTACACCGGAGCACTGACCGCCGAATACCTGGCCGAGCACTCCCCACGTGAACTGCGGTGGGCCTTGGCCGGACGCAACGTCGACAAACTGGAGGCGCTGCGGGCCGAATTGGCCGAGATCGACCCCGACCGGCCCACGCCCGACCTGTTGTCCGCCGACGTGGAGGACCCCGCCTCGATCCGCGCCCTGGCCGCCGCGGCCCGGGTGGTCATCAGCACGGTGGGACCCTACGCCGAATACGGGGAGCCCATGGTCGCGGCGTGCGCGGAGGAGGGCACCGACTACGTGGACCTGTGCGGCGAACCGGCCTTCGTGGACCGTATGTACGTGAAGTACCACACCATCGCGCGACAGACGGGCGCACGGCTCGTACACGCCTGTGGGTTCGACTCCATCCCCTACGACCTGGGCGTGCTGTTCACCGTCGAGCGGTTGCCCGAGGGGGTGCCGCTGCACGTGGAGGGTTTCGTGCGCGCCAAGGGCAGCGCCTCGGGCGGCACTTTGAGATCGGCGCTGGGTGCCTTCTCCGATCCCTTCGAGATGAAGACGGCGGCTCGAGAACGCAAAGCCCTGGAGGGAGAACCCGAGGGACGCCGGGTGCGTATCGAACGGGGACTGCCGCGTACCCGACTGGCCCGTGGATGGACGTTGCCGATCCCCAGCCTGGACCCGCAGGTGGTGGTGCGTTCCGCGGCCGCGCTGGAGCGGTACGGACCCGACTTCGGCTATGGGCACTACGGGGCGTTCCGGTGGTTGACCAGTGCCTTGGGCGCCGCCGGTGGCGCGGCGGGGGTGATGGCCGCCGCGCAGGTGCCGTCGCTGCGGGAGCGGTTGATGTCGTTGCGTTCTCCCGGCGAGGGTCCCACCGAGGAGCAGTTGGCCGGTGGGTGGTTCACCGTCCACTTCGTGGGTTCGGGTGGTGGCCGCCGGGTGCACACGCTCGTATCGGGTGGTGAACCCGGATACGGGGCGACCTCGGGGATGCTCGCGGAGTCGGCGCTGTGCCTGTGGCAGGACGAACTGCCCGCCACCTCGGGGCAGGTGACCACGGCGGTGGCCATGGGCGAGGCGCTCATCGAACGGTTGCCCCGGGCCGGGGTGGAGTTCGAGGTGCTGCGCACCTTCGAGGAGTGAGCGACGCCCGACCCGCCGGCCCTCAACGCAGGGTGTGCGGGTGATCGGCGACCGCGAACCGGGCCAGGGCGAGCGCCGCGGCGTCCTCGATGACCCCGCCCATCCAGGCCGGGCGTCCCTGGCTCCACCAGGCCCGCCACCGGACCCCGGCCACGGCGCCCACGGGCGCGGCCAGTGCGGCGGCCACGGCCGCGAGGGGGATCGATCCGTCCAGGTCGCGAGCCAGCAGAGCCGCGCCCCAGGCTCCACCGAGCGAGCGCTGCACCAGGACGGGGCCCTTCGTGCGCTCGGGGACGATCGGTGTCTTGTCCATGGTGATCTCCCCAGCGACGGCCAGGGCGATCAGACAACGTCGGGGGGTGTTCCCCCGAGCGTCGACCCACAGCGGGGCGCCCGGCCCCAGGGAGCTTCGTGCGCCGGCGGCCAGGCCCAGGGCCACCGCGCGTGGCAGGAGACGGAAGGTTCGCATGGTCACCTCTCGACGTCGGTGCGGTGAGTATCGCACCGAGAGCGAGGGCGCGGGGAAGACATACGCGGTGAGTCGCCGATGAGGCGATCGCCCCGCCCACCCGGTGCGGTCATGGGCGTATCGGCTCAAACGTCCACGCGCAGGGCGTAGACACCCTCGGTGGTGGCCAGGACCACCATCCCGTCGGGGGTGGCCACCAGGTCCTCCAGATCACCCGGCCAGGTACCCGGTACCTCCGTCACGGGTCGCCCGGGCCGATCCAGGTGACGCACCCGCAGCCGATCCAGGTACCAGCCGCCCAGTCCTTCGGGTCGGGCGTCCTCCTCCTGGTAGACGGCGACCGCCTCGCCCTCCCACTCCACCAGGGAGGTGAGGGTGCGCGGCCCCCCGAGTTCAGCGATCAGCGCCAAGTCCGGCAGGGAATGGATACGGCCTGCCACCGCGAGCAGGGGACGGCCCCCGACCCGGGCCGCGACGGTCTCGGAATCGGCGTGACTCTCCACCTCGCCCAGGTACTCGCCGTCCTCCAGCCGGTACACCCGCTCACGGGGGTGCTCGTAGTCGGCGAGGATCACCGGGTCGAAGCCCGGGTCCTGCCCCGGAGCCACCAGGTAGTCACCGGCGAAGGACATCCTTTCCCCTCGGGCCTCGTGTCCGGGTCTGGAGTCGGTCAGGTCGGGCACCGTCGCTCCGGTGTAGGGGTCCACGGCCCACCAGCGAGTGCCGCCCTGGCCGTCCTCACCGAACAGGAAGACCACCACTTCCTTGTCCACCACGCGCAGCGCGACGTCGTCGGGCCAGCGTTCCCCCGGCTCGGCCAGGTCGGTCTCCAACAACGGGCTACCGGTTCGGGGATCGCGCACGCTCACCGAACGACGCGAGGCCTGCACCAGGACCGTCTCCGGCCATTCCTCGCCCTCGGGCGCCGATGCCAGGTCGACCGGCCCTTGGACCTCGAAGGCCGGCCCCAGCGGGCGCAGGGAACGCGTGTCGAAGGCCCGCGCCTCGTAGCGCGACTTGCGCGGGTCCGGGGTGGGATCGACGTCGCCGTGCACCAGGACCGTCCGGTCCGCCAGGAACAGGCGCGGAAACCGCAACCCCCTGCGCCACAGCCGCTCCGCGCGCACGAGTCGCCCTCCCCGTCGTTCCTTCACGTAACTTTCGGTCACCACGACGTTATCGGGTGGCACCAGGGGACGTGGCCCCGTCGGGCGATCCCACCGCACGACACACTCGTGTGGATCCTCGTGCCCGGTAACGGTAGCGGAAGTGACCGCGTGGTGAACGCAACCGGCGGACTCCCGCGTACCGGATCGAGTGGAAAAGGTATCGAGGGTGACGCGAGTGGTGGTGAGGGCATGCGCGGCGAGCGAACCGGGACATGAGGAGGTGCTGGAGTCGTACGGGGCCGTCGGTTGGACGTCCCATACCCAGGCCCCGGACGTGCTGATGCGGTCGTTGGCGGGTTCGCACCGGTCCGGGGCCGTTCGCGATCGCGAACGGCCCCGGATCACCGCGCTCAGCGCGGCATGCGCTCGGCCAGCCAGGCCTCGACCTCGGCCGAGGAACGCGGCAGAGCGGCCGACATCACGGTCCGACCCTCCTCGGTGACCAGGACGTCGTCCTCGATGCGCACACCGATGCCGCGCAGCTCCTCGGGGACGGTCAGGTCGTCGGGCTGGAAGTACAGGCCCGGCTCGACGGTGAGCACCATGCCCGGCTTCAGGTCGCCGTACAGGTGCACCTCTTGGCGGGAGACGGCGCAGTCGTGCACGTCCATACCGAGCATGTGGCCGGTGCCGTGCAGACTGTAGCGGCGTTGCAAGCCCAGTTCCAGGACACGGTCGAGCGGGCCCTCGAGCAGGCCCCAGGCGATGAGTTCCTCGGCCAGAACCCGCTGGGAGGCCTCATGGAAGGCGATGAAGGGCGCGCCCGGTGCCACGGCGGCGATTCCGGCCTCCTGAGCCTTGTACACGATGTCGTAGACCTTGCGCTGCAGCTCGGTGAAGGTACCCGAGACCGGCATGGTGCGGGTGACGTCGGCGGTGTAGAGGGTGGTGGTCTCCACGCCCGCGTCCAGGAGCAACAGGTCGCCCTCACGGACCGGACCATCGTTGCGGGTCCAGTGCAGGGTGGTGGCGTTGGCGCCCGAGGCGGCGATGGTGCCGTAGCCGACGTCGTTGCCCTCCACGCGGGCACGCAGGAAGAAGGTGCCCTCGACGTAGCGTTCGGAGGTGTCCTTGGCCTGCGGCAGCGCCGCGACCACGTCGTTGAAGCCGCGCACGGTGGCGTCCACGGCCTTTTGCAGCTGGGCCACCTCCCACTCGTCCTTGACCAGACGATGGTCGGCCAGCCTCACACCCAGTTCTTCGTCCAAACGGGCGGACTTGGCGCGTGCCTGCTCGTCGACGTCGGCGCGTACCTCGTCCACGATCGCGTCGATCTCGGCGTCGTGGCCGCGCACGACGCGCGTGGCGACGGTGTCGGCTCGCAGGGCCGCGGGCAGGGTGCGCACGTCGGCGGTGGGCACGCCCAGCAGGGCGGAAGCCTCCTCCAGGCTGTTGCGGCGCCCGGTCCACAGCTCACCGTAACCACCGAGCCAGAACTCGCCGTTGTCGCGGTTGGAGCGCGGTTTGAGGTAGAGGACCACGTCGTGGCCTCCCCCGGCCCTAGGGGTGAGCACCAGGCAGTTGCCGTCGGTGGTGTCGCCGGTCAGGTAGGCGTAGTTCGTGGCGGCACGGAAGGGGTATTCGGTGTCGTTGGATCGGGTCAGGAGCCGGCCGGAGGGAATGACCAGACGCTCGCCCGGGAAGGCCTCGCTGAGCGCGGTGCGCCGACGAGCGGTGTGCCCGGCCTGCTCGATGGGTTCCAGGTCGCGCATCTCGGTGTCGGCCCATCCGGTGCGCATCCACGCGGCGAGCTCGTCGGAGACCGACTGCGCCTGACCGTTCTTGCGCGGACTGAACTCGGGGGCGTCCATCTCGGCCTGGGGGCGCTGCTGCTCGCTCACGTCGTGACTCTCCTCGTCGAGTTCGTCGAAAGGGTGGGGAAGGTGCTCGGCCGCTGGTGGCGGCCTCGGCATCCATCGTAGGGGGGCGGGCTCGGACTCGCCCGCCGCCGGAGCATAGTGCTCCCCATAACGCCGGCTGCCGCTCCACTATGCCCGACCGCTCGACCGACCGCGCAGGTCATGGGTGAAGGGGATCGCTTTGGGGTAGGGCAGGTCCTCGATCGTGTCCGGATCCACCCACCGGTATCCGATCCGCTCGTACAGGGCCACGGCCTCGGGCTGGGAGGGACCGGTGAAGAGCATGACGGTGGTGTAGCCGAGGTCGCGCGCGGCGTCTTCCAGAGCGGACATGATGAGCCGGCCCAAGCCGCGCCTGCGGTGCCGGGCCGAAGTCCAGATCCGCTTGAACTCGACCGTGATCGGTTCGTCGTTCACGCCCAGCCGGTAGGGGCGCAGTGCGCCGCCGGCGACGATCTCCCCGTCCAGTTCGGCCAGGACCAGGCGACCAAGGGGCGCGACGAACTCGGTGACCGGGTAGCGGCCGAGTTCGTTGGCGGCGCCTTCGGCCCCGTAGCGTTCGGTGTACTCCTCCAAGAGCCCGGCGAGCAACCCTTGGACCCGGGGGTCGTCGTGCTCCACGCGCAACACCCGCACCCGATCGGTGCCGTGCCCGGTCGTCTCGGTCCGGACCGTGTCGGTCATGCGGGTCCCTTCCCTACGTTCGCGCCGCGCGTGTTCGACAACGTGCCGCACGGGTGATCGTTCGTCCGCGGGAGATACTACGGCCCACATCGTGGGATGACCGATGTCGCGTTACACACAGATGAGCCCCCGATTGCCCCCTGGTCACGTATGTCTGGTTAGTGTGTGCCCATGTCAGTCACCGAACGCACCCTTCTGGGACCGGGGCCGAGCAACCCCTATCCCGAAGCGACCCTGGGTCTGGCGGCCCCCATCCTGGGCCACCTCGACCCGGAGTTCGTCGCCATGCTGGAGCGCACCTGCGAACGCCTCCGGTCCCTGTGGGGCACCCGGAACCCACTCACGTTGCCGTTGTCGGGCACCGGCTCGCTGGGCATGGAGGCGGCCTTCACCAACACCGTACGCGCCGGCGACCAGGTGGTCGTGGCCGTGAACGGATTGTTCGGCGAGCGCATGTGCGAGGTCGCCGGTCGCTACGGCGCCCACGTGGTGCGGGTGGACCACGACTGGGGGCAGCCCGTGGACGTGCAGCGCGTGCTGGACGCGCACCCCGCGCCCGCGTTGGTGGCCGCGGTGCACGCCGAGACCTCCACCGGTGTGGTCAGTGACATCGGCGCCCTGGGACGCGCACTTCGCGAACGCTCCGAGGACACCCTGCTGCTCGCCGACTGTGTCACCTCCTTGGGCGGTACGCCCATGGCCTTGGACGAGTGGCGGGTGGACATCGCCTACTCCGGAACCCAGAAGTGTCTGGGGGTGGCGCCGGGGCTGGCCCCGTTCACCTTCTCCGAACGCGCCTGGGAGCACCGAGTGCAGTCGCCGCCGGTGTGGTACCTGGACCTGGGATTGCTCGGTGCCTACGTGCGCGGCGGCCCGGGCGGACGCACCTACCACCACACCGCTCCGACCTCGATGGTGGCCTCCTTGGACGCGGCCTTGGCCCGTATCGAGCAGGAGGGCATGGAAGAGGTGGCTGCTCGGCACGAGGCGGCCGGAGCCCGCCTGCGCGAGGGTCTGCGGGAGATGGGCCTGGAGCTGTTCGCCGCCGAGGGGCACCACCTGGCGCAGTTGACCTCGGTGCGGGTTCCCGATGGCGTGGATTCGGGCAAGGTTCGTGATCGCCTGCTGCGCGAGTACGGCCTGGAGATCGGTGCGGGCGTGGGCCCCTACGCCGCCTCGGTGTGGCGGATCGGCCTGATGGGGCACAACGCCCGTTTGGACCGGGCCGAGCTGGTCCTGGCGGCGCTGCGCCGTGTCCTGGAGCGCTGAGGTCCGAAGAACGGTACGGGTGCGGGCGAACGCCTACTCGGCGTTGGGTCCGTACCTGTTGTCGTGATCGCGCGGATCGTTCGGGTCGGCGATGTTGCCCAGGGTCATGGCGATCGGCGGCAGGATGGAGGCCACCACGCACATCGCCACGGCCCACCCGCTTCCGAACAGGTAGTAGACCGGGGCGGCTCCGGCGAACAGCACCAGGCACAGTCCCATCAGGAGGGCGTAGTGCGTCTTCCTGCGTTTGATCCGTTCACCTCCGCCACCTGCTCGATCGCGTGGTCCGGTTCTCCACGCTATCGGCTCCGGTCAACGGTGTCGCCGTGTCGACCGGTGGCCGCGGCCCGGCTCGGAGGCGGGCTGAAGCGGGTGAGCGAGCGCAGGGCACGGGAACCGTTCTCCATCCGGTACCCGGCCTCAAACAGGCGCTGCTTGGCCGCCTCGGCGCTTTGGACGGTGGCCTCGTCGAAGAGCAGGTTGTAGAAGCGTTCGGGTACCAGGTGCAGTCCTGCGCGCAGCAGGCGCAATCCGCTGGTGGTCGCGTTCTCCAGGCCCAAGGGCTGGGGAAGCACTCCGTAGGCGCGGCGCGCCCACGCGGGCAAGGTGTTGTAGGCCAGGACTCCCACCGGGAACCACAGTGGTTTGAGCGGGCTCAGCCAGGCGAGCCGTTCGGGGATCTTGGGCCACAGGAGGAAACGGACCGCCCAGCGGGCCTCAGGGGTGACCCGCAGGGCGGGCCGCACCGAGGCCAGGTAGCGGCGCATGTCGGCGACGCTGCGGGGCACCTCGTCCCGGGACAGGCCCACGTAACCGGCGGTCAGGGACTGCTCGTCCAGATAGCGGTCCATGTCGGCCTGGCTCAGTCCCAGTCCGGCGCGTTGGACGACCTCCAGGTAGGAGCCCACCTCCGCGCAGTGCACCCACACCAACAGATCGTGCTGATCGACGCGATGCGGGTGGCCGGTGCTCGGGTCGGTGAAGCTCAGGGCACGGTGCACCCGACGCACCTGTTCGCCCAAGGCCTCGGCCTCGGTGAGGCTGCCATAGGTGGTGACCGCGATGAAGTGGGCGGTGCGCAGCAGCCGACCGGTGGGGTCGGAACGAAAGTCCGAGCGCTGCCACACCCCCTGCATCGCGATGGGGTGCAGGGCCTGAAGCATGAGCGCGCGCACCCCCGCGACCCACATGGAGCGGTCCAGGTGGACTCGCCAGGTGACGCTGTCGGGGGCCGCGACGGTCGGATGCATCCAGATCTCCTCCGGGTTCGCGCGAGGGGGACTCTCGCCGGATTCGGATCGTGCGCGGGGCCTCTCCCACGATACGACAGCCGACGTTGCCCGGGTCAGCCGGTCCCGGAGCGGCCGGCCTGGGCCCGCAGGTAGGCCAGAACGGCCTGTACCCGGCGGTGGACGTCCTCATCCGGTGGTAGGTCGAGTTTGGCCAGGATGTTGCCGACGTGCTTGCCGACGGCGGCGTCACCGACCACGAGTCGGCGGGCGATGGCACCATTGGAATGGCCTTCCGCCATCAGTTCGAGGACCTGGCGTTCACGGGCGGTGAGCCGCTGGAGCGGGTCGGCACTGCGCCGCAACAGCTGACGCACCACCTCGGGATCGACGAAGGTGGCGCCCTCCACCACGTTCCGCAGCACCGAGGCGAACTCGCGGACGTCGCCCACCCTTTGTTTGAGCAGGTACCCCACTCCCCTGCCTTCCTGCGAATCCAAGAGTTCGGTGGCATAGCTCAGCTCCACGTACTGGCTGAGCGCCACCACGGCCAGTCCGGGGTGCTCGCGACGCAGCCGCACGGCGGCCCGTAACCCCTCGTCACCGAAGTCGGGCGGCATACGAATGTCGGTCACCACCAGTCCGGGCCGGTGCTCGGTCACGGCGGTGAGCAGTTCCTCGGCGTCGCCGACCGCCGCCGACACCGGGAACCCGAAACGTTCGAGCACACCCACCAGGCCCTCGCGGAGCAGGACGCCGTCCTCGGCGAGCACCGTCGGCACGGGGGTCACCGGCGCACCTCGGTCTGCGAGATCGTGCATGGCAGCTCCACTCGGATCCGGGTCGGCCCTCCCACGGGGCTGGACAGGTCCATCGTGCCGCCCATCACGGCGACCCGGTCGGCCATCCCGGTCAGGCCACTGCCCCGGGCCGGTTCGGCGCCGCCGGGACCGTGGTCGCCCACCTCCACCACGAGTACGTCACCTTGGGGTTCCTCGCGCAGGTCCGCGCACACGGTGACGGCCTCGGCCTCGGTGTGCTTGTGAACGTTGGTGAGTGCCTCGACGACCACGAAGTAGGCGGTGCCCTCCACGTGGGAGGGGCAGCGCCCTGGCAGGTCGACGTCGAGGCTCACCGGGACGGGGCTGTGATCGGCCAGTTCGGCCAGGGCCTCGGGCAGGCCGCGGTCGGTCAGCACCCTTGGGTGGATACCTCGCACCAGTTCGCGTAGTTCGTCGATGAGGTCATCCGCCTTGGCCTGGGCGGCGGCCACCCGCCGCTCCGCCGCCGATCCCTCCTCCAGCTCGACGCGGGCCATGCCCAGGTCCATGCTGAGCGCGACCAGGCGTTGTTGGGCGCCGTCGTGCAGGTCGCGTTCGATCCGGCGACGCTCGTACTCGAAGGCACCGGCCAGGCGGGCGCGTGACTCGGTGACCTGGTCCAGTTCGGCGCGCAGCTCTTCCTTGGGTGGGCCGACCAGCAGGGCGCGGGCGATGACACCGTGTCCGTAGGAGTACAGGCCGCAGGTGTAGAGGAGCAGAACCAGGAAGACCGGGGCGAGCAGGGTGTAGGGCAGGGCCTGCTGAGGGGTGGTCAGGATGATCGGCCCGAGGTTGATCGGGTCCTCTGCGGTCCCGCTGAGGATGAAGGGCCCCGTTGCCAGGATGACGAGCGATCCGAAGAGGATCATGCAGAGCAGGCCGATGAGGCCGGTCATGGGGAGCATCACCGCTACGTAGGCGACCTCGCGCCAGGTGGCGGCCTCGGTGTAGCGGACGCGAATCCATCCCCACAGCCCGGCCGGTGGGGCGCGGTGACCACTGTTGGTGTGCGGGTCGGGTAGCACCAGCCGAAGGCGGTGCCGTTCCAATGCGCCCAGCGGTAGGGCGATGAGCGGCCCCACCACCAGGACCATGAACACACCGAGGAACACCGCCAGAGCGATCGTTTCGGGGCCTGGGGAGCCCGTCCCCCAAGCGGCCATCAGCATCACCCAGGGCATGTAGAGGGGCGCGGCCACGGTGGCCAGCACGCCTCCGACCATGAAGGTGGTCGCGACGTAGGCCAAGGAGCGCCACATCCAGACGCTGAGAAGGAAACGTGGGTCCGCCAGGGCGCGGGCCAGGGTGCGGGGGGCTTTGGGCCGGGGGTGCGTGTCCATGGCGTCCACGCTAGGACTCGGGCCCCTTTTCAGGACATCCGTTGCGCCCCCGGGTTCGTGGTGGGGCCGTCCCTACCACGAACGCGGGCGGGACGTGGGAGGCCCGGGTCCAGGCGATAGGGTGGTTCGACGTGAGCGCGAAACCCGTCATTCCCGATGTCCTGGCCGCCCGTTATGCTTCGGCGGAGCTGACCCGACTGTGGTCCCCCGAGTACAAGGTGGTCGCCGAACGGCGACTGTGGTTGGCCGTACTGCGTGCCCAGGCGCGCCTGGGCGTGGACGTCCCCACCGGTGTGATCGAGGACTACGAGAAGGTCCTGGAACAGGTCGACCCGGCCTCCATCGCCGAGCGCGAGCGGATCACCCGGCACGACGTCAAGGCACGGATCGAGGAATTCAACGCCTTGGCCGGCCATGAGCACGTGCACAAGGGCATGACCTCGCGTGACCTGACGGAGAACGTGGAGCAACTACAGGTCCGCGACAGTCTGTTGTTGGTGCGCGACCGGGTGGTGGCGTTGCTGGCCCGGTTGGGGCGTCTGTCCGCCGAGTACGGCCAGACCGTCATGGCGGGCCGCTCCCACAACGTGGCCGCGCAGGCCACGACGCTGGGCAAACGGTTCGCGTCCATCGCCGACGAGGTCCTGGTGGCCTATGGACGTTTGGAGGAACTGATCGCCCGGTACCCGCTGCGCGGGATCAAGGGCCCGGTCGGAACCGCCCAGGACATGTTGGATCTACTCGGCGGTGACCGTGCCGCGTTGGCCGCCTTGGAGGACGAGGTGGCCGCGCACCTGGGATTCGAGCGGCGTTTCACCAGCGTGGGTCAGGTCTACCCGCGCTCGTTGGACTTCGAGGTGCTCACCACTCTGGTGCAGTTGGCGGCCGGGCCCTCTTCCCTGGCCAAGACCATTCGGTTGATGGCCGGGCACGAACTGGTCACCGAGGGGTTCGCCGAAGGCCAGGTGGGCTCGTCGGCGATGCCGCACAAGATGAACACGCGCTCCTGCGAGCGGGTCAACGGGCTGACCGTGGTCCTGCGCGGGTACGCGTCCATGGCCGGTGAATTGGCCGGTGACCAGTGGAACGAGGGCGACGTGTCCTGCTCGGTGGTGCGCCGGGTCGCGCTGCCGGACGCGTTCTTCGCCTTCGACGGTCTGATCGAGACCATGCTGACGGTACTGGACGAGTTCGGGGCCTTCCCCGCCGTGATCTCCGCCGAACTGGACCGCTACCTGCCGTTCCTGGCCACCACCAAGATGTTGATGGCGGCGGTGCGCGCCGGTGTGGGCCGCGAGAGCGCCCACGAACTCATCAAGGAGCACGCGGTGGCGTCCGCCCTGGCCATGCGCCAGGAGGGTACGGGCAACCGGCTGCTGGACCGGTTGGCCGATGACGAGCGCTTCCCCTTGGACCGCGCGGCGTTGGACGCCCTGTTGGCCGAGCGAATCACCTTCACCGNGCGCCCGCCGATCAGGTGGCGGATGTGGTGGCGCGGGTGGAGGCCGTCTCGGCCGCCCACCCCGAGGCCGCCGCCTACGAGCCGGGGTCGATCCTGTAACCGATGGTCGAGGGGTCCGGGAGCGGTTCACCTCCTGGACCCCTTTCTCATGTCCGGATATGACACGGTTCACTCGGCTAACGCCCACTTCAAAAGTGAACGCCTATTACGGTCGAAGGTGTCGCACCCTCGAAGTACCGCCCCTCGAAAGGAGAGACATGATCGATCCGACCTCCTTCGGTACCGCCGTCACCGCTCTCGGCGTCATCACGACCATGGTCATCGCCTTCGGACTGGCCATCCTGGCCGACATGGCCCTGCGCCGCCGCGAGGACCGCGCCGCCGAGGCCGTGCAGCGCGATCCCCGCGCCTTCTTTGAGAACGACACCCGATGAGGGCTCTCGCGTTCACCGGCCGCGCCCTAAAGGTGCGTCCGCTCGGGATCGGCCGGCCGATTCAGACCGATCATCGTTCAAACGAACGGTAGACAGGTGATCCCGGGCGCCCCTCGACCGTTGTCCCTGGTGTCCTGACGCAGCATCTGGACCACCACCGGAACATCCGAACGCACCACGCACCCGTAGGGCGTCCCCAAGGGAATGGCCTCCGGGTCGATGAGGTCGTTGACCCGAACCTGACGGACCCGGCGCGCCTCCACCCGGATCCGGTACGGGCCCACCGGCTCACGATCGGTGTGGTAGACGGTCATTTCCACCTCCGCCACCTGGTCGGCCGCGTTGAGCACGCACAGCAGGTCGTAGCCGGTGAACTCCGGTTCCGCGCCGTGGGACGGTTCGGGTACCACTCCCCCGGCGAGGGCGAACTCGTGTCCTCCGATCTCCTTCATGAGGTCTCCTCTCCCCCTGACGGAACCACCAGCGACTCCCTTAGGTGATCGTTGAGGAACACCCCCTGTGGATCCAGGTCACGCCGGTCCCGGGCGAAACGGTCCCATTCGGGATACAAGGGCCGCAATCGGTCGGCGGTCAGACTGTGTTTCTTCCCCCAATGCGGCCGGCCGCCGTGGGCGAGGAAGATCCGTTCGATGTCGAAGAAGTAGTCCTGGTAGGGGAGCGAGGCGTTGTGCAACAACGCGATGCTGACACTGTCACGTCCATGGCTCGGACTGAGGTGATTGTCGTCCCCGGCGATCGTCC
Organism: Nocardiopsis alkaliphila YIM 80379; assembly: GCF_000341005.1. Classification (GTDB taxonomy): domain Bacteria; phylum Actinomycetota; class Actinomycetes; order Streptosporangiales; family Streptosporangiaceae; genus Nocardiopsis; species Nocardiopsis alkaliphila. The sequence continues at coordinate 7,884 of NZ_ANBD01000004.1, read as the reverse complement.
GATACAGCACCCGCCAGCCCACCCGGTCCCGGTGATGGCGCATGATGCGGTCCCGAACCTGGCGAAAACACGAGGGTCCGGCCTCCAGCGGCATCAGGTACTCGATCTCCTCGTACCGCAGTTCCTGATCCTTGGGCAGGACCTGGTGAATCGGCCCCAGGTCCTGCTCGTACAGCCCTCGTGTGGGGAGGTCGAGATCGGGCTCGTGCCCGGGTCGATTCAGGGTACGGACCTGGGTTTCGTCGCGCCTGGGATACCAATAGAAATCGAACATGCGGTTGCGCTCGACCAACTCGTCCATGTGGTCCAGGACCACTTCGGTGTCCACGCACCATGAGAGGCGGTGCAGGTCGTGCGCCGGTTCGAGCCTGAGCCGGATGAGGGTGAAGACCCCCAGCGCCCCCAGGGACACGCGGGCCGAACGCATGAGTTCGGGGTGGGTGTCCTGGTGCCAGTCCACCACGCCCCCGTCCGCCGTGACCATGCGTACACCCGTGACCAGGGTGGACAGGTTGCCGAATCGTCTGCCGGTACCGTGCGTCCCCGTCCCCACCGCACCGGCGACCGCCTGGAAGTCGACGTCTCCCATGTTCTCGGTGGCCAGTCCTTCGCGGTGCAACTCCTGCCCCAACTCCCGGATGAAGGTGCCGGGAAGGACCTCGGCCTCCATCCTTTCCCTGGAGTACGAAACGACACCGCGCATGTTCCTCAAAGACATCAGGGTGTGTTCCGTCTCCATCAAGGGCATCGAGGAGTGGCCGCGCCCCACGGGCCTCAAGGTCCTACCGCTTTCGGCGGTCTGGCGCACGATTTCCCGCACCTCGTCCTCGTCGGTGGGTTCGACATGACGTGTGGGGGTGAAGTCGATGCTCCCCGACCAGTTACGAAATCCTTCCGCCATCCCTTACTCCATCCTCCGGTCGCCCGCCGAACGACCTCGTCGGGCGGCCTCTACAGAGCGGCGAGCAGTTCGCGGCAGGCACGCGCGCATTGCCGGCACACCTGGGCACAGACACGGCAGTGTTCGTGATGGGTGTGCCGTTCGCACTCCTGGGCGCATCGGTCACAGGCCTGGGCACAGGCCTCCAGGGCCGCCATGACGAAGCCGTCCTCCTCGGCGGTCCGTCGCACCAGGACACGCTGGGTGGCCTCGCACAGGTCCGCGCAATCCAGATCGAAGCGGGCACTCCAGATCAGCTCGACCGCCTCCTCCCGCATGCAGGCGTCCGCGCACACCGCACAGACCTGCGCGCACAGTCCACACGCCTCCACCGCGGCGCGTACCTTCTCGGCCACACCCTCCGCGTCGTCGGGGTGGGCATGCAGCATCCGTCCGATCACGCTCATGGTCGATCCCTCCTCGTGCGGCTCACACCGACGTGTTCGCGTAGGAAAAACGCAGGTCGAAGTGGTTGAGGGAGGCCGGCATCCCAGGTGATCGCAGAGGCGGGGCGTCGTCGACCCGGTGCGGTGCGCCACCTCTGAGCAGCGACCGCAGGAAGAGGGAAACGGTCAACGGCACCAATTCGCGCCCCGGACATCCAGCGGGCCCGTAGCTGAAGGGCAGGACACCAGGTTCGTTGTCGGCGCGGCCGTCCGTCCAGATGTCGGGCTCGAAGGAGTCGGCGTAGGACAGCCGGGAAGAGTCGCGGTGGAAGAAGGCGCTCAGCACCAGGAAGGACGTTGCGGAGTCGATGGTCGTGTCGCGCCATCGGGTCTGGCGCGTGCTCTCCCGGATCACCACAAGGGTGGTCGGCCACAACCTGACCGATTCGCGCAAGGTCGCCCGCAGCAAGGGCAGATCGGTTCCGTCCTCGTCGAGCCCTTCGGCCCGGGCGGCCTCGGCGGCCGGAGCGGAGGAGGTCAGCAAGGCCAGGGCACGATAGGTGGCGATGGCGGCCGCGTCGAAGGCGAACAACCAGTGGGCCACCTGATCCTCCGGGCGTTCGGCCGATCCGGGCGAGCCCAGGCGCGCGGCCAGACTGTCGGGCTCGGCGCGATCGACATTCTCGCGCACCCGTTCCAAGAAGCGCTTCCTGAGACCGTCACTGTTCGGGAACAGGTAGGACCAGTTGGCGCGCGCCCGTAGTGTGCGCAGCATCTCGGTGGTCTCACGATCCCCCACCGCGAAACCTCCGAAGACCACCCGGCGGGTCAGCGCGTCGAAGCTTTCGGAAAAACGTGACCAGTCCAGGACACCGCCTCGGGTCCCGGCGTTGCGCAGCGCCGCGACCAGGGCGCGTGCCTCCTCGTCCGCGTGTCCGGCGATGGCCGAGGCGTCGGGGTGGATCGCCCGGCTCGGGACCAGGGCTTCCTCGTTGGCCTTCCTTCGTCGGGTTCGTTCGTCCTGGTCGGAGATCAGGACGCCGTGCGGTTGGAACTGGGAGAGTGCGCCCCGTTTTTCGGCACCTCCCGGAGAGAACGGGTCGGGCGTGCCCTGCAGAAGGGTTCGGACGTCCTCCGCCGACAGGACCAGCGCGATGCGTCGGCCCGCGTACTTGAGCGGCAGTGGGTCCTCGCCGTGTCGTTCACGTAGAGCGCGCAGGTGCGACACGATCCTGTGGTCGGTACCGGTCGCGGTGGCCAAAGCCTCCCCCATCGGTCGGCGCACGATGGCTCCGCGCGCGACGGTGGGCAGCAGGACCGAGGACAGGAGCCTCGCCGTCTCCGCGGGACTCGTACCGTTCGCCTCGTGCCGTTGTTCGGTGTGCATGGAATGGACTTCCCTTGATCGGCCTGCGGTCGAGATGCGTGGTCGTGCGGTGCCCTTCGTGGGCCGGTCCCGGGCCCGATGGGGTGGTCCCATCAGGCCCGGCGGATCACACCAGGGCGCGTGGGACGGACTCGGTCCACTGTCGGGAGAAGATCCTTTCCCCGGACTCGTAGGCGTCGAGCGTGGCGTGGACCCGGAACTCGTCCTCGGTGCACTCCAGCACCGTGTACGTCTCGGTTCTGGCGTGCCAGTCCCCCCGCGAGAAGCACATCGTCCACGCCGACCGGCCCCGAGCCGAAGTGAAGTCGTCACCCACCGCGTCGTAGGTCTCGTGGGCTTTGCGGCTCACGTCGAGGTCGATGTCCTCGAAACGCAGGACGCCTCCGTCCTTGAGGATGTCCAGGGTGAAGCGGTTGTTCGCCATGTCCCGTTGGACCGTCCAACGGTGGTCCCCCTGTCGCTGACGCGAAGTCGGGATCGGGGTCGTGCCCTCGGCGACACCGAACGGATCCTCGTTCGTCTCCTCGTCATCACGCGTGGGACGTACCGGCAGGACGAGCGCGCTGCCTTCGGGGTGGATCGTGGTCAGTGCTGGGCGCGGCGGAGGCCAGGCCAAGGGCCAGTAGGAGGTGGACAACGACAACCGGATGCGATGCCCGGCGGGAAAGGCCTGCGCGACACCGTTCAGCTTGATCTCCACCCGGTAGGTCTGGCCCGGCACCAGGGCTCGAGGACTTTCGTGTCCGTCCCGGTGGGTCAGGTTGAGCAACCCGTAGGTCACCCGTGTGGTGCTGCCGTCTGGCGCCACGTCGCACAGTCGCGCGGCGACCATCGCGACGGGTTCGGTGACGGAGAGTTCCAGCACCACCCGGGTGGCGCCCAGGATCTCCAGTCGTTCCTGCAGTGGATCGGTGTCGAAGACCAGGGAACCACCGTCCTCCTCCCGCTGGTCATAGGGCAGGTCCGGTGGAGCGCTGTAGGAGGCCCACTTGCCCGCGAACTGCCCCACCGACAGTGGAGAGCGAAGACTCTGCGGCTCCGCGGCCTCCTTCTCACCCCAGAGGTTGATCCGGTTGTTCCCCAGCGGTAGTGACCGCCTGTCGATGCCCTCGGAGGGCCAGTCCGGTTCGTGGACCCAGCGGCCGGGGCGGTCCTCGTAGGAGGTGGAGGGCGGAACGCTCTCCTGCATCCAGACCCAGAGTCCGGTCTCCTGCTCCACCCCGTTGTCGGTGCCCTTGGTCCAGTGGTCGAGCCAACGGACCACCTCTTGGAGGTAGCCGATGGCCGGACCGGGCACTCCCATGTGCGGGTATCGGTGGGACCAGGGGCCCACCAGTCCCTTGACCGGGGCCTCGAGGTGCTCCATGAGCCGGAGTACGGCGTTGGAGTATCCGTCCGCCCAACCGCTGGAGGCCAGAACCGGGCACGAGACCCGGGAGTATTCCTCCCTGACGGACGCGTGCCGCCAGTACTCGTCCCGATGCTGGTGGTGGAGCCACTCGATGACCCAGGGACGGTTGGCCTCCAGGCGCTCCAGCCACATGCGCCGCCAGTCGTCGCCGACGATCGCGGGGTCGGGTGGGCAGGTACCGTAGGCGAACGTGGTCCCGGCCTCGGCCAGGTTGTCCGAGAGCAGGCAACCGCCCATGTAGTGGAAGTCGTCTGCGTAGCGGTCATCGGTGAAGCAGCTGATGGCGATGGTGCGCAGGCTCGGCGGCCGACGCGCGGCCACCTGGAGCGCCGCGAACCCGCCCCAGGACAGACCCAGCATCGCCGTGTCGCCATCACACCAGGGTTGTTCGGCCAACCAGGCCAGTACCTCTTCGGCGTCCCGTTGCTCGCGCTCCAGGTACTCGTCGTAGAGCACACCCTCGGAGTCGCCGGTACCTCGCAGGTCGACGCGCACGCAAGCGTAGCCGTGGCCGGCGATGTAGGGGTGGTGCATGGAGTCGCGCACCGCGGTCAGATCACGCTTGCGGTAGGGGATGTACTCCAGGACGGCGGGCACGGGTTCGCGATCGGAGGATTCGGGACGCCACATTCGCGCCGCCAAACGCACCCCGTCCGACATGGGGATCCAGAAGTGATCCTCGGTCTGGACCTGATACGTCAGTTCGTCCACCAGACGCATGTACGCACCTCCCTCAGCTTCGGGTGACGCCTTCGATCCGGCCGGCGCCGCTCTCGTCCTCGAACTCGAACCGAAGGCCCTTCACGCAACGTTCGTACTTGGCCTGCATCTCCAGTTCGTCGGCTCCGGCGATGACGATCTTGGCCAGTTCGAAGCTGTAACTGTCCTGAGCGATCATTTCGGAGAGGCGTTGGCCCACACTCGGGACGATGTGGATGGTCACGCCCGTCATCGAGTCCTCCAGTTCCTTCACCTCCTTCTCCGTGGGGACACGGGTGACCACTCCGTCCCTAAAGCGGCGGTGGTACCACTCCGCGGCCACCGAGAATTCCCCCTTGTCCCGGTCGGAGAGGGCGGGGTCCTCGCCCAGCGCCATGCGAAGCATGCGTTCGTGGTTGGCCACCCCGTCCACGAGTTCGAAGAGGGCCGCGTGGCTCTGGGAGTGTCTGGGGTTGATCTCCACGATGCCGAGGTCGTCCTGAAGCGGGTCGTAGAAGAACTCGACGCTGAAGGTGGAATTGTCCAAGCCGTGTTGTTCGATGACGTCTTCGGAGGCCTGCCTGATCCGCTTTTGGACCTCATCGGGCAGGCCGGAGGGGTACTGGTGCCGCAGGAAGGAGGGGTTCCCCGGGAAGTCGACCGAGTCCAAGACCGCGTACACGGTGACTTCTCCCCCGTAGACGTAACCCTCGGCCGCGGCCTGGACCCCGTGCAGGGCACCCTCGGCCAGACAGTGGTGCCGTCCGGCCTCCGCGACCTTCGAGGGCAGGTCCACCCGTTCGAGGATGCTCTCGAAGGGGCGGCCGATCCGATCGATGCTTCGCCGGATGCGCTCGACCGCAGCACGGAAGCCCTGATCGTCCTCCACCCGGTAGGCCAGCTCGGAGGAGGCGGACTTGATGGGCTTGAGCCACAGCGGATACTCCAGGCCATGCTCAGGGGCGTCCGCGTCCAGGTCCACGAGGGAGAAGGGAGGGTGGGCATCGGTCACCTGCGACTGCAGGTGCCTGCTCCAGTACTTGTGCTCGCACTTGACGACCGAGTCCAGTTCCGGTGCGGGCAGGCCGCGTTCGGCGCACAGGATCGGCACGAGGAGGGTGATGGGGAAGTCTCGGTAACCGACGATGGCGTCCACCGTGCCGTCGAATCCGTCCAGTACGGCTCTGGCCGCGTCGAGGGTCTGCTCGATGTCGATCTCACCGTGTTGGAGTTCTTCGATGCTCAGCAGGGGGTGGAAACGACACTCCCGTCCTGTCGGAGTGCTCTCCAGCATCTCGCGGTTACGTTCGTCCATACCCATGACGAACACGTTCTTCATTCCTAACACCGCCCTTTCACATCAATATGCGGGTGGGGGATGTCGGGTTCACTCAAGCGCCTACCCTTCACTTTCGCGTCTATTCGTGACCTCCTTGTGACGAACACCCCCCGAATCGGCCCAACCGACCCTCGCGGCCTCGTGGGCATGCGGCCTGAGCACGGTTTTCCGAACGTGGGCATCGGGTAGCCGTACTCCCACATCCCCCCTTTCGACGTGGCACCATCCGAACCGAACAAGGGGAGCACATGGCGCGGATCCACCACCGCACCCGCGGCCGAGGCAAGAGGGCCAAGCGCGCTCTGAAGACGTCCGTGGCACTGACCGGCGCCCGCTGGGCCTGGAACCGGCGCCGCCGAGGAGCGGAGCGTTCCAAGCAGGTATCCGCGGTCCGGCGGGGCGCCCGACTCCTCACCTGGGGCGCGGCGGGAGCCGTCCTCGGTGTGGGGGCCGCGATGATGTCCGAACACGGGCACCCCAGACGCCTACGCGGCAAGGTCGTACTCATCACCGGCGGGTCCCGTGGGCTCGGTCTACAGTTGGCCCGTGAGTTCGGGGCCCAAGGCGCCCTCGTGGTCGTGTGCGGCCGGGGGCGGGAGAGTCTGGACCACGCCGTGTCCGAACTCACCGAGCGGGGCGTGGACGCCCACGGGGTGGTCTGTGACGTCACCGACCCGGAGCAGATCGCGGCCCTGTTGGAGGAGGTCGACGACCGCTATGGGCGATTGGACGTTCTGGTCAACAGTGCCGGGATCATGCGCGTGGGTCCGTGGGAGGCGTTGACCGAGGAGCACTTCGTCCAGGCCATGGACGTCATCTTCTGGGGGCCTTTGCGGCTGTCCCGTCAGGCGCTGGGGCGTCTGCGCGAACGCCAGGGGACCATCGTCAACATCACCTCCATCGGTGCCTATCTTTCGGTACCGCACCTGACGCCCTACTCCTGCGCCAAACACGCCCAGGCGGGGTTGTCCGAGGGGTTGGCGGCCGAGACCGCCGGTACCGGGGTGAGCGTCACCACCGTGGCCCCGGGGCTGATGCGCACGGGATCGCATCGGGGCGTGGTCTTCAACGGCGCCCCCGAGCGCGAATACGCCTGGTTCGCCCTGCTCGCCGGCCTTCCGCTGCTCAGTGTGAACGCCGAGCGGGCCGCCCACCGCATCGTCGGCGCGGTCGCGCGCGGCCGGAGTTTCCTCGTGCTGACACCGGTGGCCAGGGCCGGGATGGCCGTTCACGGTCTCGCTCCCGGACTCATCCAAGAGTCGATGCGGCTGATGGGTCGACTGTTGCCGAACACACCGGAATCACCCGAGGAACGGTCGGGCTCGGAGGCGGCCCGCGGCCCTCTGGGGCGTGCGGTCGGCGTCGTGGCGACCCTCAACGAACGCGCCTACGAACAACTCAATCAGGTGCCCCACACCCGCCAGTCACGCAGGGCGGCGCGAAGCGAGGGGTGAACCCTTCCTCGACCACCCGTGACCCAGGCCGACAGAGGGAACGACATGACGCGTTTCGGTTACTTCCTCGCGACCGAGGAGCACGGTCCGAAGGAGTTGGTACGGCAGGCCCGGACCGCGCAGGAGGCCGGTTTCGACGCCTTGTGGATCTCCGATCACTATCACCCGTGGTTGGACTCCCAAGGGCAGAGTCCGTTCGTGTGGTCGGTGATCGGAGCGATCGGCCAGGTCACCTCCCTGCCCGTGACCACGGCCGTCACCTGTCCGA
>NZ_ANBD01000003.1 GCF_000341005.1 Nocardiopsis alkaliphila YIM 80379 | reverse complement strand
AGGCGGCCGCCACCGCCGCGGCCATGACCGATGGCGGTTTCATCCTGGGGGTCGGCACGGGGGAGGCCCTCAACGAGCACATCCTCGGTGACGCCTGGCCGTCCGCGGCCCGACGGCTGGCGATGTTGGAGGAGGCCATCGAGGTGATGCGCAAGCTCTGGGGCGGCCGAATGGTCAGCCACCGGGGCGAGTTCTTCACCGTGGACACCGCGCGTCTGTACACCCTGCCCGAGGAGCCACCACGGATCTACATGTCCGCCTTCGGCCCCAAGGCCACGGCCCTGGCCGCCCACGCCGCCGACGGTCTCATCCAGGTGGCCCCGGCTCCGGAGACGATCGCGAACTTCCGGCAGGAGGGCGGGCAGGACAAACCAGTCCAAGGTGGACTCAAGGTCTGTTGGGCGCCGAGCGAGGAGGAGGCGGTGCGCACCGCGTACGAGCGATGGCCCACCGAGGCCATCCCCGGGGAGGCGATGCAGCTACTTCCCTCACCCCGGCACTTCGAACAGCTCACCTCGAAATTGGTCACGCCCGAGATGGTCCGGGACGAGGTGGTCTGTGGGCCGGACCCGGATCAGCACGTGGCCGCGATCGAGCCCTATCTGGAGGCGGGAGCGGACGAGGTCTACATCTGCCAGGTCGGGGACGACCAGGACGGCTTCTTCGAGTTCTACGCCCAAGAGGTCCTGCCCAGGCTCCGCCGGATCCGGTGACCACCCACCCGGGAGCGCGGCGAGGGCTCGGGCCGGCCCGAGCCCTCGACCTCGTTTCCACCGTGGCCTACTCCTGGGCCTTTTGGAGACGCACGTAGGCCAATTGCATCCAGTCGGAGATCGCGACGGCGCTGAAGACCGCTCCCGCGCTCCGGGTGAGTGTGGGGGCGAACACCAACCCGAAGGCGTAGCCGGTGGCGATCCACTGGGAGGTGCAGAAGGGGCAGGTGAGCAGTTCCCCGACCGCCTTACGGCCACCTTCGCCCCGTACCCGCTCATCGAGTTCGGAGGGCCCGGACACGCCCTGGAAACGGGTGAAGAACGCCCTCAACGGGCTGGTGACCGGGTCCTTGGCCAGCATCCGCGACACCTTGTGCGTGGTGAGCCCCATCAGCGCCAAGTCCCAGGGCCGCAGCGACGCCGCGGCCCCGCGTGTTCGCAGACCACGCGCCACGAACGCACCCACCCCCACCAGGGCCGCGTAGGAGCCGACGACCGTCGCGTACCCGGCGAGCGGCTGATCGCTGTCGCCACGGTAGGCCTCGGCCTCTTGGCGGATGGCCTTCTCGACGTTCTCCACGCCGGTGGCCTCATTCATCATTCGCCTCCTTGCGGTGTTGCGATCGCTTCCTGCCGGCGGACCTGTTGCGGGCCCACCGGTGCAACGCCTCGGTGTCCCCCGCGGCGTCGAGGTTGACGGCGGCCTCGATGAGCGCGAGCTGGGTGAAGGCCTGTGGAAAGTTGCCCAGTTGCTCACCCTCGGAGGTCATCTCCTCCGCCTGGAGACCCAATTCGCCCGTGCTCCCGCACAAGTACTCGAACCTTCGTCGGGCCTCCTCGATCTCTCCGGCCAGGACCAGGGCGGAGACCATGTCGAAGGAACACAGGAGGAAGGCACCCTCCGGTGTGTTGATCCCATCGTCGGTCTCCTCGGGGTCGTAGCGGTGGATGAGCCCGTCGCCCTCCCCCAGTTCGGCCTCCACCCGTTCCAGGGTGCGCAGCACTCGCGGGTCGTTTCCCTCCAGGAAACCCAGCAACGGTATCCGCAACAGGGACCCGTCGACGTTGGTCGCACCGTAGGACTGGACGAAGGAGCCGGTGTCGGAGTCGTAGCCGTGGGCGAGGATGTCCTCACGTATCTCCCGCGCCTCCTCGCGCCACCGCTCCAGTGGAACCTTCTCCTTTCGCCCGGTGAGCTGAGCGAGCTGGATACCCCTGTCCAAGCACGCCCAGGCGTAGAGCTTGGAGTTGGTCCAGTGACGCTGGCCCGACCGGACCTCCCACAGGCCCTCGTCCGGTTCACGCCACAACTCACGCACCGATTCGACCACGGAGTCGAGTTGTTCCAGGTCGCCCTGATCCAACCCTCCGGTGGCCTCCTCATAGGACAGGGCCGCGTCCAGGATGTGCCCGTACACGTCCAACTGGTGCTGGGGGTAGGCGTCGTTACCGATCCGGACCGGTCGCGCGCCGCCGTATCCGGCCAGGTGGTCGAGTGTCTCCTCTTCCGGGGGCTGTTGCTCGTCCACCGTCTCCACCGGTGGGATCCAACCGATCGGTCGGCCGCACACGCGCAGGAGGAAGCGCAGGTACGCCCCCGCTTCCTCCTCGTGTCCCAGGCGCAAAAAGGCGAGGACCACCAGGGCCGCGTCACGGTGCCACACGTAGCGGTAGTCCCAGTTCCTGGTGCCTCCCGGTCGTTCGGGCAGGGAGGTGGTGGGCGCGGCGATCAAACCGCCGCTCTCCTCGTGCAGGAGTCCACGCAGAACGAGCGCGCTGCGTCGCACGTGGGTGGCGCCGACACCGTCGTAGTGGGTCCTTTCCGACCAACTCCGCCAAGCCTCGAGTGTCTTGTCGAGCAGGGCGCGCCCCTTCCCCGGGCCGACGCGGCGTTGACCGTTCAGGTAGTCCAGGGCGAGCACCACGCTCTCTCCCTCGGAGATCTCCGCACGGAACTCGGGGTCCCCGTTCTCGAGGAAACCGAGGGTGTGAGACCCCGACAGCAAGGGCCCCGACGCTTCCTTCAGTGCCCCGTGCACGTGTTGCCAGGAGGCTGGCGAACGCCCGAAGTCGGGACGGGCACGTAGTCGGGAACGTATGGAGGCGCTCCCCGAGCGGCATTCGAGGATCCTGACGAGGAATCCCTCCCGGTACAGGCCGGTGCCCTCCTTCGAACCCCGGACCGCGAGCAGGTCGTAACCGACGGCCTCCACGTCCTCGCCACGCCACACGGTCCGCAGGACGAGGCTGTCGTCCACGTAGGAGCGGCCCTGGGGGTGTGCCCCCTGCACCTCCAGGGTCCATTCACCACCGCGTTCGAGGTCCAAGAGGCCCGATAGGAAGGCGGAGCCATCGAACTGCGGCGTACACAACCAGGTGATCGAGCCGTCCGGGGTGGTCAAAGCGGCGGTGTGACAGTCCGAGAGAAAACCGTGCTCGCCGATCGGCGTCGTCACCTGCCTCATCGGCTCCTCCGTAAGTTGTCAGGCGGCCCGGGAGGGCCGGATGCGGCTTATCGGTTCTTGTCATCCGACTGCCCTGGCCCACCCGGGACGAAACGGTGCCGCGGGCGACTCCCTCGAGCGACCTGGCGGACACATAGGTGGGTGGGGCTCCGGGTAGCGCGAAGGAAGAGGATCGATGAACCGGTGTCCGAAACGATGGGGGACGATGATGGGCGAGCATGACGCCGAACGCAAGGTGGTCGTCGTCAGTGGGGCGAGCGCGGGTGTGGGCCGGGCGAGCGTGCGAGAGTTCGCCCACCATGGGTACGCGGTCGCCCTCCTGGCACGCGGTGAGGAGGGGTTGGCCCAGACCGAGCGGGAGGCGCGTGCGGCCGGGGTACCCGTTCTGTCGCTTCAGGTGGACGTGGCCGACGCCGACGCCGTGCGCGCGGCGGCCGAACAGGTCGAGAGCACGCTCGGTCCCGTGGACGTGTGGGTGAATTCGGCCTTCGCCTCCATCATCGCCCCCTTCTCGAAGGTCGATCCCGAGGAGTACCACCGGGTGACCGATGTCTGTTACCACGGATACGTCCATGGCACTCGGGCCGCGCTGGAACTGATGAGGCCTCGGGATCACGGGGTGATCGTGCAGGTGGGGTCGGCCTTGGGCTATCGCGGCATCCCGTTCCAGGCGGCCTACTGCGGGGCCAAACACGCGGTGCGCGGATTCACCGACTCCCTGCGCGCGGAGCTGGTGGACGCCGGCTCCCGGGTGAGGTTGACCGAGGTCCACCTTCCAGCGATCAACACCCCGCAGTTCTCGTGGGTCCGTTCACGCATGGGCGGTCGCACCAGGCCGGTGCCCCCGGTGTACCAACCGGAGGTCGCGGCCCGGGCGATCGTGTGGGCCGCTGAGCACCCCCGGCGGCGCCGGTACTGGGTGGGCGCCTCGACCGTCGGCACGGTGTTGGGGCAGCGTCTGGCACCGCGTGTGCTGGATCTTCGGCTCGGTCACACGGCGAGGCGGGCCCAGGTGCGTGACCTTCCCGCACCCGAACGCGACAACCTGTTCGAGCCGGTGGACGACGCGCGCGACTTCGGCGCGCACGGAGAGTTCGACGACGAATCGAGCACGGTCAGCGTCCTGGACGAGCTGAACCGTAGACGCCGTCTGGTGACCCTGCTCGGTGCCGCCACCCTGGCGGCCGGCGCCGCGGGCTACGCGGCCCTGCGGAAGCGGTGACGGCAGGCCCACCCGCTATCCGACGTAGCGCCGGGCCGACGAGTGTTCGCGGGGCCCGGCAAGCATTCGCAACCCTTGTTCCACCCGTGGGGGGACGGGTCTGCGTTCGCGCACCACCCATGGCAACCCAACGACGGCGTCGCACACGCCCAGCAGACTCGTGGCATCACGCGGCAGTGAACGCACGACGGAACGAGTGTGGGCGAGGGCCCCTGGAAGGGGACGGCGCAACCAGGCGGTCCACAGGGTGTTGCGAATGCCCCGTCTCCTGCGCCCACTCGAATCCCTGACCCGAGAGGCCTCGTGGTGGGCGACCATCTCCTCGTCCCAGCACATCCACCACCCGGCGGCCGCCAGGTCCAGCGCGAGGAGTTCTTCCTCTCCCCCCAGCCACAGACGTGGAGAGAACCCGCCCGCCTCCCGGAAGGCACTGACCCTGAGCACGCTCACCCCGGCGAGGATGCCCAGGAGCGCGGGTCCGGGGAGCCAGTGCGGCCGGGGCAAGGGGGAGTTCCGCAGCTCCGGTGTGAGCGGGTCCTCCTCTCCCCCGGGCTCGACCAGCACACGCGCGGTGATCGCCCCGAGTGAGGGGTGCTCGTCGAGCAGCCCGGCCGCCCGTTCCAGTGCGCCGGGTTCCCACCAGGTGTCGTCGTCACAGAAAGCGACGTAAGGAGTGGAGAGGGCTTCGACGCCGAGGTTGCGTCCCACCGCCCCCAGATTGCTCCTCGCCCTGATCAGACCCACCCCAGGGTGGGTCTTGGCGACGGCGCGCGCGGTGCCATCGCTGGAGGCGTTGTCCACGACCACGATGGGCGGGGCCTCGGGCAGCGCCTCCAGCCGGTCCAGGGTGCGCAGCAGTTCCTCGCGGCGATCCCGAGTGATGACCACCACACCCACACGAGGGTTCATGCTCCCTCCAACAGGGCCAGGTCTCTTTCCACGTGGGGCGGGACCTGGCGCCGACCGGTCATCGTCTTCGGTACCAAGGCCAAGGCCAGGCGCAACGCGCGCCGGGTCTCCACGTCGCGTACGGCCCGGGCCACGGCACGGGCCGTACGGGACAGCACCACCCTCGGGTGGCGTCGCAACCACACGGTGAGCAAGGCGTTGCGCTCCTCCAGGGTGCGCCGCCATGGCCCTGGGGGCCGCACCGAAGAGGGGCGGTGGTGGGCGTGCACGTCGGGCAGGTGGCACAACCCCCACCCTCGCGCCGCCAGGTCCTGGGCCAGGAGCGCCTCCTCTCCCCCGAAGAACAGCAACGGGTCGAAGCCGCCCACCTGCTCGAAGGCGGAACGGCGCACCACACAGGCGCAGGCCAAGAACCCCATGGTCCTGGGCCAGGGGAGGTCGTTCGCGGGTTCCAGCGGACTGTGCAGGAGCAGATGGTTGACGGGGTCGGCGCGTTCCTGCTCACCGACGAAGACCGCCGCCGCCACCAGCCCTAGCCGGGGATGGGTGTCGAAGGCGTCGGCGGCCCGTTCCAACGCGCCCGGGTACCACCAGGAATCGTCGTCACTGAAGGCCACGTAGGGGGTGTCGGTGTACTCCACCCCGACGTTGCGTGCCGCGCACCCCATGTTGTCTCGAACACTGATCAACGTGACCTCGGGAAACTCGTCCCGCACGGCGGTGGAGGTCCCGTCCCGGGAAGCGTTGTCGACCACGACCACGGGGGGTCGTGGTTCCAACGACCTGAGCATTCTCAGGGTTCGACACAGTTCCCGAACCCGGTCACGCGTGGCCACCACGACCGAGACCCTGGGCCGTCCGCTTCCCGGCATCGGTGTCTCCCTTCTCCAACGGGTCTCCAGGGGTGCCCTCGGCCTGCGGGGCCAGGGAGGTGTGACGTTCCATGAAGTGGGCGATCGTCCGACGTATCCCCTCTTCCAGACGGGTGCTCGGTTTCCAGCCCAGGGTTCTCAATGCCTTGGTGATGTCCGGTCTACGGTAGTGCGGGTCGTCCTCGGGACGTTCGACGAAGACGATTCGCGAACGTGAACCGGAGAAGTCCCGGATGAAGTGGGCGAGGTTGAGCACGCTCACCTCTTCCTGGCTGCCGATGTTGACCGGACCGGGTTCCGAGCTCCCCTCCAGGGCGAGCATCCCGTCCACCGTGTCGTCCACGTAGCAGATCGAACGTGTCTGATGACCGTCTCCGGTGACGGTGATCGGCCGTCCCGCGAGTGCCTGGGTGATGAAGGTCGGGATCATTCGCCCGTCGTCGGGGCGCATCCGCGGCCCGTAGCTGTTGAAGACCCGTGCGATGCCGACGTCGACCACGCCTTCGCGGTGGTGTGCCATGACCAGTGCTTCGGCGTAGCGTTTGGCCTCGTCGTAGACGCTGCGTGGTCCGACCGGGTTCACGTTGCCCCAGTAGGTCTCCCGTTGTGGATGCTCATACGGGTCGCCGTAGACCTCGCTGGTGGAGATCAGGACGAAACGCGCCCGGTGTCTCCTCGCACAGCGGAGCGCGTTGCGTGTGCCCAGGCTTCCGGCCTCCAGGGTCTGCACCGGCAGGCGCAGGTAGTCCGAAGGCGATGCCGCGGAGGCCAGGTGGAAGACCGAACCCACCGGTTCGTCGATGTCCCACTCCTCGGTCACGTCGGCCAGGAACAGGGTGAAAAGTGGATGGTCCAGCAGGTGCCGCACGTTCTCCGTGCGCCCGGTGGCGAGGTTGTCCAGACACACCACGCGTTGTCCTCGTTCCACCAGCCGTTCGCACAGGTGCGAACCGAGGAAACCGGCCCCTCCGGTGACCAGAGCGGCGCCTTGTCCCCAATACCGCATGGTTCGGTCCTCTCTCTCGGGTGTGTCCCTTCGGGGACACCCATGCTTCGGACTTCTCGAAGCCCTCTCAGGGCCACGAAGTCTCCTTCGAGGGGCACACGACCATCTCCCGGATCTCGCAGCCGCGCGGTTGGCGCAGGGCGAAGAGCACGGTCGAGGCGACGTCGGCGGGGTCGTTGAGTTTGGCGTCGGGGCCGGGCTTGTACTGCTCGGGACGATCGTCGAAGAAGGCGGTCCGCATACCTCCGGGCACCAGGAGGGTGACTCCGACCGTTCCGGCGAGTTCGACCGCCAGCGCCCTGGTGAATCCCACGACCCCGAACTTGGAGGCGCAGTACGCGGTGGCGTCGCTCAACGCCCTCAATCCGAGGGTGGAGGCGCAGTTGACGACCGTGCCACCGCTTTTCTTCAGATGGGGCAGGGCGGCTCGGGTGACCGCGACGGTCCCCAGGAGGTTCACGGCGATGACCCGTTCCCACTCCTGCGCTCCCACCTCGGACAGGGTCCCGCAGGCGTCCGTGCCCGCGGCGTTGACCACCGCGTCGATCCGGCCGTGCCGTTCCACCACGTGGGAGACCGCCCGTTCCACGGCCCCGCGGTCACCGAGGTCCACCTTCTCGAAGGCCACCTGGCTCTCGGGGTGCCTGCGGTCCAGCACCACGGGGGTGCCGCCCTCCCGGGCGATCGCCCGGGCCGTGGCCGCGCCGAGCCCGGAGGCGCCTCCGGTGACGATCGTGGTACCGAGTTCGCGCATCTTTCCTCTCCTTCCCGTGGGCCGTGCTCAGGGTGTGAGCGTGCCCGTGCGTTCACGTATGTGGTCGATGAGCCGGCTGGAGGAACGTCCGTCGAGGAGGGGCATGGTGATCACTTCGCCTCCCATCCGTCGGACCATGGGAGTCTCGGGTAGCCGGTCGGCGTCGTAGTCTCCGCCCTTGACCCACACGTCGGGACGGATCCGCCCCAGGATCCGGGTCGGGGTGAGGTCGTCGAAGACGACGACCGTGTCCACGCAGGCGAGCGCGGACAGGACCCTGGCCCGGTCTTGGACCGGTGTCACCGGGCGGTCCTCCCCCTTCAAGGCCCTGACCGAGGAATCGTCGTTGAGCAGGACGACCAGGTGATCGCCCAAGGCGCGGGCTCGGCGGAGCAGGTCCACGTGTCCGGCGTGGAGCACGTCGAAGCAGCCACCGGTCGCCACGACGCGCTCGCCCCTGCGGCGTGCGTTCTCGGTGATCGGCGAGGGAGTGAGCAGGTTGACGGCCGCTTCCGTTCGTCCGTGGGTCGCGTACGCGCCGGCCGCCCCCTGCGCGACGAAGGCGGTGGCCGCGCGCGTGCCCGCCCGTACCGCACCCTCGGTGCCCTCGCCCACCGCCAGAGCGGCGACACAGGCGGCGGCGAAGGCGTCGCCCGCACCGCACGTGTCGATGGGCCCGGGCACCGGTTCGGATCGAAGGCGTCCTTGACGGCCCTGGTCGTCGGACCAGACCGCGCCTCGTTCCCCGAGGGTGACGCCGACCGCGCGTGCCCGCCACAGATCGACGAGTCGACGCGCCCTCTCTTGCGGTGTCCGTGCGGTGCCTTCGTCGCCGAAGTCGGACTCGGACTCGTTCGGGGTGACCAGATGGACGCCCTCGACCGGCACGGCTCCCCTCGGGTGGGGGTCCCACACCACGGGGACGGACCCCGCGGCCTCGGCCACCGCCGCCCGGAGGGCGCTCTGACCGGTCATTCCCAGGCCGTAGTCGGAGACCAGCACGGCCGACGCCCCGTCGAGAAGACCGCGTACGTCCCGCTGGTCCATCCGTTCGACGATGGGCTCGCATCCCTCATCCAGGCGTGCGACCGTGACCCCACCCGTCTGGATCCGGGTCTTGGTCGGGGTACGCTTCCGCAGTGGTGGGCAGATGAGCGTGACACCCGGGCCCAGCCCTCGGGCGACCTCCTCGGCGGCGGCGTCCTCGCCCAAGGAGGTCAGGAGCCTCACGTGCCACCCCTGGCGTTCGCTCAGCAGGTGTGCGGTCAGCGCCGCGCCGCCCGGACGACAGCAGCGGATGGTGTGTTCCAGCACCGGCGCGTGGCCGTTGTCCGGACAGGTCCGGTGGGACAGACCTCGTAGGTCCACATCCAGCAGAGCGTCCCCGATCACCACGATGGTCCCTTTGCTCATGTGGCCGCCCTCGGGACCGGCACGGCCTTGGAGGGGGCGAGTCGTGCGAGCCGTTCGTCCACCGCCGCACAGAAGACGTGGACCAGTGCCAGGTGCACCTCTTGGACCGTGGACGCCGACACCGCGGGCACACTCACCATCTCGTCGCTCAGCGACTCCAGGGCACAGGGTCCGGGTCCGGTCAAGGACCAGGTCACCACGTCCAGTTCGTGGGCGGCCTTGACCGCCTCCACGACGTTCTCGCTGTTGCCGCTGGTGGAGAGGCAGATCATGAGGTCTCCGGCCCTGGCGTGAGCGCGGAGTTGACGAGCGTACACGTGCTGGTAGCCGTAGTCGTTGGCGATAGCGGTCACGCTGGAGGTCTCCGCGTGCAGGGCCAAGGCCGACAGGGGAACGCGGTCCCGTTCGAAGCGACCGGTCAGTTCGGCCGTCAGATGCTGTGCCTGGGCGGCGCTCCCCCCGTTGCCGCACGCGAAGAGACGGTGCCCCGCCACCAGAAGGGGGGCGGCCCGGCTTCCCCACCTCTCCACGCGTTCCACCTCGGTCTCCTCCAACGCCTCGCACAGTTCACGAAGACGAGCGTGCATCAGTCCTCCCCTCCGGCGATCGCCGTGCCCACCGCCGACACCACGGTGTGTCCACGAGGGTCCCTCGGCCTGGGAATGGTGGACGAGGTGACGGTGCGGTAGCACTCTTCGGTGGCTCGGGCCACTTCCGGCCATGAGTACAGTTCTTCGGCCCGCTCGCGAGAGGCCTCGGCGAACAACTCCCGCGCGGTGGGGTCCGCGAGCAGGCGGCGCAGGGTGTGCGCCAAACGTCCCGGTCTGCGCGGTGGAAGGAGCGCCCCCGTCTCCCCCGGTAGGACGGTGTCCTTGTGGCCTCCCACTCGAGAAGCGATGACGGGGACTCCGCAGGCCATCGACTCCAGGGTGGAGATTCCGAAGGGCTCATACCACGGCACGTTGACGGCCACGTCCGCCGACCTGATCAAGGGCGGAACGTCGGCGTGATCGACGCACCCCAAAAAACGCACCCGATCGTCCACGCCCAGTCGCTCGGCCACCACGCGCAACCGTCCCACCTCGGGGTCGGCCTCCAGGTCTGGCGGGTGGGGCCCTCCCGCCACGATCAACTCGGCCTCGGGCACCATCGGCATCGCCCGGATGACCGTGTCGACACCCTTACGGGGCACCAGACGGCCCAGGCTGAGGACACGGGCGTGTTCGCCCCGGGGTGCGCTCGGCCCGAACGGCGAGAAGCGTTCGATGTCCACACCGCAGGGAACGACGGCCACCCGTTCGGGGCGGATCCCCCAGGTGAGCAGCTCGATCCTCTCCTCCTGCGAGGTGGCCACCACCATGGCGCTCGCCCGAGCCACCGCGCGCTCGACGTCGCACCGCTCGGGTGGGCTGGTGTCGGCCGCGCCCTGGAAGCGACGCTTGACCGCTCCCAAGGCATGGAAGGTCTGTAGAAGAGGTATGTCGAGCGCCTCGGTGGCCGGGATCGCGGCCATGCCGCTCATCCAAAAGTGCGCGTGGACCACGTCCGGTCTCCAGCGTGACCACGCCCGCCTCAACTCTCGTCCGAACTCCGGCATGTGGGGAGGCAGTAGGTCCTTGCCCACCGGGGCGGCCGGTCCCGCCCTCAGGTGCTCGACGTGCACGCCCTCGGCGAAGGGCACACGGTCGGGGGTGGAGACCTCGGCGCGGCGCGTGTAGACCACCACCTCGTGACCGCGCCGGGCGAGCGCCACGGCCAGTTCCGCCACATGGACGTTCTGACCACCCGCGTCCTCACCGGTGATGCAGGCCAACGGGCTGGCGTGCTCGGACACCATGGCGATTCTCATCGTGCCACCTCCTCCAACAATCGCTCCCAGTCGTCGAGGAACCTCGGGAGCCCGTACCGGCGCAGCGCCATCTCCCGAGCCACCGCTCCGGTGCGTGCGGCCAGCTCGGGGTCCTCCATGAAGTCGCGTAGTGCTTCGGTGAGCACACGTGGGTCCGTGGACACCACGCCGGCTCCCGGCGGTACGGCCTCGTAGGCCTCGGTGGTTCCGATCGCCGCCACGGGAAGCCCCAGCATCATCGCCTCGATGAGCGAGAGTCCCAGTGAGGTCCAACGGAGAGGGTGCAGATAGGCCCTTCTACGGGCCAGTTCGGTGTGCATGGTCGCCTGGGGCGGATCCTCGTACACGCGCAGCCGGGACTCGCTCAGCGCGAGACGTTCGGGAACCGCCTCGACCGACATCCCGAACAGGTCCAAGGGGAGTTCCCGAGCCACGTCCGGAAGCAGGTCCGTGCCGGTGAAGCGCCAACGGCGCAAGGGTTCGTTCAGAACCACCCCCACCCGTTCCGTGGCTCCCGTGTAGAGGTGTCCGGGGTCCGGGACACCGTGCTCGATGACGTGCGTTGGAGCACGTCCGCAGTCCCAGAACAGGGCGTTGAAGTGCGTCACGTGCACGATCGGGATGTCCGAACGGTCGGCGAGCGGATGTCGGGTGTCGGGGACGGCGCCCCGGGGCGTGTCGTGTTCGACGTACACGGCCGGGACGTGCCTTCCCGGCACCCTTCCCAAGAGGCGCTCGGCCAGGTCGACCTCGTGGGGGCGTTGCAGCACCACCAGGTCGACGTCGGTGTCACGGAGTTCGCCTACGGGGACCTCCACGGCGTTGACCGGCCAGTTCCAGGTGCGGGCCCTGCCCCGGCCGTCCGGCCCCCGCTCCGCGTCGAGCGGGAGGACACAGGTGTGTCCGGAGTGAACGAAAGCGGTGGTCCACGAGCCATGGACGTGCCATAGGAGGATCCGGCGCGACCGCGCGGGCCTTCGCGTCCTCGCAAGGCTCGCGGGCAGCGGCCGCGAGGCCGTGTGCGCGCGTACGGTCATCTACGTGTCCTCCAACTCCTCGATGGCGGTCAACACGTCCTCGGTGGTGACATCGTTCAGGCACGGGTGTCCGGGGACCGGACACTCCCGGGCACGGGTACCGGCGCAGGGGGCGTCCTGGTCACCGAGCACCCGACACGCGATCCCGTACGGTGCCCAGGCGGAGGCCGGGACCACGGGCGCGAAGAGCGAGACCACGGGGGTGCGCACCGCCGCCGCCAAGTGCGCGGGGCCGGTGTTGCCCACGATCAGGACACGGGCGCGCCGAAGCACGTCCGCCAGCTCGGCCGTGTCGGTGCGGCCCGCCAGGTTCAGGGCGTGTCCGGAGGCGACCTTGTCGGCCTTGACCTGGTCTTCGCCCGTCACCACGACCCGGTGTCCTCGGGCGCTCAGCGAGGCGGTGACATCGGCGCCCAAGGCGACCGGGAGTTCGCGAGAGGGGGCGTCGGCCCCCACGTGGACGACGACGTGACCGTCACCGCCGGTGAGTTCGAAGGTGTCGGGCAGGGAGCCGGTGAGCGTCAGGCCCCCGTCGTCATGGGGGGCGAGTCGGTGCCCGGCCGCCTCCACGAGGGACAAGGCCCGTTCCGGTTCGGGTATCCCTGGCGCGACGCGGTGGCGTAGGTCCAGCAGGCTCCCGGGGTAGTCCTCGCTGATCGCGCAGACACGTGCGACCCCCGCCATCCTGAGTAGCAGCGCCAACGGCAGCGGGGATTGGTGGAAGGAGGTCAAGATGAGCGCCTCGTCGACGCCGAGCCCGGTGACCCGGCCTACCAGGTTCATGACGTCTTCACGCTCGGTCCGGGGAGGGTTCGGGTCGATCCACGGGGAACGCCAGACGAGAACCTGGTCCACGCCGGGCAGCAGCCGCGCCACCGCCTCGCCCCTCGGGCCCACCAACAGGACCACTCGCTCGGCGGTGCGTGCCGCGGCCCGCACGGCCGGTCCGGACATCACCACGTCGCCCATGCTGTCCAGGCGTGCCAGGAGGATGGTGCCGGTGCTCACGGCCGCCCACCCCCGACCAGCCTGGCCACCGCCATGAACGGGTCGTCCGCGACCTCCGGGGCCCTGTGACGTTCCTCGGCCCGGGTCCGCGGAGTGGGCACGAGGACGCCTCTCGCACCGGCCGCGGCCGCCGCCTCCACGTCGGCTCCGATGTCGCCCACGACAGCGCATTCGGCCGGCGACACGCCCAGCTCCGCGGCCGCGTCGAACACCATCCCCGGTCGGGGCTTACGGCAGAAGCAGTCGTCCTCCTCTCGGTGGGGACACACCTGCCACCGGTCGAACGGGCCGAAGATCTCGTCGATCCTACGGTTGACGGCGGTCACCTCCCCCTCGGTGAGCAATCGTCGGCCGATTCCGGACTGGTTCGTCACCACCGCCACCGACAGTCCGTGGTCGCGGGCCAACGCGACCGCCTCGGCCGCACCGGGACGGGGCACCACCTGCTCCGGGTCACCGTTGTAGGGCACGTCCTCCACCAAAGTTCCGTCCCGGTCGAAGAGCACCGCTCGCACCGGTGGTCTACGGGTGGCCCCGGCGTGCCGGACCTCTCCGGACAGTCGGTGCCAGACCGCCAGCGGCGGGATGAGCACACTGGTGAGCGCCATGTCGATCCATTCGGCGGGATCGTTCGGTCCTGGCGTGATCCGCCGACCCGCGAACCGCGCCGTGCGCATGGCCCAGGCGGCTCCGAGGACGGCCGCCGGGCCCGGGTGTCGGGTCAAGGCGGCGGTCGCGGCGAGGATCGGTAGGGCGGTCGTGACCAGGTGTGAACGCAAGGCTCCCGGTGCCTCACCCACCCGTTCTCGCCAACGCGACCCGTGCAGACGGCGCATCAGGGCGTTGTCGGCGTTACCCCGTTGCGCTCCCAGGGACGCTCGGCGCTCCCCCTCACGCAGGGGATGGAGACATTTCCGTTCCCCCTGAGTCAGGTCGAGGCCCGCGTCCCAGAGTCGAAGGACGAGGTCGGTGTCCTCTCGGTAGGCCCTGGGGAAACGGGTATCGAATCCACCCACGCGTTCCAGCGCGCTTCTCCTCAACGCCAGGTCCGCGGTGATCCACCGGGCCCGCTCCAAGGCGATCGTGTTCCGTTCGGCGTCGGTGGCGGGCCTGCCCTCGGGGCGGGGCACGACGATGCGCCCCTGGGTTCCCGCCACGTTCGGAGCGAGTCCTCGAAGGTCCGCGCACAAACGTTCGGGCCAATCGGGGGGCGGTCGCACGTCGTCGTCCAAGAAGACGATCCAAGGCGTGGTGCAGGACTGCCATCCGGCCTGGCGTGCCAACGCCGGCCCACCGCCGCCCGTACGCAACGTCCGGACCCGGGGCCGATCGGTACCGGGGAGCGGCCCCATCGTCGCACCCGAGGGTCGGTCGTCGACGACGACCACCTCGGTGGGCACGCACGCCCGGGGTGCCCGGAGCACCGTGCGAAGGACCTCCTCCAGGCCAGGGCGCCCCACGGTCGGAACCACGATCGCGTACTCCGGTTCCGTCATGAACGCCCCTCTCCGGAGCCGCCACGTCGAACGAGGAAGGGGCCCAGGGCCAGAACGTCCACCGGAGCGGAGCCGAAGCATTCGAGCGCGTCACGCGGAGAGTCCACCATGGGCCGGCCCGCCGTGTTCAGGCTGGTGTTGACCAGGACGGGAAGTCCGGTCAGGGCCTCGAACTCCGAGAGCAACCGGGAGGTGAGCGGATCGTCCTCGAAGGCCACGGTCTGGACCCGCGCCGTCCCGTCGACGTGGACCACGGCCGGTATGCGATCACGCCACTGAGGCGCCACTTCATGGACGAAGAGCATGTAAGGGCTGGGCAGGGGGCCTCCGGAGAAGATCTCCGAGGCCCGTTCGGCGGCCACCATCGGCGCCACCGGACGGAACTGTTCGCGTCCCTTGACCCGGTTGAGTCTTTCGAGATTGTTCTCCCTCGAGGGATTGGCCAGCAGGGAGCGGTGGCCCAGCGCCCGGGGACCGTATTCGGAACGTCCCTGGAACCAGGCGACCAGGGCGTCCTCGCTCAACGCACGGGCGACCTCCAAGGCCAGGTCGTCCGGACGTTCGTACTCCACCTCCGCCTCGTCCAGGACGGCGGCCAACTCACTCTCGTCCCAGCCTCGCCCCAGGTCGGCGCCGGGCATCGCCTCGATCGTGTCACCGAGGTCGGCGGCGATCTGGAGTGCTCCTCCCAAGGCGGTGCCGGCGTCACCCGCGGCGGGTTGGACCCAGACCTCGTCGAAGGGCCCCTCTCGCACGATGCGACTGTTGGCGACACAGTTCAGTGCCACCCCTCCCGCCATCGCCAACCGACACAGGCCGGTCTGTTCGTGCAGCCATTCCACGAGTTGGAGGAGGACCTCCTCCAACCGGTTCTGAACACTGGCGGCCAGGTCGGCGTGTTCGTGGGTGGGCTCCCGCCCCACCCGTCGAGCCGGTGCGAGTGCCTCCCAGTCCACCCGGGACGCCACGACCCGTCCCTCTCCCAGGTAGGCGATCCGGTCCTTCAGGAGTTCGTTCATGGTGGGCTCTCCGTAGGAGGCGAGCGCCATCACCTTGTATTCGTCACTGGAGCGCCGAAAGCCCAGGTGCTCCGTCAGTTCCTCATAGACCATTCCCAGGGAGTCCGGTAGCGGTTGGCGGGCGAGCACCTCCAAGTCCCCCTTGGTCGAATAGGAGCCCAGCAGGTGCGAGGTGTTCTCGCCACGGCCGTCGGCGACCAGGACCGCCCAGTCCGCGTCCCCTTCGGCGGGCTTGGGCGCGGCCAACGCCGCGGAGGCCGCGTGCGCGACGTGGTGCGGAACGTGAACGACCCTGTTCGGATCCAGGCCGGGAAGGGCCGTGGCGAGGAAGTGCGGGGCCCGTTCGACGTAGAGCAATCGCAATCGTTCCCAACCGGGATCCAGGCCCGGGCCCTCCTCCGAGGCGAGCGCCGGGTCGTAGGAATAGGCGACCGCGTCCAAGTCGGAAGGCTTGAGGCCGGCTTCTTCCAGACACCAGCGCATGGACTGCACGGGAAGCTCCCATGTGGAGAAGGGAACCGCCTCCTTGCCGTGTTTACGACGGGAGAACCTCTCCTCCTCGGCTGCGGCGACGGTCCTGCCATCGATCACCACCGCGGCCGCCGGGTCGTGGAAGACGGCGTTGACACCGAGCACTCGCATGGCCTTCCTCCCTCGCCTCAAAGCTGCTCTCCGGAATCGAGTACACGGGGACGAGTCTTGTTAAACGTTCCCCGTGAAGGGGTGACCTGGTGATTCGCCGGTCGCACCCGACTCGGAACAGCTTTTCCGGGTCGCCCGCGCACCCGTGTTTGGGAAGGGCCGCGAAGGGTCAGGGGCCGACATCAGGAACCGTCGGATCGAGGGGATTGTGATGAGCGGGTCGTTGCTGGTCTCCCGCTGTCTGGGTCTGGGCGACTTCGTCACCGCGGTCCCGGCCCTTCGTGCCTTGGAAGCCGCTCGGCCCGAGCATCATCGGTTCCTCGCGGCACCGGCCTGGTACCGCGACCTGGTGCGGCTCGCCGGTCTGCGCTGGAAGGTCGTTCCGACCGAAGAGCTACGGCCGCCTCCTTGGACGGGTCCGGCTCCCGATCTCGCGGTGAATCTGCACGGCCGTGGCCCCCAGAGCACAGCCGCCCTGCGCACACTCTCCCCCGGACGGATCTGGGCCTATGCGAGCCCTGGGACGTCGTCGAGCACGGACGCGCCTTGGCCGGGAGCGATGCACGACGCCAGACTCTGGTGTGGGCTCTTGGAGTGGAACGGGGTGGGCACCGATCCCACGAATCTGCGTTGGCCGCGTTCTGGACCAGGGTCGAAGGACATGGCGATCGTGCATCCGGGGGCGGCGTCGGCCTCCCGAAGGTGGCCGCCTCCTCGTTTCGCCCAGGTGGCCCGATGGCTGACGGATCTGGGGCTGCGGGTCTTGATCACCGGCTCGTCCGCAGAACGGCTTGGGGCCGAACGGGTCGCGCGGGAAGCCGGACTCGGGCCGGGGTCGGTGGTGGCCGGCCGTACCGACCTGCGAGACCTGGCGCGGCTCGTCCACGACGCGATGCTGCTCGTATGTGGCGACACCGGGGTGGCTCACCTGGCGACCGCCTACGGCACACCCTCCGTGCGACTGTTCGGGCCCGTGCCCCCCGCCCTGTGGGGGCCCCTGGTGGACTTCGACATCCACGTGTGTTTGTGGTCCGGTCGGCGGGGCGACCCTCACTCGGACCGTCTCGATCCGGGTCTGGCGTCCGTGACCGTGGCCGAGGTCCAGCGCGCCTGCGAACGTCTCCTGTGGTGCGCCGAACATACTCCGACCCCAACGGAGGGTCGACGACAGGCCATGGACCGGTAAAGCCTGGCACGGTCGCCGCACAGCCGCCCCACTTGGGAAAGGACCTCCTCCCGGCCGGACGAGGGCACCGTGGAACCAACATCGGAGCAAGAGTCGGGCAAGACCCCACAGTGCCGTTTTCCCTCCTCCTTTTCGGGGGCATCGTTGCCTCTGCCGTGTTCTTCCCGGACCTTGTCCCCGAATTCGGGACGTTCGGAGACCGCAGAGCCATCGACAGGACGACGAGTCCACCCGTGGGCGACCACTCGTGAACCATGGGTCTAGGAGCGCGCCATGTACTCTTCCGCGACCACCGGTACTTCCACCGGCACCGCACCGATGCCCGTGGTGCCCAAACCTCGCGCGGAGCCCTCCCAGGAGGCCTCCGCAGAGGAATTGCTTCGCGCGTTGCAGGGCCTGGACCGGGACGACCCCTTGGCCGTACGGCTGCGGGAGCGGATCACCTCGCACTACCGGTCACTGCTGGACCGCATCGCCCGGCGCTACGGGGGGCGTGGTGAAGACGTCGAGGACCTGCGACAGACGGCCCACCTCGGCCTGATCAAGGCCATCCACGGCTACTCACCCGAACGCGGAAAGGCCTTCATCTCCTACCTTCTGCCCACGGTCACCGGCGAGATCAAACGCCACTTCCGTGACCACACGTGGGCGGTCCACACACCCCGGGACCCCCAGTCGCTCCGGCCTCGGTTGCGTCAGGTCCGACGGGACCTGGAACAACGCCTGGCCCGTACCCCCACCAACGCCGAGATCGCGCGGGAAATGGAGATCAGCGTCAAGAACGTCGAAGAGATCCTCCTGGTTTCGGAGGCCTACAACACCCTGTCCCTGGACGCACCCGAGCCCCACCGGGAGGATTCCTCCGGCGCCTGGGAGCGTTACCTGGGTGTGGAGGACCACGACCTGGGTCTGGTCGTCGAGCGTGAGTCCGCGCGTTCGGTTCTTCGGACGCTCCCCGCCAGGGAGAGATTGATTCTCAAACGCAGGTTCTTCGATGAGTGGAAGCAGGAGCGCATCGCCCAAGAGGTGGGATGTTCCCAGATGCACGTCTCCCGGTTGCTCGCCGCCTCCCTGGCGCGATTGCGCAGGGAACTGGCCGAAGGCGACTGACCGAGCGCGACCGAGGTGGGCCATGGGTGGGAGGAGGAACTCCACCACCCATGGTCCTTGTTCGGCGTTGGACGGTACGACCCCGGTGGTACCACCCTCAGTCCGCGGTCTCTCCCCTGTAGACGAGGTTGTGGGAATCGACCACAGCATAACTGGCACGGCCGCCGTCCCGGGTACGCAGGATGAGGTTCTCCGTATCCGGCCCCGCCACGCTCGAAGGTACCCGGGCGCCGTCCAGAGGCCCTCCGATCGCCACGAAGGCGCTCTGATGACGCCCGTACAGGCAGACCACGAGGACCGAGACGACCGGCACGCCGCTCAGCACGACGAAAAGGGTGTCGGCGGTCCAGGTCCACATCATCATCAGACCGGCCACGGTCAGGAGGAGAAAGAGGATCACCACGGCACGGGCCCGCTGAGGGGCCCTCCTGTTGTGGTGGACATTCGAACTCACGACGGGGCTCCTGCCTACGTCTTCCGGAGGTGGTGGCCTCAGGTCACGGGTTGCGTTCGGGGTCGGTCCCCGACGGAGACGCCGCGTAGGGGTGGTTGAGGTCGAAGGCCGGACGCTCGGACCGGATCCGCGGCAGCGACGTGAAGTTGTGTCGCGGTGGCGGGCAGGACGTGGCCCACTCCAGGGAGGCTCCGTGCCCCCACGGGTCGTCGACACCGACCATCGGCGCCTTCTTCGCGGTGACGTAGATGTTCACCAGGAACAACAGGACCGAGAGCGCGATGACGAAGGACGAGATCGAGGAGATCTGGTTGAGCGTGGTGAAGCCGTCCATGGCCAGGTAGTCGGCGTAGCGGCGCGGGAAGCCCGCGGCGCCCAGCCAGTGCTGCACCAGGAAGGTGCCGTGGAAGCCCAGGAACAGCAACCAGAAGTGGAACTTGCCCAGCTTCTCGTTGAGCATCTTTCCGGTGAACTTGGGCCACCAGAAGTAGAAGCCGGCGAACATCGCGAACACCACGGTGCCGAACACCACGTAGTGGAAGTGGGCCACCACGAAGTAGGAGTCGGTGACGTGGAAGTCGATGGGCGGGGAGGCCAGCAGCACACCGGTCAGACCACCGAAGAGGAAGGTGGCCAGGAAGCCGATGCTGTAGAGCATCGGCGTCTCGAAGCTGAGTTGGCCGCGCCACATCGTGCCGGCCCAGTTGAAGAACTTCACACCGGTCGGTACCGCGATGAGGAAGGACATGAACGAGAAGAACGGCAGCAGCACGGCGCCGGTCGGGAACATGTGGTGGGCCCACACGGTCATGGACAGGCCG
>NZ_ANBD01000002.1 GCF_000341005.1 Nocardiopsis alkaliphila YIM 80379 | reverse complement strand
TTGTAGCCGAAGATCGGCTTGCGGCTGAACACCGGCAGGATCTCGGTGACGATACCGAAGAACGGTAGCGCGATGATGTACACCTCGGGGTGACCGAAGAACCAGAACAGGTGCTGCCACAGGATGGCGCCGCCGTGTTCGGGGTTGTAGACCTGGGTGCCGACGATGC
Organism: Nocardiopsis alkaliphila YIM 80379; assembly: GCF_000341005.1. Classification (GTDB taxonomy): domain Bacteria; phylum Actinomycetota; class Actinomycetes; order Streptosporangiales; family Streptosporangiaceae; genus Nocardiopsis; species Nocardiopsis alkaliphila. The sequence goes on along the minus strand of NZ_ANBD01000002.1, from coordinate 6,508 downwards.
GGTCGGCCCCCAGGGCCACCAGGGCGCCGGTCAGGACCGGGAAGGCCAAGAGCACGAGGATGCCGGTGAGCAGGGTGTTCCAGGTGAAGATCGGCATGCGGAACATCGTCATACCGGGCGCGCGCATGCACAGACCGGTGGTGATGAAGTTGACCGCGCCCAGGATGGTGCCCAGACCCGAGACGATCAGGCCCAGGACCCATAGGTCGCCGCCGATGCCCGGTGAGCGCACCGCGTCGGAGAGCGGTGTGTAGGCGAACCAGCCGAAGCTGGCGGCGCCGCCCGGGGTCAAGAAGCCGCCGATGGTGATGAGGCCACCGAACAGGAACAGGTAGTAGCTGAACAGGTTCATCCTCGGGAACGCCACGTCGGGCGAGCCGATCTGCAGCGGCATGATCACGTTCGAGAACCCGATGAACAGCGGGGTCGCGAACAGCAGCAGCATGAGCGTGCCGTGCATGGTGAACATCTGGTTGAACTGTTCGTTGGACATGACCTGCATGCCCGGAGCGAAGAGTTCGGCCCGGATGAAGAGCGCCATGATCCCGGAAAGGACGAAGAAGGCGAAGGAGGTGATCAGGTACATGTACCCGATGACCTTGTGATCCGTCGACGTCATCCAATTGACGATGATCGAGCCCTTTTTCTCCACCCCCTCGGAGGCGGCGGGCCGTGTGCTCGTGTCGACCAAGGTACAACTCCGTTCTCGACGTTACACGAAAGAGGACTCTTCAGGAGAGAAATACTCCAAAAAGGAGGGAATGAGGATTAAATAACGAATGTCCGATTATCCGGGCAATACTTCTAGTCACCCAGGGCCCGAACCACGGAGAACGCATCCCCCGAACTCACGAAAGAGGGCTCCGCCCTCGACAGGATCTCACGATCACACCTCTCATCCGGCCAGCCAATCTAGCAATCCGGGGAGCGATTTCATAGGAGGACCCGGAATCCCGGTGGACCTTTGACCCGAGGATGCGAATTCCCATTTTTTACGCGCCATTCACCTTCTTCATCCATAAATTCGACCCTTCTTCCTGAACGAAGATCGATCCCCGACGAGCACCGACTCGGTGATTCGACAGGCCCTCAGACGGGCAGGGATGCCGACACGGGACGCAGAACCCGAACTTCAAGGGGAATCGAGGTGGATCATGCGCTACGACGAGTTCTTGGCCGAGGTGCGTGAACTCGGTGAGTACCGGGACAATCAGGAGGCCGAAGAGGTCACGACGGCGGTCCTGTCCGTTCTTTCCACTCGCCTGCCCGGGCAACAGGTCGAGAAGCTGGCCGCGCAACTCCCGGAGCAACTCGGCGAAGGTTTCCGCCAAGCGGAACAGCCCGAACCCGAATCCTTCGGGGTCGAGGAGTTCCACCAACGTGTCGCCGAACGGGTCGGTGGGCGCGCCCTGACCGCGGAGCAGGACTCCGGAGCGGTCCTGACGACCGTGGCCAAGACGGTCTCCGGCGGAGAACTGAATCAACTCCTGAGTCACCTGCCGTCCGGCTACGCCGTGATGTTCGGCAAACCCGAACTGTCGTGACACCCGGCCCCCACGGTCACCAGGCCGTGGGGCCGACCGCAAGGTCATGACCCCGGCATGGTTCGGCCAACCCTCGGCGTTTTTCCGTGAAGAGCACCGGCCCCTATCCCACGGTGGAGGACCGTGCCTCGAACCGAAACCGGGGGCACGGAACGCGTCGAGGGCCCGTGTGCACGGGGCCGGGGGGGGTGTTCCATGAGCATGTGGACCTGGCTGAGGTCATGGCCCGTACTGAGACAGGTGGCCGGTGATGATCCGATGGGTCTCGGCTCGGCCGTCAAGTCCGAGCGCAGCGACCGGTTACTGCCACGCACGGCCGAGGCCGACCGGGTGGTCAAGTCGGTCTGTCCCTACTGCGCGGTGGGATGCGGGCAGAACGTCTACGTCCGTGACGAGCAGGTCATCCAGATCGAAGGGGACCCCGACTCCCCCATCAGCCGGGGACGGTTGTGCCCCAAGGGTTCGGCGAGCCTCCAACTCACCACCGGTTCCGCACGACGGGACAAGGTCCTGTACCGACCCGCCTACGGCACCGACTGGGAGGAACTGGACCTGGACACCGCCATGAACATGGTGGCCGACCGGGTCCTGCGGACCCGCGAGCAGACCTGGGAACAGGAACACGAGGGGCAAAGGGTGGCCCGCACCCTCGGTATCGCCAGTCTGGGCGGTGCGACCCTCGACAACGAGGAGAACTATCTGATCAAAAAGCTCTTCACCGCTCTGGGCGTGATCCAGGTCGAGAACCAGGCCCGGGTGTGCCACAGCTCCACGGTGGCGGGTCTGGGCACCTCCTTCGGTCGGGGCGGGGCGACCATGTTCCTCCAGGACCTGCAGAACTCCGACTGCATCGTGATCGAGGGCTCCAACTTCGCCGAGGCCCATCCGGTGGGCTTCCAGTGGGTGATGGAGGCCAAGGCACGGGGAGCGGTCGTCATCCACGTCGACCCGCGGTTCAGTCGCACCAGCGCCCTGGCCGACCTGCACGTGCCCATCCGGGCGGGCACCGACATCGCCTTCCTCGGCGCGATCATCAACCACGTCCTGACCGAGGAGAAGTACTTCCGTGACTACGTGCTGAACTACACCAACGCGGCGACCCTGGTGGGAGAGGACTTCCGCGACACCGAGGACCTGGACGGGGTGTTCTCCGGTTTCTCGGAGCGAGACCACACCTACGACGTCACCTCTTGGAGCTACGAAGGCGTGGAGGTGGCCGCAGCCGCGGGGGACCGCAACCAGTTGCACCGGACCCGCAAAGAGGAGGGCCAGGACATCGGACACGCGGGACGCCCCGAACAGCAGGGTTCGGGTGGCGCCGTGATCCGGGACGGGGGCAAGGAGGACCGCACGCTCACGGATCCGCGCTGTGTGTTCCAGATCCTCAAACGCCACTACGCGCGTTACACACCGGAACTGGTCGAGGAGGTGTGCGGCATCCCGCGGGACGTGTTCGCCAGGGTCTGCGACCATCTGACCGAGAACTCGGGCCCCGACCGCACCAGCGCGTTCTGCTACGCCGTGGGGTGGACCCAGCACACCGTGGGTTCGCAGTACATCCGTACCGCCTCCATCCTCCAGCTGTTGCTCGGCAACATCGGACGACCGGGAGGTGGAATCCAGGCGTTGCGCGGGCACGCCAGCATCCAGGGGTCCAGCGACGTACCGACCCTGTTCGACCTCCTGCCCGGCTACCTGCCCATGCCGCACGCCCACGAGGAGCAGGACCTCGACGGGTACGTCAGGGCCGCCGGGTACCCGCACAAGGGGTTCTGGTCGAACATGCGGTCCTACACGGTCAGCCTGCTCAAGGCCTGGTGGGGTGAGCACGCCACCGCCGAGAACGACTTCCGTTTCGACCACCTGCCCCGGCTCACCAGATCGCACAGCACCTACGACACGGTCATGGCCCAGATCGAGGGTGTGTGCAAGGGCTACTTCCTCATGGGTGAGAACCCCGCCGTGGGTTCGGCCAACAGCCGGGCCCAGCGCTTCGGTATGGCCGAACTGGACTGGCTCGTCGTACGTGACTTCTCCTTGATCGAGAGCGCCACCTGGTGGAAGGACGGTCCCGAGATCGAGTCCCAAGAGATGCGTACCGAGGACATCGGCACGGAGGTGTTCTTCTTCCCGGCGGCCGCGCACACGGAGAAGTCCGGTACCTTCACCAACACCAACCGGACCCTACAGTGGCACGACCGCGCGGTGGTGCCCAGTGGTGACCGACGCAGCGACCTGTGGTTCATGTACCACCTGGGTCGTCTGATCCGGGAACGGCTCCAAGGCTCGCAGGACCCCAAGGACCGCCCACTCCTGGAACTCACCTGGGACTATCCGCTGGAGGAGGGAGAGGAGCCCAGCGCCGACGCGGTACTGCGCGAGATCAACGGCCACGACGCCAAGGGCCGCCCCCTGAGCGGGTACACGGAGCTACGCGACGATGGTTCGACCAGCTGCGGTTGCTGGATCTACTGCGGGGTCTTCAAGGACGGGGTCAACCAGTCCGCCAGGAAGAAGCCCGGTGGTGAACAGGATTGGATCGCCGCCGAGTGGGCCTGGTCCTGGCCGGACAACCGGCGTGTGTTGTACAACCGCGCCTCCGCCGACCCCGAGGGGCGTCCGTGGAGTGAGCGCAAGGCTCTGGTGTGGTGGGACGAGGATTCGGGGCGCTGGAGCGGGTACGACGTCGCCGACTTCGAACCCGACAAGGCGCCCACCTACCGACCCCGCGATGGGGCCAAGGGGGTGGAGGCACTGAGCGGGGTGGACCCGTTCATCATGCAGGCCGACGGCAAGGGATGGTTGTTCGCTCCGGCCGGTCTCAACGACGGCCCCATGCCCACCCACTACGAGCCCCAGGACACCCCGTTCACCAACCCGCTGTACGGGCACCAACGCAACCCCACTCGCCTGCTCTACCAGCACGAACTCAACAGGTACCACCCACGTCCCGACACGCCGGAGGCCGACGTGTACCCGTACGTGGTGACCACCTACCGACTCACCGAACACTTCACCGCCGGAGGCATGAGCCGATGGACGCCCTACCTGTCCGAACTGCAACCGGAGTTCTTCTGTGAGGTCGGCCCGGAACTGGCCCAGGAGCGCGGCCTGGAACACGGCGGCTGGGCCACGATCGTCACGGCCCGCAACGCCATCGAGGCGCGGGTACTGGTCACCGACCGCATGCGGCCGCTGCGGGTGCAGGGCAGGGTGGTGCATCAGATCGGCCTGCCCTATCACTGGGGTCCCAACGGTTACTCGACCGGTGACGCGGCTAACGAGCTGATGTCCATGGCGTTGGATCCCAACGTGCACATCCAGGAGGTCAAGGCGCTGACGGCCGACATCCGGCCCGGGCGGCGTCCCCGGGGGCCGGAACGAGTGGCCCTGGTCGAGGAGTACCGGAACAGAGCCCTGATCACCGAGCGGACCGGAACGGAGAGGTGAGTGATGACGGCGGACGGACAGCCCTCCCGCAAGGGTTTCTTCACCGACACCAGTGTGTGCATCGGTTGCAAGGCCTGCGAGGTGGCCTGCAAGGAGTGGAACATGGTTCCCGAGGACGGGCTGGACTTCTTGGCCTCGTCCTTCGACAACAGCGGTCGGCTCGGCGCCGATACCTGGCGGCACGTGGCCTTCATCGAGCAGCGTGAGCCCTTGGGGCACCAGGACGCGGGGGTGGGCCGGCCCGAGGGCGGCCCGGGCCCGGTGGACGTGGGCATGCCCTCCTTCGAACTTCCGGGACAGCGTTCGGCGGCCGACGGCGCGGGGGACTTCCGTTGGTTGATGTCCTCGGACGTGTGCAAGCATTGCACGAGCGCCGCCTGCCTGGACGTATGCCCCACCGGGGCGATCTTTCGGACCGAGTTCGACACCGTGGTGGTGCAGGAGGACATCTGCAACGGGTGCGGATACTGCGTGCCGGCCTGCCCCTACGGGGTGATCGATCGCCGGGAGGTGGACGGTCGCGCCTGGAAGTGCACCCTGTGCTACGACCGTATCGGAGAAGGGCTGGAGCCCGCGTGCGCCAAGGCGTGCCCCACCGACTCGATCCAGTTCGGCGACCTGGACGAGTTGCGTGAGCGTGCCGACCGGCGGGTGCGGGACCTTCATGGAGCGGGGGTCTCCTCGGCGCGGTTGTACGGGGAGGACCCCGACGACGGTGTCGACGGCGCGGGTGCGTTCTTCCTCTTGCTGGACGAACCCGAGGTGTACGGTCTGCCACCGGATCCCGTGGTGACCACCCGGGACCTGCCGTCGATGTGGCGCCACGCGGGCACCGCCGCACTCGTGCTCTTGGCCGGGGCGGCCTCGGCGTTCGTGGGGAGGCGGTCATGAGCAATCCCGACCGGACGGGCGAGGGCCTGAGCCAGGCCGGACACCAAGCCATCACCGGCGCGGCCGAGGTGGTCTCCCAGGAGCAGCGAAGGCGGCACGGTGAACACCGTGGCAAGGGTCCTGGCGGGGGCCGGCGACGTGGGGGCGAGCCCACCCGGGTGCCAGAGGCCGAGTTTCGCACCTACCACGGCAGACCGGTCCTCAACCAGATCGTGTGGAAGGCCGGCGACATCGGCGGCTACCTGTTCCTGGGCGGGCTCGCCGGGGCCTCGTCCGTCTTGGCCGCAGGGGCCGAGTGCACCGGCCGTCCCGGCCTGGCACGCCCCCTCAAGTACACCGCCCTGGCCGCGATCTCCGGTTCGACGGCCGCGCTGATCCACGACCTGGGCCGGCCGGAACGCTTCCTCAACATGCTGCGGGTGTTCAAACCGACCTCACCGATGAGTATGGGGTCGTGGATCCTCATGGGGTACGGGCCCTTGGCCGGAGTGGCCGCGGTCACCGCGGCCACTGGGTGGTTCCCACGGATCGGGCGGGCCGCCACCATCGGCGCGGGGCTGACCGGGCCGCTGGTTGTCACCTACACGGCCCCGCTGATCTGTGACACCGCCGTCCCCGCCTGG
>NZ_ANBD01000001.1 GCF_000341005.1 Nocardiopsis alkaliphila YIM 80379 | reverse complement strand
GGCGCCCGCCGCCGGCGGCATGGGGCTGATCGTCGCACCCGGTGAACAGAGCGGCCCGGCCCGTCGTACCGCGGTCGGCGGCGCCCTGACCGAGGTCGCGGTCTCCACAGTGATGGAACGCCGTATGGGGCTGGTGGGCGAGCCCTACGAGCAAGGGCGGGCCGGCGTACTCACCCGGACCGCCAAGGCCCTCACCCTGGCGGGCGCCGTCGGTGCGGTCCTGGGACGTGACAACCGCGCGGTGTCGGCGTTGAGCGGGGCCGCGCTGGTCGCGGGTTCGGCCCTGACCCGGTTGGGGATCTTCCAAGCCGGTGTCCAGTCGGCCGCCGACCCCAAGTACACCGTCATCCCGCAGCGGCGACGTCTACGGGAACGCGCTCAGGAACGGGACGCGGCCGACGCGGGTGAGGTCTGGGCAGGGTCCCCTTCCTGAGAAGGGCGACGCCCCCGCACGTTCCCTCGAAGGGACGTGCGGGGGCGCTTCGTTTCGTCGAGCACCGCGATGAGCGGCTATCGACCGTGCGGCAGGAACTCCTGGATCTTGGTCGCCAGCCCGCGTGAGGCGACGCCCCTACCGTCGGGATCACCGGACAAGAGTGCCTTGAGCGTGTCGGTGACCTGCGCCCTCTCGGCCTGCGGCGGGATCGGCGGTACGTCCCCGTCACAGTGCACGTCGATCACCACCGGGCCTTGGGCCTGTAGGGCCCGGTCCCAGGCGGGTCCGATCTCCTCGGGCCGCTCCACCGTGATGCCCACCAGGCCCACCGACTCGGCGAAGGCCGCATAGGACATGTCCGGCAGGTCCTGCGAGTAGGGGGTCTTGGGAGAGCCTCCCATCGCCCTCAACTCCCAGGTGACCTGGTTGAGGTCGTTGTTGTGCAGCACGCACACCACCAGGCGCGGGTCGTCCCACAGTTCCTGGTAGCGGCGCGCGGTCAACAATTCCATGAGCCCGTTCATCTGCATCGCGCCATCCCCCACCAACGCGATCACCGGGCGGGTGGGGGCCGCGAACTTGGCGCCGATCGCGTACGGGACGGCGCACCCCATGGTGGCCAGGGTCCCCGAGAGCGAACCGCGGTTGTTCTCTCCCATGCGTAGGAACCGGGCGTACCAGTTGGTGGCCGACCCCGAGTCGGCGGTGACCACGGCGTCCTTCGGCAGTCGGGGCGAGAGTTCATGGACCACCCGCATCGGGTTGATCGGATCGGCGGCGACCTCGGCCTGCGCGTCCAGGACCGACCACCAGCGCCGCACGTCCTTCTCGACCTTGGAACGCCACTCCCTCCGCTTCTCCCGCCGTTCGTCCGGTGGATCCAGACGTTCGATGAGTGCGCGTAGCGTGCTCGCGGCGTCACCCACGAGGTTGACTTCGGTGGGGTAACGCATGCCGATGAACCGAGGGTCGATGTCGATCTCCACGGCCCGTCGACCGAAGGGCGGCAAGAACTGGGTGTAGGGCAGGTTGGATCCCACGATGAGCAGGGTGTCGCAGTCGCGCATCAACTCCCAGGAGGGCCGGGTCCCGAGCAGGCCGATCGCCCCGGTGACCTGGGGCAGGTCGTCGGGCAACACGTCCTTGCCCAAAAGTGCCTTGGCGATCCCGCCCCCGGTGGCCTCGGCCAGTTCCAGTACCTCATCGGCGGCTCCCCTGGCGCCTTGGCCCACCAGGATCGCCACCCGTTCACCCTCGTCGATCAGCTCGGCGGCGCGACCGATCTCGCTCTCGGGTGGCAGTATCGTCCCGCCGGCGACCATCCGGTCGGGCCCACTGGAAGGCACGTGCTTGAATTCGTGCTCCGGTGGCGAGTAGTCCAGTTCCTGCACGTCGGCCGGGATGATCACCGTGGTCGGCGCCCGCTCGGCCAGAGCCGTTCGGATGGCTCGGTCCACGACGTTGGGAAGCTGTTGGGGAACGTTGACGGTCTCCAAGAAGGCCGAAGAGACGTCCTTGAACAGGCTGTGCAGGTCGATCTCCTGCTGGTAGGCGCCGCCCATGGCGCTGCGGCTCGCTTGGCCCACGATCGCCAGAACCGGCACGTGGTCGAGTTTGGCGTCGTAGAGACCGTTGAGCAGGTGGACCGCTCCCGGTCCCCCGGTCGCCATGCACACCCCCAGGCGACCACCGAACTTGGCGTAGCCCACGGCCTCGAAGGCGGACATCTCCTCGTGCCTGCCCTGCACGAACCGTGGTCCGTCCTCGATCTCGCCCATCTGCGCGACCAGTCCGTTGACGCTGTCACCGGGATAGCCGAAGATCTCGGTGACACCCCACTGCGACAGTCTGCGCAACAGATGGTCGGCCACGCTCTGCACCATGTCCGCTCCTTCTCCCCTCATGCGTCGAATCGGGTACGGCGGTCGCCTCAGGGACGGAAGACCACCTTGAAGAAACCGTCCTCCTTGCCCTGGAAACGTCGGTAGGCGTCCGCCGCCTCGTCCAGGGGCACGTGCTGGGTGGCGAAGTCCTCGACCCCCAGGACGTCCTCCTCGTCCAGCAACGGAAGGATCTCCGGCACCCAGTGGCGGACGTTGGCCTGGCCCATGCGCAACTGGATCTGTTTGTCGAAGAGCGTGAGCATCGGCAACGGATCGGCCATACCACCGTAGACACCGCTCAGGGAGATGGTCCCGCCTCGACGCACGAGGTCGATCGCGGTCTGGAGGGCGGCCAGGCGATCCACCCCCGCGGTCTCCATGAGCTTGGCCGCCGCGCCCTTGGGCATGAAGGAGGTCGCCCGCTGGGCGAGCCGGGCCGAACCGTGGCCTGCGGCCTCCATCCCCACGGCGTCGATCACCGAGTCGGGCCCCCGACCATCGGTGCGGTCCCGGATCTCCTGGATGAGCTCATCGCTGCCATTGGAGGAATCGAACACCTCGACGCCCCTCGCCGCGGCGCGCGCACGCCGGTCGGCTACCGGGTCCACACCGAACACCCGTTCCACCCCCAGGTGCCGAGCCACACGGCAGGCCATCTCACCGATGGGACCCAACCCCAGAACGGCCACGGAACCCCCTTGAGGCACGTCCGCGTACTTCACCGCCTGCCAGGCCGTCGGCAACACGTCGGAAAGGTAGAGGTAGCGGTCATCGGGTCCTTGGGCGGGAACCGGGATGGCGTTGTCGTCCGCGCGGTGAACCCGCAGGTACTCCGCTTGGGCTCCCGGAACCGCACCGTAGAGCGCGCTGTAACCATAAAGGCTCGCGCCCATCCCCTGGTCTTCGACACGGGTCTGGTCGCACTGAGTCTGCAGCCCGGCCTCGCACATCGGGCAGTGCCCACAGCAGATCTGGAAGGGGACGACCACCCGCTGGCCGGGCACCAGGGAGGTGACGTTCGCTCCCACCTCCTCGACCACGCCCATCGGTTCGTGCCCAAGGATGTCACCGGCCTTCATGAACGGACCGAGGACTTCGTAGAGGTGCAGGTCGGATCCGCACAGACCGGAGCTGGTCACGCGGATGAGGGCGTCGTCGGGTCGTTCGATGCGAGGATCGGGAACGGTCTCGGTCCTGACGTCGCGGGTACCGTTCCACAACACTGCCTTCATGGGTCCCCCTGTTTCGTGTGTCTGCCGTGCGAAGAATCCGCCGCTGTCATGAACGCTCGAAAAACAGGCGCCCCGCCCGGACCCCCAGACCGGACGGGGCTTTCCCCCTTTTCCCGAATGGTCTGTCAGCGGTTGGGCTCGGCCTCGCTGACGTCGGCGAGCGCGGAGCCCTCATCGAAGGCCTGCGCCAGGTCGCCCATGGAGACGACCCCCACCACGTCGGTGCCCTCGACGACGGGAAGGCGGCGCACGGTCGCCGTGCGCATGGCGTGTACGGCGTCCCTGACACTGCTCTGACGTGGCACTGTCACCAGGTCCCTGCTGCACACGTCGCCCGCGCGCACCGTCTCCGGATCGCCTCCTTCGGCCACGCACCGCACCACGATGTCGCGGTCGGTCAGGATGCCGCGCAGTTCTCCGGATTCGAGGACCACGACGTCACCCACGTCCTCGTCCCGCATGATCTCGGCCGCCTCACGCAGAACCGTGTCCGGGGTGACGGTGTGAACACTCGTGTTCATCACGTCGGCGATGTTGTTCGCCATGATCGGTGCCCCCTCTTTTTCGCGAATCGCCCTTCTTCGGCTTGCCCTAACCCACCCCGGGCTCGGTGAAACATCGTGCTCCCGCCTTGTTCTCGCAGGTGGACACGGCCTCGGTTCCACGTATGAGCGCATGCCCTCGTGGGTAGCCGCAGTGAACAGAAGGGACGACCGGCCGTCCCTCCATCCGTCGGAACGGTCGGGGCGTTCATGCCATGAGGGTTCGAGGGCCTGTGCGCCCAAGAGAGGGGGTCTCACGATGGCGGCGAGTGATCCGGAGGTCGACCGAGTCTGGGACGAGTTCCACGCCTCGGTGAACATGAGCGGTCCGGAGTTGCGCCGCTGGCTACTCACCGATGCGTCGGGAGAGGAGGCACTTCCCACCGACGGTGATGTCAGCGCCGAAGGGGAGCACATCGTCCGGCTCCTGGACAAGCGCAAGACCGACGTGACCTCCTCCGACGTCGAACTGATGGAGCGGGTCATCCGATTCGTCCAGGACGAACTCGCTCGGCCTCGGCGAGAGGACGACGAGTGGCGCAGGAGACTGATGCGCGTCGGCCACGATCCACTGAGCCCCGACTCGGGACCGGCCGACGTCTGAGCCGGCGTCCAGTGCCGTGGCGGTCAAGGGTCGCCTCGCCACGCCACCATCACGGCCGTGGGTGGGAGGAGCTCCTCCCACCCACGGCCGTTTTCGTTGCGGTGGCCCCTGCCTCGGGTGGGCCGCCCGGTACCGAGGCGATCTGACTCCCATGACCGGTCGGGGGCGTTCGCAAACGTCAGCGAATGTCACAGAAGTACCTCAAAGCTCTATTTACGCACGCGACCACCCAATTCGAGTGATGCACATCACTCCCCAAAGGTGCAGAACCTGACCAAAACCGCACGCTGTCGTTTTTTCATCCCGATCACGGGCAGCACCACCTCAATGCCGCTTGTGAGCACTGACGGAGGACATCGCCGATCCCCCTCCCCGTCCGCGTCCGCGCACCGCGCGGACGCGCACAGCCGTAGCCGACCGGGACCCCGGTACTCGACGCACAGGAGGTTCGTGATGCCCGTTTCCACGACGACCACTCGACCGACCGAAGCGACAGCGGCCAAAAACCTCTCGGGAGAGCCTTCCGAGGAGGCCTCCCCCGAAGACCTGTTGTCGATGTTGAAGAACCTCGAACAGAGCGACCCTCGCGCCGCCGGGCGCCTGCGGGAACGCATCACCTGGCACTACCAACCGCTCCTGCATCGTCTCGCCCGACGCTATTCCGGCCGTGGCGAGCAGGAGGAGGACCTGCGACAGACCGCCCACGTCGGGCTGGCCAAGGCGATCCGTGGCTATTCGCCGGCGCGGGGCGATTTCATCCGCTATCTCATGCCCACCGTCACCGGAGAGATCAAACGGCACTTCCGTGACCGCACCTGGGCCGTCCACACCCCCCGCGACCCCCAGGCCCGACGATCCGAGATGAGGCAGGTGCGGCGCGACCTGGAACAGCGCCTGGCCCGCACCCCCACCATCGATGAGATCGCCCGGGAGATGGGGCTTTCCAGGGAACAGGTGGAAGAGGTACGCCTGGTCTCGGAGGCCTACAACACCGTTTCACTGAACGCCCCCGAACCTCGGGAAGAGGGCCCGACCACCCGGTGGGAACGGTATCTGGGGGTGGAGGACCACAATCTGGACCTGGTCGTGGAGCGCGCGTCCGTACGTCCGGCGCTGCGTGCCCTTTCGGCACGGGAAAAGCTGATCATCAAGCGACGGTTCTTCGACGAGTGGACCCAGGCGCGGATCGCGAAGGAGGTGGGGTGCTCCCAGATGCACGTCTCCCGCCTACTCACGGCGTCCCTGCGCAAACTCCGCGAGGAACTGAGCGAACGTTAGGCGAAGGACGCGGCCCCGGGCCCACACGCGGTCCCGGTGTGGAGGTCGGACAAAAGTGCAGCCCTTCCGTTTCCGGGGTGCGTCGGCCCACTCGTCCGGTCCGACGCACCCCGGAACGGGTTTCACGCTCCCGCGTTCGGGCGAGTCCCTTCCTCCGCGACTCGATCTCCTCCGAGATCGAGAACCTCTTCACCCGTACTGACCTGGCAGGCCGGGATCCCCGAGCCACGACAGGCACGTGTGAGCACTTCATCGATCGGTTAGAGGACACACCACGACCTGCTCGCGACATACGCGGCTCGCGTGAACGATGGGAGAAACGATGGGGAACGAAGCGAATTTCGCACAGCGTCGCCCCTGGTTCAAGGGTGCGGTCAGGGGGGCCGTGGCCGCGATGGCCATGAGCGGTATGCGCCAGGCCGCAGTGGGGCTCGGAATGATCGAGCGCACACCACCGGACGCCGTTCTGAAGGAAGGGGTCCCCGCCCTACTCCGCGAGGTCCCCGAACACCGGCGCACCGCCTTCATCGAATTGGCCCACTGGGGTTATGGCGCTACGGCGGGGGTGCTGTTCGGGCTGGTACCGGAGCGTCTTCGCAGGTCGAGACTGACCGGCCCCGTCTATGGGGTGCTCTCTTGGGGGATGTTCGAGTTCGCCGTGGCGCCGGCGCTCGGATTGGCGCACGCTCAAAGGGCACGCCCCCGGGAAAGGTTCGCTCTGCTGGTGGACCACGTCTTCTTCGGTTTCATCATCGGGGCGCCGCCCGAGGTACTGATCGCCAGCCCCGAAAACACCGATGAAGAGGGGCACAGAAAGAGCGACGGAGCAAACGAGGGAGAGCCGACGCAAGAAACATAGGAAGGAAACGAACGAGGGGAAGGAAAGAAACAGCGAAGCGACCAAGGGGGCGGCCGAGGGCGCGCGGGGAAGGCTGCCGGATCGAAAAAGGACTCGGGCCAAGCAGGTGGAGAGGCCGCTCGCTCTGTCTACCCCTAGGGGTTTTCGAGGTTGATGGGGCGTGTCATACGGCCTATTCGAAATCACTTTTGCGAAATTCTGGCGTTCTGGCCAACCTGTGGCGATTTGCCCATTAAAGTCAGCCTCATCGCCAGCCCTTCTCGACACGTTCCCTCGGCGTTCGTCTTCGCTTCCCCCTCCCCCGAGACGGAGTTCTCATGTCCCATCCCCCACCCCTCTTCCCTCGCTTCCTGGACGGAGCTCGAAACCGCACCCGCTCTCCCTGGCGGGTCTGGGCTGCACCGGATGTGCGGGTTTGGCCTTGACCGGATTCATCGCGCTGGCGGTGCTCGGCGCGTTACTGCCTTCCCCCGAGGAGGAGACCGCACCCGTGGCGGTGACGGCATCGCCCTCCCCCACCGAGGAACCGCCCCTGGAACTGGTGGGCCTGTACCTGCCGGAGGCCGAGGAGCTGCTGGAGGAGTGGGAACTGGCTCTCGGAGAGCTGCTACCGGTCGCGAGCAACGACGTCGAGGACCTGGTGTGGACTCGCTCGACGATGCTCGTGTGCGACCAAGAGGTCGGCGAGGGCACGGTCGATCTGGTGGTGGCCCCTGACGGGATGGAGTGTGTCGAGGAGATCGGTGAGGGGTGGCCCGAACTTCCGAGGTTCGCGGGCGATACCACCGACCAGGCTCGCGAGTGGATCGAGGACGCGGGCCTGACCATGGTGGTGGAGAGCGCGTTCGGTGACGTGGCAGCACCGGAGGAGGCCACCGACCACCCTGTGTGCGGTCAAAGACCGAAGAAGGTCATCGCTCCGTTCGACGATGACCTCGAGATCACGTTGTTCGTGGTCTCCACCGACGAGGAGTGTCCCGAAAAGATCGGGGACGCGAGCCCGGAGCCCGAGCCCGAACCTCAGCCGGAGCCCGAGCCCGAACCTCAGCCGGAGCCCGAGCCCGAACCCCAGCCGGAACCCGAGCCGGCACCGGAGCCCGCGCCGGTGGAAGGGGTGCATCCGGGGGCGTTCTGCTCCCAGCACTGGCAATACGGTCGTACCACGAAGGGGACGTTGATGCAGTGCACGACGACCGCCGAGGACACACGTTTCCGATGGCGCTCGGCCTGACCCGTATCGGCGCCTCGGGTCTGGAGTTCCACCGCCCGAGGCGCTCGGCCTCGCGCTCAGCCGCCACTGAGCAGGCCGACCAGAAGATCGGGGTCGACGTTGCCGCCGGAGACCACCGCCACCGTCGCCTCCGGACGCCCGGGGACCGTGTCGACCTTGCCCGAGGCCAGCGCGGCGACGGCCAGAGCCCCACTGGGTTCGGCCACCAGGCGTGAACCGTACGCGAGCAGCCTGACCGCCTGCGCGATCTCGTCCTCGGTCACGGTGACGACCTCGTCCAGACGGGTCGACAGATGGGTGAAGGTGAGCTCCGACAGGCAGGTGCGCACCCCGTCGGCCATGGTCCGGTGGGTACGTTCGGGTTCCCAGGTGACCAGGCGGCCCTCGCGCAGGCTCTCGGCGGCGTCGGCGGCCAGCTCCGGTTCCACCCCCACCACCCGTACCCGTGGGTGGACCGCTTGGGCGGCCGTGGCCACCCCGGAGGCCAACCCTCCACCACCGACCGGAACCACCACGGTGGTCACCTCCGGCGACTGTTCCAGGATTTCCAGACCCACGGTGCCCTGTCCGGCGATCACCCTGGCGTCGTCGAAGGGCGGCACGAACGCGAGCAGTTCGTGTTCGACCATCTCCTCCACGGTCGAGAGGCGGTCGGCCGGTGGCACCATCACCACCCGTGCTCCACCCTCCTGAATACGGTTCACCTTGACCGCGGGCGCCCCTTCGGGGACCACGACGGTGCAGGGCACCCCCTGGCGCGCGGCGGCCGTGGCCAGGGCCAGCCCGTGGTTTCCAGAGGAATGGGTGATGACTCCGTTCTCACGTTGGACCATGTTGAGCAAGGCGACCGCGTTGGTGGCACCGCGCAGTTTGAACGCCCCGGTGGGTTGCAGACTCTCGGGTTTGAGCAAGAAGGGCGACTCCGTGCTCGGTCCGATGGTCAGTGGAGTGCGCACCACGTGTCCGTGGACTCTGTCGGCGGCGGCGTGAACGTCTTCGACGGTGACCATTTCCATGGGGTGAACATGCCCGCGCCGGCCAGGGTGATCACAGGGCCGGTGCGTACCGAGTGGAACTTTGAGGAACTGTCCGGCCGAGGCTTCTACGGGCCGTTGGCCTCGATGGCTCTCCCCCGGCGTCAGGTCTGCACCACCACCGACGACGGTTGGGCCGCGACGAGTGGTCCGCCCTGGGCGAGGTCCGGTCGATCGACCGCCCCCCTACAGCCCCGGGGGTGAGCGTGGAGGGCGCCCGTCCCGTGGAGGAGTGGGCCGGGCCGGGCGCCCGAGGGCCGGGGCGTGTCCATGCACACGCCCCGGGGCCGTGTCCCCTTCGCGATGGGGCCCGGCCGCGCGCGTGGCGAACGCACGGCCGGGCGGAAGGGGGGGATCAGGCGGAGCAGGCCGGTGTGGGGGTACCGGAGGGGCTTCCGGTGCCGAGGAAGCCGAACGTGGTCGAGGTTCCGGCCGCCAAGGCGCCGTTGTGCGCGGCGTTGGTGGCGGTGACCTGGTTTCCGTTGTGGGTCAGGGTGGCGTTCCAGGCCTGGTTGATGTTCTCGGTTCCGCCGGTGGTCCAGGTGACGGTCCAGCCGTCCAAGGCGCTTTGGGCCGTGACGGTCACTTCTCCTTGGAATCCCCCGTCCCACTGATTGACAAGGGTGTACTCGGCGGTGCAGTCACCGGTGGGGTCGGTGGGCCCTTGAGTGGGGTCGGTGGGTTGCGAACCCGAACCGCCCAGGGCCTCGTGAACGGCCCAGTAGGCGGGCTTGGGGTCGTAGTTCTCGTCGATGGGCAGTGCCGCTCCCTCGCCAGAGAAGTGGTCTGGCACCCAGGAGTAGGCGTCGGTGACACCCCAGACCGTCACCCCGGTGCAGCCATCGATGCCCAGGCACAGGTTCACGACCTCGGCGTAGTCTTCGGCCTGTTGTTGGAGGCCGGCCGCGGTCGCGGGGGTGTTCATCCGAATGTCCAGTTCGGTGATGCGCACGTCCAGGCCCAGATCGACGAAGCGCTGGATGTTGGCACCCATGGAGTCGGGGACCTGGCCCACGATCAGGTGGGCCTGGAGTCCGATGCCGTCCAGCGGGGCACCTTGGGCCAGCAGGTCGACGACCAGGTCGTAGTAGGCGTCGCTCTTGGCGTTGATTCCGTCGATGCTGTAGTCGTTGATGTACAGGTCGGCGGAGGGGTCGGCCGCCCGCGCCATGTGCAGTGATCGGGCGATGAAGTCCACCCCCAGGGTCCGGTGGAAGACCGAGTCACGCAACCGCGCGTCATCACCGATGGGTTCGTTGACCACGTCCCAGGTGTCGATCCGACCCTCGTAGCGCCCCATGGTGGTGCTGATGTGGTCGTCCATGACGGTGAGGAGTTCGTCCTGGGTGAAGGAACCGTCGGCCACCCAGGAAGGCAGTTGGCTGTGCCAGACCAGGGTGTGGCCATGGATGTCCTGGCCGTTGGACTCGGCGAATTCCACCACCCGGTCGGCCCCATCGAAGTTGTATTGGCCCCGTTGTGGTTGGACCGATTCCCACTTGAGCGAGTTCTCGTGGGTGACGGAGTCGAACTCCCTCGCCGCGGTCTGGGCGTAGGCGGTTTCGTTCAGGTGGTGGGCGGCCACGGCCGCACCGATGAACGTGTCCTGCTGCGCGGCCAGTTCGCGCAAACTCTGTTGCTGCTGTGCGGAGGTGGACTGTTCGGAAGTGGACTGCGCGTGGGCGGCCACGGAGATTCCTGCGGCCATCAGGCCCGCGACCAGCGCGGCGGTGAGGGCTGTGTATCTGGATGAGCGACCCGACATCGGGACTCCTTAGGGGATGGCAGGGGGGCGGGTGGTGCGGGGCGGCCCTGCTCGTCCACCCCGCACCGGACCGGAGCGGCGGGACTTATCGGTCCTCGCCGTCTCCGAAGAGCTCGCCGTGCAGCGCCAAGGCGGTGGCCACGTCGACCTGCGACCAGAAACGGTGGTAGGTGAACTCTGGGGCGGGCCCACCGTCGAGGTAGTCGGCGACCTTGGCGTAGTCCGGATCGTCGAAGTAGAACGAACGGATGGACTCGAACGTGGAATCGGAGTCGATGGTGTCGCCGTTGGGCATGGTTCCCGAGAAGCCGTCCGGGACGTACAGCCCACCGTTCTCGGACTCGTAGGGGTCGTTGAAGCGGGAGTAGTCCGCACGGACCTCCGGGATGGCGATCCCCAACTCGTCCTCGTGGACCATCAGGGCGTCGATGAGCCCTTCTCCGGTCTCCAGCGCCACTTCGTCGCCGGTGGCGGCGGCGTAGTGCAGCAGGGTCTTGGCCAGGCCGGCGGCGATACCGACGTCCTGGTTGTGCGAGACGACCTCGACGCTCAGGCCGGGGTTACCGGTGGGGGTGCCGTTCCAATCGTCGGGCTGACCGCTCCATTCCATGTCGGCCGGGATCTGGAAGTCGCCGTCGGAGCCGACCGTGGTGTTCTCGATCGCCCAGGGAACCCAGTCGTCGAGGATCTCCCCGGCACGCTCGTCACCGGTGACTCGGTGGTACTCGGCCACCCGCTCGATGTCCCACACCTGGAAGCCGAACCACTGGTTGGACGGCGGGTCGTGCCAGACCGGCTTCTCGTCGTAGAACAGACCGTAGAACGTGGAGGTGCCGGCCGGGGGTTCGGCGTAGGTGCCCTCCCAGCTGTTGGTCGCACCGCCGGCGATACCGCCGTCGGAGGACTGCAACCACTGGATGAACTCCAGCTGGCGGTCCAGGCTGGTGGCCCAGTCGTCGGCACCGGTGGGAGATTCGGGCCGGAGCGCGGGGGCCTCGCTGAGCGCGTAGGCGGCCATCACGTTCTGGTAGCCCTGGTGGGCGGAGGACCCACCGATGCGCCAGGCCCACGGGTACTCGGCGCTCTCCAGTGCGCCGCCCCAGGAGTAGTACCAGGCGAGCAGGTAGTGCGCGGAGTCCTTGCCCGTTCCGGGTGAGCAGGACTCGGCACCCACGCAGTCACCGACCTCCTTGAAGTACTTGTCGAACATGGAGTAGCGCAGGTAGTCGCCCATCTTGGCGGCGTTGGCCACGCTGTCGGCCACGGCGTCCTCGTTGCCCTGGTCGGAGGCCCATTCGTGGGCCAGGTGGGCGACCTGGACGGCGCGGGCGTCGGCATCGGGCGCGTTGGTGTAGCGCCACTGCTCCGAGGCCTGGGGGTCGTCCACGAACAGGTCGATGAAACCGTTTTCCCCACCGTGCGCGAAAGTCTCGCAGGAGGGGTGCGGAACGGTCTCCCAGACGGACTCGTTGGAGCCGCGTTGGAAGGTGTTGATGTAGGCGGGAAGGTCGTCGCCACCATCTCCACAGAAGCCGTAGCCGTAGACGTTGTCCACGTCCAACAGCCAGTGCATTCCGTAGATCTCGTCGGTGCCGTAGGTACTGCTCAGCTCGTCGGCCAGGGGGTCCTGACCGACTTCGACGCCGTCGTCGAGCGGCATCGGGTAGTCACCCGGCTCCAGTGACTCGGGGATGTAGGTGGCCGGATCGGAGGGGTCGTAGGAGGAGTTGGTGGGCTGGTCGGCGGTGCCCGGGATGATGAAGGTCTCCATGGATTCCCAGGCGGCGTTGAAGGGTTCCCAGTCGCCGGACAGGCGCCCGTAGGCGGCCTCCAACCAGAGGTAGTAGCTGAACGCCTCGGAGGTGGTGGCGTGTCCGGTGTCGGGTGCCTCCACGATGAGGTTCTCCACCGAGTGGTAGGGGACCAGGAGCCCATCGAACTCGCGGAAGTAACCGCTGTCGGGGTTCTTGATCTTGTCGTAGAGGCCGAGGAACCGTTCTTCGTACCGGGTGATGTCGGGGTTGTCCGCGATGACGGCGGCCGCGACCGGTTCGTACTCGTAGGCGGAGGTGAGTTCGGCGGACGTGATGGCGGGATCACCCTGGGAGACCACCGTGAAGGTGGCCGCCAGGAGCGCCGTGCTCATGGCGGCGGGGAGGGCCCAGCGCTTCTTGCGGTGGCGCCCTATTCGTTCATTGGTCACATCATTCTCCTCGGAGATGCCCCCGCGGAGCCCGTTTGGTGACCGTGAGCGGGACGTCGACTCCGGTCTGCGCAAAGACCGGGAAGGCGCCTCAAGGTGCGGCGGGGAACCGAGGGGGTCGGGTGCGGGTCTGAGGATGTTGGGACGGGTGGCCCGAGATGGGTCACGTCGGGACTTGGCGCGACCGTACGGGCACGTCGGGCGTGGAATCGGCGACGATGTGGTCCGCCACCCAAGGGAACACCACCCCCCCCGTTCGGGAGCGCTCCCATGAGCGGTGCCGAAAAGTTAACACCATTGGCATGCCCCGGCAATGGGGGTAACCGGAGAAAAATCGGAACCCGCTCACGATCGGCGCTCCAGCGGGGAGGAATCGCACCCGAGAACACGAGTGGGACCCGCGTGCCCTCGACCCCGACGAGGGGAAGGCACACAGGTCCCTCGGAAAGGGCACGAGCGATGCTCGGCCCGTTCGGATTCAGACCGTCAGGTCCCGCTCCGGAGCGGGCAGGGTGGGCAGCAGGGGCGCCACCTCGGTGGGGTCTCCGACCCATTCCATGGCCAGGACCTGGGCGATGCTCCGCCGCCCGGTCACCGCCCGGGCCAGCTCGAAGGCGCTCGCGCTCAGTTCGAGGTCGGACCCCTCCCCCAGGTGCCACGTCTGACCGGTGTCGGTGGCCACCACGTGCACGGACGGCAGCTCGGCCGGCCAGCCGCGCGAGAGCCCGCCCAGCACGAAGTCGGCGAGTCGGTCCGCGTCCTGGGTCTGGGCCTCCATGCCCAAGGCCCCACGGATGTCGTTCTCGTGGTGCCAGGCGTCCAGGGCCGGCAGGGAGTAACGCCTACGGGTCGACTTCCGCATGAGTTCGATCAGGGCGGGTGCGCCCTGGGACCACTCGGCGTTGATCGCGTCGATGTCCCATCCCGCGCGGTCGGCGACCTGACGGGCGGTGACCTCGTCACTGGCCGGAGGCGTCACGACGCCCTGCACCACCTCGACGCACAGGCCGACCATGTGGGCGTAGGTCTGGCGTACGTCCCAGGCGGGGCAAGCCGGGACCACGGTGGAGAGTCGGGCTTCGTCGAAGGTGGCACTCAGAGCGACGAGGCGCTCCTGGGTCTGCTGGTAGATACGCGCGGAATCCATCCGCCCATGTTAACTAACACCGTTAGGTACAAGGTCGTCCCACCGGCCCTGGCCAGCCCCCCTTCTCCGGCCTCGCCTCGCCCTGAGCCCCGTTCCCACCCGCGGAGACCAGCAAGCTTTCGGCTCCGTGCTCGCCCTCCTCGCGAGCGGCCAGGTCTTGGTCGATCCCCCACCCCACGGACTCGTCGCTCCAAGGAAAGCGCGTGGCAAAAGAAGTCCCGAAATACACATCGATGGAACTTTCGTGCGTACCGATACGAATGCGAGGGTATGCGCGCCTCAACCGCATGACCAGGCGATCCGAGGAGGTTGTGGTGATGCGCTCGCAACACGGGACCGGCGGTCCCTCCACCCACGGCGGCGGGCAGAAGACCGAAGCGGCTCGCGTGGCCGCGGATGAGATCGCCTCCACCGCGATGGGACAAGCCCGGTCCTTCGTCGGTGAGGCCCGCTCGGAGACGGAGCACGTCGTGGGCGACGTACGGGACCGTCTGCGGGAGGAGGCCGAGAACCAGACCCGGAAGGCCACGGAGAACCTGCGCCAGTGGTCACGGGACCTGGAGTCCATGGCCGAACACGCGGAAACGGATTCGCCCGTGGGCGACGTGGTGCGCCAGGTCGCGGGTGGGGGCCGCGGAACCGCGGACTTCCTGGACCAGCGAGGTTTGGACGGACTACTGGACGAGGCTCGTGACCTCGCCCGGCGCAGACCGGTGGCGTTCTTGGTGGGAGCCGCGGTGGCCGGGTTCGCGCTCGGACGCGTCCTCAAGGTGTCCCCCTCAGCCTCCGGGCAAGGAAGTCCTCAAGGCCCGGAGAGGGGCTCTCCCCAGGTCCAGAGCCACGAGTCCGCTTCATTGCCCAGGCAGGGCAGAGCCTCCGCGGGCGAGACGATCCCCCCGGACCTGGCCTCCCAGAGGCTGGGGCGGCGACCGGAAGGTGAGGGAGGCTGACATGGCGACGGTCCCCAGGCCCACACCAAGCCCATCAGGGCGGTCCCCACGGGAGCGGGGCCAAGACGACAGGTCCCTGGCCGAGCTCGTCGGGGTGGTGGCGTCCGATCTCCAGACGCTGTTCCGCCAGGAGATCGCACTGGCCAAGGCCGAGATACAGGAGGAGGCGAGCAAGGCCGGCAAGGCCGCCAGTCTGCTCAGCGGTGCCGGGTTCGCGGGCTACATGACGGTGGTGTTGCTCAGCTTCGCGGCGGTGTTCGGTCTCGGCGAGCTCATCGGATTGGGCTGGGCGGCCTTGGTCGTGGCGGTGGTGTGGGCGATCGTAGGCGCGGTCCTGTTCTTCATGGGACGCAAGAGGATGCGCGAGGTCTCACCCAAACCCGACCACACCATCGAGACTTTGAAGGAGGACCTCCAATGGGTGAAACATCCGACCGGATAAGGCGAGAGATCGAACGCACGCGCGCGGAGCTGACCCAGGACACGGAGCGGCTGGTGAACCACGCCGACCCGCGTGCCGTGATCGACCGGCGCACTCACCGGATGCGCCGCAAGGCCGGGAAGGTGAAGGATCGGATCATGGGATCGATTCCGTCTCAGGGGTCGGGTGAGGACTCCACCAAAAGCTCACTCCGACAGAACGCCGGACAGCTCACCGACGCGGTCGGAGCGGCTCCACGGCAAGCCGTCCAGCAAACCCAGGGCAACCCGCTCGCCGCGGGATTGATCGCCTTCGGCGCCGGTCTGCTGGCCGCCTCTCTCATCTCCGAGAGCAAGGCGGAGCGACGGGCCGCCCAACAGGTCCAAGACCGTGCCGGAGCGATGATCGAGCCGGTCGGACAGGCGGTCTCCGAGTCCGTGGACCAAGTGAAGGAGCAGGCCACCGAGTCGGCCCGCGACGCCGGGGAGAGCCTGAAGGAGAGCGCCTCGGACCGAGCACGCTCCACCGGTGAACAGGCCCGACAGGAAGCGAAGAGCGCGTCGGAGGAGATGCGCGGTTCCTGATCGCGCGGAGAACTCCGACCTCCGGTCGTGCCCGCACCGCCACCTCGACCGGGCAGGCCACGGTGGGCGAGGTGGTGCGGGACGGCGAGCCCGGAGCGGAGAAAGGAAGGGACCGATGGCCCGGCTGAGCGACCAGAACCGAGGCGGCGAGCGTACTTCGACGGCAGAGGCATCGGCGCCGACCCGCATGCCGAAGTCCTCGTGGTGGGGCGCCCTACGTAGGACGGTGCGGGAGTTCAGCGCGGACAACGTGAGCGACCTGGCCGCCGCGCTGACCTACTACGCGATCCTCTCGCTCTTTCCGGCGCTGCTGGTGCTGGTGTCACTGCTCGGCTTGGCCGGGCCGGACGCCACCCGGACACTGACCGAGAACGCCTCCGCGCTCCTGCCCCAGGATGTCGCCGGACTGGTGAACACCGCCATCGAGAACCTCCAGGGCAATCAGGCCGCCGCCGGCCTCGTCGGTATCGCGAGCCTGGCCGTGGCCCTGTGGTCGGCCTCTGGGTACATCGCCGCCTTCATGCGAGCGTCCAACGTCGTCTACGACGTGCCGGAGGGACGCCCCATCTGGAAGACGTTGCCCATTCGTGTCGGCGTCACCCTGACACTGGTCGTCCTGATGACCTTCACCGTGCTCGCCGTCGCGGCCTCGGGCGGAATCGCCGAGCGCATCGGGCAGCTGATCGGTCTGGACTCCACGGTGGTGACGGTGTGGAACATCGCCAAGTGGCCGGTACTGCTACTCCTCATGGCCTTCATGATCGCTCTCCTGTACTGGGCCTCGCCCAACGCCAAGCGCGGTTTTCGCTGGGTCAGCCCGGGAAGCCTGCTCGCGGTGCTGATCTGGCTGGTCGCCTCGCTGGCGTTCGCCTTCTACGTCGCCAACTTCGCCTCCTACGGTCAGACCTACGGGAGCATGGCGACCGTGGTGATCTTCCTCGTGTGGCTCTGGATCAGCAACATCGCGATTCTGCTCGGGGAGGAGTTCAACGCCGAGATCGAACGCGGGCACGAGGTGGAGGCGGGGCGGGTGTCCCCCGACGAGGAGCCCTACGTGCAGATGCGCGACCGTCCCAAGAAGAAGGGCCGGCGGCGTTCGGGAAAGTCCGGCTGAACGGACCCGAGAACACGTGTGGGGCCTGTCGGGAGCCCCACACGTGATGTTCGAAGAGTGCCCCGATCAGTGGCCCAAACCGGACATCAGCTCCGCGAAGGACGTGGGCTCCTCGAAGGGATCGACGGCGTCCGAGGTGTGCTCGGTGACCAGCATCGCCAACTGTCGGGCCGCCCGAGCGATCCGTTCGGACAGTTCACGACCGCCACCGTCTCCGGCACCCCAGTCCTCGGACGCGGCGTAGACGCCCGTGGGCACCACCACCGAGCGGGTGTAGGAGAACATCGGTCGCAGCGCGTGCTCCAGCACCAGTGAGTGGCGTGGACTACCACCGGTCGCGGCGATCAACACCGGGGTGCCCTCCAGTGTGCCGGGTTCGATGACGTCGAAGAACGACTTGAACAGGCCGCTGTAGGAGGCGTTGAAGACCGGGGTCACCGCGATGACACCGTCCGCCTCGGCGATGTCGGCCAAGACGTCGGGCAATTCGCCCGTGGGGACCCGAGTGGTCATGGCGTTCATGATGTCGTGTGCCACCTCGCGTAGCTCCACGACACGGACCCGGGCCTGTTCGCCACGGTCGACCAGCGCCTCTTCGGCGGCGGTGGTCAAACGATCGGCCAGTAGACGGGTCGAGGAGGGGTTGCTCAACCCCGCCGTGACGGTCACCAGCTTGCGGGTCATCGGGTCTCCTCCGTCTTCGTTGTGGTCTGTTCCTTGGCGGCCAGGAGCGATGCGTGGGTGGGAGCGTTGGGCACATGGGCCGGCTTCATCGCGGCGAATTCCTTGCGCAGCACCGGCACGACCTCCTCACCCAGGATGTCCAACTGTTCCAGAACGGTCTTGAGGGGCAGGCCTGCGTGGTCCATCAGGAAGAGCTGACGCTGGTAGTCGCCGAACGTCTCCCGGAAGCCCAGGGTGCGGTCGATGACCTCCTGAGGGCTGCCCACGGTCAGCGGGGTCTCCCGGGTGAAGTCCTCCAGGGAGGGACCACCACCGTAGACCGGCGCGTTGTCGAAGTAGGGACGGAACTCCTTGACGGCGTCCTGGGAGTTCTTACGCATGAACACCTGACCACCGAGCCCGACGATGGCCTGGTCGGCCTTGCCGTGACCGTAGTGTTCGAAACGGCGACGGTACAGCGAGATGAGCTTTCGGGTGTGGGTGGGGGGCCAGAAGATGTTGTTGTGGAAGAAGCCGTCACCGTAGTAGGCGGCCTGTTCTGCGATCTCCGGACTGCGGATGGAGCCGTGCCACACGAACGGCGGCACGTCGTCCAACGGCCGCGGGGTGGAGGTGAAGCCCTGCAGCGGAGTGCGGAACTTGCCCTCCCAGTCGATCACGTCCTCGCGCCACAGGCGGTGCAGCAGGTTGTAGTTCTCCAGCGCCAGCGGGATGCCCTGGCGAATGTCCTGGCCGAACCAAGGGTAGACCGGGCCGGTGTTGCCCCTGCCCATCATCAAGTCCACCCGACCGTCGGCCAAGTGCTGGAGCATGGCGAAGTCCTCGGCGATCTTCACCGGGTCGTTGGTGGTGATCAGCGTGGTGGAGGTGGACAGGATCAGCTTCTCGGTACGCGCGGCGACGTAACCGAGCATGGTCGTGGGAGAGGACGCCACGAACGGACGGTTGTGGTGCTCACCGCTGGCGAAGACGTCGAGGCCCACCTCCTCGGCCTTGAGCGCGATGGTCACCATCGCCTTGATCCGCTCGTGCTCGGTCGGCGTACGTCCCGTGGTGGGGTCGGTCGTGACATCACTGACCGAGAAGATTCCGAACTGCATGGCCGTTCCCCGATCCCATCCGCTTCCAAGGAAAATGTTTACTCTGAAACTATCATGTCGAACCCCGGTTCGCCGCCGGCTATTCCATGCCGCTGGGCACCTCGGGGCCCGTGTTCATCCACAGGCACGCTCCGTATCCACCGAACGTCACTCCGAGGTGTTATCTCTGGTGGGACGGGCAACAAAACCTTCACAGCGAGCCACCCCGGCCGAACGAACGAGGAAAAGGAGGAGGGCGTGCCTCCCCGGCCCGCCCGGCACCCCCATGGCCACCACCCTCGACCCCCGACGGCAGCCCCACCACCCCACCTCAGCCGAGCAGAGACCCCACGGCGCCGTGCCCCGACAGCGCCGCGCCACGCGATCCGAGCATCGTGAGCCGGTCGTGCTCGCCGACGCGCTGGGAGAGGTCATCGACACCCTCTTGGAGTGCTCACACGCCCCCGAGCACAGCTGAATCCCGCGCCCGAAAGGCCCGGCCCACCTGGCGGGTTCCAACGCCGGGCCCACCACGCACCCCTATGCCCCAGGGCCATGCCTTGAGGAGGAAGGAACGCACCAGTTCGATCGGACCATGGACGTGTGCGTTGAATTCGACCAATTCCTCCACGGGCACCCACAGTTCCACGATGGTGCGTCCGCCGGCCCCTCGCACCGGATACCATGACCGGAACCGGGTCTGTGGGGGAGCGGGTGACGTGCCTCTCCCCCTTTCGTGTCAGATTCCGCTCTCGAGCGATCCGGATGGCGTAGTCCTCGTTCAGCACGGGGTAAAGAATGGGCTGCTCGGGCAGCCTCGGCGGCCGCTCCCGCCCACCGGAATTCCTGACCAGCGCTAGTTCCGCGGGCCCGTGGAGCGCCACGAAGTGGTCGTTTCGACCATCACTCTCCCCTTCACCGGTCGATCTCCCCACGAGTATGGGCAACCCGTGCCCGTGTGCACACCCGGTTTTTACCGCCTAGGCCGTAAATTCGGTTCCGCAGGTGGGAACACCTGACCTATAAGAAGCGTTCTCACAGATGAAGCGCCCCAGACCGAAACCCCGACCCCGACAACCCACCAGAGTCTGTGCGAAGCTTCGGCGATACCACTCCAAAGACCATGCGCGGATGCACGCGCTCGTGTCGGTAATGGGGGTTTCCGACACGAAACCATCGCTGCATCCGCCTTCCCAGCGGCCAGACCGCACTCAGTGCGTAGGCCGCGCAGCCGGGTCCCACGTTGGGGGACGTGGGACCCGGCCAGACCTCGCGGATACGCGCGTTCGTGTCGAAAATGGGGGTTTTTGACACGAAACCATCGCCGTATCCGCCTCCCAGCGGCCCCACCGTCTTCGGTGGACGGCCGCACGGTCGGCCCCCACGTTGGGGGACGTGGGGCCGACCAGACCTCGCGGGGGCGCGCCGGATGGCGCGTCCCCGCTTTTCCATGTCCGGGTTCAAGTCCGTTCGTGGAAGTCGATCAGGGTCACGGGACCGAAGTCGACCTCCGATTCCTTGTAGAGAGCCATCTCCTCACCCAAGGACAGCACCGTGGCCTCCTGGCAAGGGGAGTAGGTATAGGTGGGCATCGCGAAGCCATCGGAACCGATCGCCTCGTCCCAAAAGAGGCCACAGACCATCGAGTCGTCGTACTGCCAGATCCCGCTCTTGGTGCCTCGGCTCCCATGCAGGAAATCCCCCCGATCCAGGCTCGGGTTCTCTCGCGACTTTGCGATCTCCATGGCGTAGTCGCAGTCCATGCCCCAGCCACTGGCCTGAACGTCCCGCTCCTTCTGTCCGTTCGCGTCGTCCACGGCAAGCGGATCCGTCGTTTTCGGCGGCCCACACCTGTGGGGCCTCCATTGGTGTCTCGGTCTCCTCTTCCAGGACGAGGACCTCCGTGAAGTCGGCCCGAGCCTTCCAGCACTCGGTGACGTACTCGGCTCGCACCGGCACCCCCTCTTCGGCCCCTGTGATGTTCGGTCCTGGTGGATCTGAAAACGCCTCGCGCCCCTTGCGCTGGGATGCCGCGACCACCACTGGAACCCAGGATCTGACACCCGTCTCCATGAATCGGTTCTCCTCCTACGGTGGGGGTTCACGAACGGCGATACGATGCGCCTGCGTGAGAGGAGACCGACGGTGGCTGGCAGCAGTAACGGCAACGTGCGGCCGACGATGGCCGACGTCGCCGCGCACGTGGGCGTCTCACGGCAGTTGGTCTCGTTGGTGTTGGGGGATCGCCCCGGACCCAGCACCCGAACCCGTGAACGGGTGCTACGGGCCGCCGAAGAGCTGGGCTACCGCGCCGACACCGCCGCTCAACTACTGCGCCGTGCGCGGAGCCGCCAGGTGGGGGTGCTGTTCACCATGGAGCATCCGATGGACGCCGACCTGGTCGAGGCCCTGTATCCGGAAGCGGCCCGACACGACTACAGCGTCGCGCTGAGCGCCATGTTGGCCAACCGGACCGAGCGCCAGGCGATCGACGAGCTCGTGGGGCTGCGCTGTGAGGCACTGATACTGATCGGGATGTCCGCGCAGGCCCCTGAGGACCTGGCCCGCGTCGCCGAGCGGGTCCCCGTGGTGGAGATCGGGCAGCGCACCAACGCGGCGGGGACCGACAGCGTGCGCACCGACGCCGTCCGGGGGGTACGCCAGGCGGTCGACCACCTGGTCTCCTTGGGGCACCGACGGATCGCACACGTGCACGGCGGTGACCTGCCCAGCGCACCCGAACGCCGAGCCGGTTATCTGGAAGGCATGCGAGAGCACGGTCTGCAGGCGTACGTGGACCTGGTGCCCGGTGCCTACACCGAGGAGGCGGGCGCCCGCGCCGCGAGCGCGTTGTTGGCCCGAGGACGGCTGCCCACGGCCGTGGTGTGCTGTAACGACCAGTCCGCGCGCGGCCTCATGGAGACCCTGCTCCGCGCGGGTCGTTCCGTGCCCGGGGACGTGTCCGTGGTGGGTTACGACGACAGTCGGGCCGCACGATTGTCGTTCTTGAGACTGACCTCGGTTCGCCAGGACGTGAACCGGATCGCCGAACTCACCCTCGGGGCGGTGGCCGAACGCCTGGAGGAAGGCCGAACCGAGAACACCCACGTGGTGCTGCCGACCACGCTCACGGTGCGCGATAGCACCGCTCCCCCGCACCCTTGAGCACGTGATCCGTTCCCCACCCGGCGCGAGACAGATCACGTACCACAGCGTTGACGGTCGACGAACATCGGTGACATCCTTGATTTAGCACGTGCTAAATACGCGCTCCACACGTGTGAGGTCCTCGCTCCCGACCCACGCGACACCTGACCCCTCCGCAGTCTCGGCCACACACTCCGCCCACCGCCCGGAAGGGGGCACAGCCATGCCCTTGGCCCTGTTCGCCTTGGCTCTGGGGGCCTTCGCCATCGGAACCACCGAGTTCGTCATCATGGGCCTGTTGCCCGAGGTCGCCGACGATCTCGAGATCGCCATCCCCACCGCGGGGCACCTCATCTCCGCCTACGCGCTGGGCGTGGTGGTGGGTGCTCCCCTACTCACCGCCCTGAGCACCCGGCTTCCTCGCAAGAACGCGTTGTTGCTGTTCATGGGGGTCTTCCTGCTGGGCAACCTGCTCACCGTGCTGGCACCCACGCACCTGACGGTGTTGGCCGCCCGGTTCCTGGCGGGGATCCCCCACGGTGCCTACCTGGGGGTGGCGGCGCTGGTCGCTGCGCACCTGGCGGGACCGGCTCGCCGGGCCACGGCGGTGGCCCGGGTGATGCTCGGTCTGACCATCGCCAACATCGTCGGGGTCCCGGCGGGCACCCTGCTGGGGCAACTGACCGGTTGGCGTACCGCCTTCCTGGTGGTGGCGGTGATCGCCGGCCTGTCCCTGCTCGGTGTGGCCCGCTGGGTACCGCACGTGCCGATCGGTCGGCACGGTGGCCTGCGCGGTGAGTTCTCCGCCTTGGCCAAGCCACAGGTGGTGCTGGGCCTGCTCACGGCCGTGTTCGGGTTCGCGGGGGTCTTCGCCGTCTACAGCTACATCTCGCCCATGATGACCGAGCTCGCCGGTATGTCCTTTGCCGGTGTGCCCGTCTTCCTGGCACTGTTCGGCGTGGGCATGACCCTGGGTTCCCTGCTGGTGGGCCCCTTGGCCGACCGTTGGCTCCGCCCCACCATCTACGGTTCCCTGACGAGCCTGGCCCTGGTATTGGCGCTGTTCACCATGGCCGTGCACCACCCCTGGACCGCCGCGCTCGGTGTGGTGGTACTGGGCGCCGTTGGATTCGGGGTGACCGCACCGCTCCAGGTCCTGGTGATGAGCCGTGCGGGTGCCGCACCCAGCCTGGCCTCGGCCTCCAACCACTCCGCGTTCAACCTGGCCAACGCCGGTGGCGCCTGGGTGGGTGGCGTGGGCATCGCGATGGGTCTGGGTTACGCCTCACCCGCCGCCATCGGCGCGGTGCTGGCCGTGGTGGGCCTGGGCATCGCGGTCACCGCGGGCTTGCTGGACCGTTCTGCCGTGCCCGAACGAGAGGCGGTCACCGTACCCGCCTCCGGCGGCTGAGGCCCGGTGTCGGAGCGCCCGTGTCCGGAAGAGGACACGGGCGCTTTCGTGCGCGAGGCCGTTCGGGGTTGACTTTCGTTGATGTTAGCGCCAACAATAATTGCCCAGATCACACTCGACCCCCTGGAGTGCTTGGTCTTCGGCGATCACAGGGGCCTATTCGGTGCGTACAGCCCAGAAGGGAATCCTTTTTGTCCCTGAATGTTAGCGCCAACAAGCCTGATTCGAAGAACATGAGCCCCGATGCGGTAGTGGTGGGGATCGACTTCGGAACCTTGTCCGGACGCGCCGTCGTGGTCCGGGTCGACGATGGCACCGAACTGGGTTCGGCTCGGTACGTCTATCCCCACGGCGTCATCACCGACCATCTCCCCGGACGAAGCGAACCACTCGAACCCGAGACCGCCCTGCAACACCCCGAGGACTATCTGGGGGTCCTACGGAACGCCGTCCCCGCCGCCTTGCGCGCGGCCGGTGTGGACCCTGCCCAGGTCATCGGTGTCGGCACCGACTTCACCTCCTGCACCGTGCTGCCCACGACCTCCGATGGCACCCCGCTGTGTCTGCTTCCCGGATGGGAGGGCCGCCCGCACGCCTGGCCCAAGCTGTGGCGCCACCACGCCGCCCAACCCGAGGCCGACGAGATCAACGCTTTGGCCGCTCGTCGCGAGGAGTCCTGGCTACCCCGCTACGGCGGAAGGATCTCCTCCGAATGGCAGTTCGCCAAGGCCCTGCAGGTACTGCGCGACGATCCCCAGACCTACGACCGCACCGAGCGCTGGATCGAGGCCGCCGACTGGATCGTCTGGCGACTGTGCGGGCACGAGACCCGTAACGTGGCCACCGCCGGCTACAAGGGCATCCATCAGGACGGCGCCTGGCCCACCAAGGACTTCCTGGCCGCCCTGGATCCCCGCTTCACCGACTTCGTCGAGGACAAGCTCGACCACCCCCTGTCCCAACTGGGTGAGCGGGCCGGTGGGCTCACCGCCGAGGCCGCCGACTGGACCGGCCTGCCCGAGGGCGTCCCGGTGGCGATCGGCAACATCGACGCCCACGTCACCGCCGCCACCGCACAGACCACCGCGCCCGGGCGGATGCTCGCCATCATGGGAACCAGCACCTGCCACGTGATGAACTCCGAGGTCCTGGCCGAAGTACCGGGTATGTGCGGCATGGCCCTGGGCGGCGTCACTCCCGGCATGTGGGGCTACGAGGCGGGCCAGAGCGGTGTGGGCGACATCTTCGCCTGGTTCGTCGACACCCATGTGCCGCCCGCCTACCACCACGAGGCCACCGAACGCGGGATGTCCGTGCACGACCTGCTCTCCGACAAGGCCGCCGAGGCCGCCGTGGGCGAGCACGGCCTGGTGGCCCTGGACTGGCACAGCGGCAACCGCTCGGTGCTGGTCGACCACTCCTTGTCCGGAGTCCTGGTCGGGATGACCTTGGCCACCCGTCCCGAGGAGGTCTATCGAGCCCTGGTGGAGGCCACCGCCTTCGGCACTCGCACCATCATCGAGGCCTTCACCGAAGCGGGCGTACCGGTACACGACCTCACCATCGGCGGCGGCCTGGTGCGCAACCCCTTCGTCCTCCAGGTGTACGCGGACGTTCTCGACCGTCCCCTGCGCGTGGTGGACACCGAGCACAGCTGCGCGGTGGGGGCGGCGATCCACGCCGCCGTAGCGGCCGGAGCCTACCGCGACATCCACTCCGCGTCCGAGGCGATGGGCCGGGTCCGCGAGGCCACCGTCGACCCCGACCCTCGTCGGGTCGCCGCCTACGACCCCCTCTTCACGATCTACGGCGAACTCCACGACCATTTCGGCCGCGGCGGCAGCGACAGCCTGCGTCGGCTGCGCGCCCTGCGGGGCACCGCCCTCACCACCGACCCCGTTACCGAGGGGAAGCGATGAACTCGACGGACCAGACCCGAACGGACCCGCTCCAACGGCAGCCGGCACACCATCGCGACGAGGTGGACCGCCTGCGCCTGACCGTGTGCGAACTGCACGGGGAACTACTCCGATGGAACCTGGTCACCTGGACCAGCGGCAACGTCTCGGCCCGTGTCCCCGGCGCCGACCTGATGGTGATCAAGCCCAGCGGCGTCTCCTACGAGGACCTGCGCCCGGAGGACATGGTCGTGTGCGATCTGCACGGGCGGCTGGTGGAGGGACACCACAAACCCTCCAGCGACACCGACGCGCACGCCTACGTCTACCGGGCCCGCCCCGACGTCGGCGGGGTGGTGCACACCCACAGCCCCTACGCCACGGGCTGGGCCGCCCGGGGCGAGGCCGTCCCCTGCGCCATCACCGCGATGGCCGACGAGTTCGGCGGGGACATCCCGGTGGGCCCGTTCGCGCTCATCGGCGACGACTCCATCGGCAAGGGGATCGTCGCGACCCTGGAGGGCCACCGATCGCCGGCCGTCCTGATGCGCGGACACGGAGTGTTCACCATCGGCGCCACCGCGAAAGCCGCGGTCAAGGCCGCGGTGATGTGCGAAGACGTGGCCCGCACCGTCCACATAGCCCGCCAGGGCGGGCCCGTGGAACGCCTTCCCCAGGAAGAGGTCGACGCCCTCTACCACCGCTACCAGAACGCCTACGGACAGTAAGGAAGCGCCGTGCCCCTACCCACGCCCCCCGCGAGCGAGAACCCGGCGGTGCGCACCGGCCGTCCCCGGATCGGTCTGCTCGGCATCATGCAGCCGCTCTACGACGCCATGATCCCCGGTATCACCGAACACCAGGCCGCCTATGCCCAAAGGCTCGCCGAAGGACTCTCCGAGGTCGCCGAATGGACCGTCGCCCCACCGGTCCGGGGCCGCGAGGACGCCGAGCGGGCGATCCGCGGTTTCGAGGGCCAAGGCCTCGACGGGGTCCTCGTGGTCATGCTCACCTACGGCCCCTCCCTCCGCGTCACCCGTGCGCTGACCGAGACCCGACTGCCCGTGGCCCTGGCCAACACCCAGCCCGACCCGGCGGTGAGCGCCTCCTGGGACATGGACGACATGACCTACAACCAGGGCATCCACGGAGCCCAGGACACCGCGAACGCCCTCGTCCGCGCGGGGGTCGACTTCGACGTCATCACCGGTGACCGGCAGAGCCCGGACTTCGTCGAACGCGTGGACCGCTGGGCGCGGGCCGCCCACACCGTCAGTGCGTTGCGGCGGCTGCGCGTGGGCGTGTTCGGGTATCCGATGAACGGTATGGGCGACGCCCGGGTGGACGAGACTGCGCTGCTGCGCAGGCTCGGCCCCGAGGTGCACGTCATCGCCCCCGGAACCCTGCACCGCGCCATGGCCGACCTGCCCTCCCAGGCGGTGAGCGATCTCCTCGCCTGGGAGGACGACGTGTTCGACGTGGACGAGCGACTCTCCAAGGAGGAGCGCGAGGACCACGCCCGCATGCAACTGGGCATCGAACGGCTATTGGAGGAGTCCGGGTGCGGTGCCTACTCCACGCACTTCGACGCCATCGGTGAGGACGGCCGCTTCGCCCGCCTGCCCATGGCCGCGGCCTCCACCCTGATGGCTCAGGGGTACGGGTTCGCCGGTGAGGGCGACGTCCTGGCCTCATCGATCGTCTACGCGGGCCACCGGCTCGCCGGGGACGGGCACTTCACCGAGATGTACGCCATGGACTTTCCCAGCGACTCCATCCTGATGAGCCACATGGGCGAAGGTAACTGGCGTCTGGCCCGCCAGGACGAACCGGTACGGCTGATCAAACGCCCCCTGGGCATCGGTGGTCTGGCCGATCCGCCCACCATCCTGTTCCGCTACCGCCCGGGACCGGCGACCCTGGCCTCCCTGGTCGCCCTGGGTGGAGAACGGTTCCGCCTGGTGGTGGCCGAGGGCGAGGTCCTGGACTCCCCCGAACTTCCCGCGTTGGAGATGCCCTACGGACAGTTCCGGCCCTCCTCAGGGGTGCGGGGCTGCATGGACGCCTGGCTCCGCGCGGGCGGCACACACCACATGGTCATGAACTCCGGCCACATCGCCCAGGACTGGAAGGTCCTGTGCGAGTTGGTCGGCATCGAGTACGTCCCGGTCTGAGCGACCGGCACCCGCGCCCAGGCGCAACACCCCCAGAGGGGGCCGTGCAGGGCCCTCCTACCCCCCACAGCGCAAGGAGAACACCGTGCGCGACGCTTCTAACCGACCATCCCTCTCCCCTCCACCGCCCGCACACGGTGTCGAACGCAGGGCACTGCTCACCGCGGTGCTGACCACGGCCGCGGTCACCGCGGCCGGGTGCGGCACCTACGACCCCCTGGCCTCTGACCGCACCCGACTGCGTCAGTGGAACCTCTTCGGCGGGGGTGACGGTCTGCGGATGCTCCAGATGCACGAGGCCTACCAGGCGGAACACACCGACGTCGACTTCCGCGCCACCACCTTCGAGTGGGGAGCGCCCTTCTACACCAAGGTCGCCATGGGCGCGGCCGGAGGGCGCGGGGCCGACATCGCCACCGTCCACGTCTCCCGGCTGGAGAGTCTGGCCCCGGGGCGCCTATTGGACCCCATCGACCCGTCGGCCCTGGCCGAAGCCGGGATCGACGAGACCATGTTCCTGCCCAACATCTGGAAAGAGTGCTTCTTCGAGGGACGGCTCTACGCGATCCCGTTGGACACCCATCTGCTGGTGCAGTTCTACAACCTGGACGTGTGCCGGGAGGTCGGACTCTTGGACTCCCGCGACAGGCTCATACCACTCGACGGTAAGGACACCTACGTCGACGCCCTCCGCGAGATCAAGGCCGCCACCGGCGGTTTCGGGCTCTCTCTCGACACCTGGGGGCCCTGGTCCAACTTCTGGGCGCTGTACCGCCAACAGGACGGTGAGCTCGTCTTCGGCGAGGACGACTTCGAGATGGACGACGACAAGGCCCTGGCCGCCATGGAATTCCTCTACCGGCTCTCCGAGGAAGGCCTGTCCCCGCGGGTGTCCCAGGGCGCGGACACCTCCGCCAACCTGGCGAACGGCCGGTCAGGGCTGATGATCCACGGCAACTGGGAGATGACCACACTGGACGCCACGGATGTGTCCTTCTCCGTCACCCAGTTCCCCAACGTCTTCGGTAACCACCGGACCCGGGGCGACTCGCACTGCTACGTGTTCCCGCACCAGCGCGACCGCGACCCCGAACGGACCCGGGCGGCCCTGGACTACGCGGCGTGGATGCTGCGGCACAGCCTCTCCTGGTCCGAGGGCGCGGGCCACGTCCCCGCCTACCTTCCGGTCGCCGAAAGCCAGGAGTACGACCAGCTACACCCGCAGTCGGAGTACCGCGAGGCCGCCGAGAACGTCCAGTTCGAGCCCGAGGCCTGGTTCAGCGGCTCGGCCGGGCGTTTGCAGGACGAGGCCACCGGTCCGCTGACGGCGCTCCACCAGGGCACCCGGACACCCGAGGAAGCATTGCGACAGCTCAAACGGACCTTCCACGCCATGACCAACGCTCCGGCCCCGGTGTGAGAGGCGAACATGTCCGAGCGCACACACACCTCACGCGTTCAGGGGTCCGGCGCGGCCGGATCCGGGTTGGTGGACGTCCACCGCAGGCCCGCCACCTGGACGGGACTCTGGTACGTCCTGCCCTTCCTCGCCTTCTACCTGCTCTTCCTGGTCTGGCCCGCGATCGTGGGCCTGGGCTACACGTTCACCGACCGCAGCCTCGCCGGCGGCCCCGTCTCCTTCATCGGACTCGACAACTGGAACGAGACGTTCACCGACCGGGCGCTGTACGAGTCACTGTGGAACACCCTCGTGTTCACCGTGCTGAGCGTCCCGGTCATGGTGCTGCTCGCCCTGGGGTTGGCCCTGCTCACCGACCACGCCCGACGGCTGGGGTGGTTCCTGCGGTTTTCCTTCTTCGCGCCGTTCGTGCTGCCGGTGGCGGTCATGGCCCTCATGTGGGAGTGGATGTACAACCCCAGCCTGGGACTGTTCAACGGGATCCTGGGCCGGCTCGGGTTCGAGGGCTCCGAGTGGTTGTTCAGCGAGAACACCGCGATGGCATCGGTGGTCATCGCCACGGCGTGGTGGCAGGTCGGGTTCAACTACCTGCTGTACCTGGCCGCCATGCAGTCCATCCCCAAGGACGTGTACGAGGCCGCCGCGATCGACGGCGCGGGCGCCTGGCAGCGCATCGGCCGGATCACCCTGCCACTGCTCTTTCGCACCACGGTGCTGATCACCATCTTGCAATTGATCGGTTCGCTTCGCGTGTTCGAGCAGATCTACCTGATGACCGGGGGCGGCCCCAACTTCGCCACCCGCACCGTCATCCAGTACATCTACGACTCCGGTTTCGTCGGGCTGCGCATCGGCCTGGCCTCGTCCATGGCCTACGTGTTCATGGTCTTGATCATCATCGCCTCCGTGGCGCAGTTCCGTCTCTTCTCCCGGAAGGAGGCGTGACATGGCCACCACCACCGACCGTCCCGCACCGACCGCCGTCACCGAACGCCCCGGAGCCCTTCGGCGCGGGCCCCGACCGGACGTGGGACGGATCGCCCTCTACACGGTCGCCGTTCTGGCGGCCCTGCTGTGGCTACTTCCGCTGCTATGGTCGTTCGCGACCTCGATCAAACCCGAGGGCGAGACCACGATCACGCCCCCGACCTGGTTCACGGCCGACCCCACCTTCGACGCCTACGCACAGGTACTGGGCCGCGGGGACCTCATCCGGTGGACGTTCAACTCGTTCGTCACGACCTCGATCGTCACCGCCTTGACCCTCATCGTGTGCGTGCCGGCCGCCTACGGGTTCTCCCGCTTCGACTTCCGCGGCCGCCCGTGGCTGTTCGCACTGATCATCGGCGGCATCCTCATCCCGCCGCAGACCCTGATCGTTCCCCAGTTCATCCTGATGACCCAGTTGGGACTGGTGGACACCTACTGGGGGATCGCCCTGCCACAGGTGGTCGCGCCCGTGTTCGTGTTCATCCTCAAACGGTTCTTCGACGCCATTCCCTGTGACTACGAGGACGCCGCGAAGATCGACGGTGCCGGTTCCCTGAGAATCCTGTGGAACGTGATGCTGCCGTTGTCCCGCCCCATCCTGACCGCGGTCGGCATCTTCACCTTCATCGGCGCGTGGAACAACTTCCTGTGGCCGTTCCTCGTCACGACCGACCCCGACACGATGACCCTTCCCGTGGGAATGGGAACGGTGATGGGTGGCTACGGGATCCAGTACGCGCAGGTCATGGCCTCCGCCGTACTGGGAGCGCTTCCCCTTCTCGTCGTCTTCCTACTGTTCCAACGACACATCGTCACCGGTGTGGCCGGAGCCGGGATCAAGGGCTGAGAAGAAACTTCGAGGAGCTCAAACCATGCGAAGTCCCCTCCCCCGCACCCTGGCCTTCATCACCACCGTGACCAGGCTCGCCGCACTGAGCATCCATGTGCCCTCGACCGCGGCCACCACCGCGAGCGACGACCGGGACCGGCCACCCGACAATCCCGGTCCGCCACTGGCCGGATACCGACCCGACCACCCGCGCCCCTTCGCGGGCGGGCTCCGGGTCCACGACCCGGGCCTGTACCCCGGTGGTCAAGGCCAGGACTGGTACGCCTTCGGCACCGGCAACGCCGAGAGCGGCGACGGGACCATCCAGGTCCCTAGCCCGCCGGACGGAGAGCACTGGAGCTTCACGGGCACCGTCTGGGACACGATCCCTGGGTGGATCACCGAGTCCGTCCCCGGTGTGGAGGCCCTGTGGGCACCCGAGACCCACCACGCCAACGGCACCTATCACCTGTACTACGCGACCTCGATCTTCGGATCCAACCGTTCGGTCGTCGGCCTGGCCACCAACACCACGCTCGATCCCGAGGACCCCGGACACGCCTGGGTCGACCGAGGCCCGGTCGTGGAGCCCTTTCCCAGCAACGACTTCAACGCCACCGACCCGGCCGTGACCGCCGACACCGACCTGGGCCCGGACTTCGACTTGCGAATGACCATCCGAGAACTGCACTGGACCGACGACGGCCGGCCCTACGTCCGGTAGCGACCGTGGGAAGGACCAAGGGCCCGGTTCCCCACGGACCGGGCCCGCCACCAACCGAGGAGACCCATGCTCAACGCCTCTTTGCACGTCGACACCACCGAGTCGGTCGCCCCCGTCCACCGGCGCACGTTCGGCTCCTTCGTCGAGCACATGGGCCGTTGCGTGTACACCGGTATCTACGAACCCGGGCATCCCACCGCCGACGCCCAGGGGCTGCGCCAGGACGTGGCCGACCTCGTCCGCGAGCTCGGCGTCACCACCGTGCGTTACCCCGGGGGCAACTTCGTCTCCGGGTATCGCTGGGAGGACGGGGTCGGCCCTCGAGACCAGCGGCCGGTCCGCCGTGACCTGGCCTGGCACAGCATCGAGACCAACCGGTTCGGTCTCGACGAGTTCATGACCTGGTGCCAAGGACTCGACATCGAGCCGATGATGGCGGTCAACCTGGGCACCCGCGGCGTCCAGGAGGCCTTGGACCTGCTGGAGTACTGCAACCACCCGAGCGGAACCCACCTGTCCGACCAGCGGATCGCCAACGGCCATCCCGACCCCCACGGCATCCGTATGTGGTGCCTGGGCAACGAGATGGACGGCCCCTGGCAGATCGGCCACCTGGACGCCCGCGCCTACGGACGCAAGGCCGCACGGACGGCCCGCGCCATGAAGATGGCCGACCGCGACCTGGAACTGGTGGTATGCGGCAGTTCCGGCTCCACCATGCCCACCTTCGGTGCGTGGGAGGCCACCGTTTTGGAGGAGACCTACGACGCCGTCGACCACATCTCCCTGCACGCCTACTACGAGGAGCACGAGGGTGACCTGGGCTCCTTCCTGGCCAGCGCCACCGACATGGACGGTTTCATCGACTCGGTGGCCGCCACCGCCGACGCCGTGGGCGCCAAGCTGCGCGACCCCAAGCGCATCCAGCTGTCCTTCGACGAGTGGAACGTGTGGTACCTGAGCCGGCACCAGGCCGAGGCGGCCCTGCAACCCACCGACGACTGGCGGGTCGCGCCACGCGTCATCGAGGACCGGTACAACGTCGCCGACGCCGTCGTCGTCGGCAACCTCCTCATCAGCCTGCTCCGGCACAGTGACCGGGTCACCGCCGCGAGCCAGGCCCAACTCGCCAACGTCATCGCCCCGATCATGACCGAACCGGGCGGCGCGGCCTGGCGACAGACCATCTTCCACCCCTTCGCGCTGACCGCGCGCGCGGCCCGCGGCCAGGTGCTGCGCACCCATCTGAACGCTCCCACCTACGGCACCGAGCGCCACGGCACGGTGCCCGTGGCCGACGCGGTACTCACCCACTCCGAGGAGGACGGGGCCACCTCACTGTTCGTGGTCAACCGCTCCACCGACCAGGCGCTCACCTTCGACGCCGACCTGAACGCCCTGACCCCCACCGCGGTCACCAACGCCCAAACCCTCACCGACGACGATCCCTACGCCACCAACACCATGCGGGTCCCCGACCGGGTCGTCCCCCGACCCGCCAAGGACGTGCGCTTGGAGGGGGGACGGCTCACCGCGGTGCTGCCGCCCGTCTCCTGGTCCGTCATCACCCTGGCCACCCGCGGCTGAATCGACCCCCTCTCCCGCGAACGCACTCCCGTACCGATGAGAAAGAAGGACCCCGATGTCACGCCCACCACACGTACCCGCCACCGCCGCACTGATCGGCGCGGCACTGGTCCTGACCGCTTGCGGCGGGGTCGGCGACGCCGCCCGCCCCGACGGCGAGAACGGCGTCATCGGCATCGCCATGCCCACCCAGTCGTCGGAGCGCTGGATCAACGACGGCGCCAACATGGTCGCCGAGTTCACCGAACGCGGCTACGGCACCGACCTGCAGTACGCCGAGGACGTCGTCCAGGATCAGCTCTCCCAGATCGAGAACATGATCACCCGGGGCGTGGACGCCCTGGTCATCGCGTCCATCGACGGCGAGGCCCTGGGGGACGTCCTGGACATGGCCGCCGACAGCGACATCCCGGTGATCGCCTATGACCGGCTCATCATGGGCAGCGAGAACGTCGACTACTACGCCACCTTCGACAACTTCGAGGTCGGCGTCATCCAGGGTCGGTACATCGTCGACTCGCTGGACCTGGAGGACGAGGACGGCCCGTTCAACGTCGAGCTGTTCGGTGGCTCGCCCGACGACAACAACGCCTACTTCTTCAACGACGGCGCCATGTCGGTTCTCCAGCCCCACATCGACGATGGCACGTTGGAGGTCCTGAGCGGCCAGACCTCCATGGAGCAGATCGCCACCCCCCGCTGGGACGGCTCCATCGCGCAGTCCCGCATGGACAACCTGCTCAGCGCCAACTACTCCGACGAGGAGGTGCACGCGGTCCTGTCACCCTTCGATGGCATCAGCCTCGGAGTGATCGAGTCCCTGCGCGCGGTGGGTTACGGTACCGACGCCCGACCGCTGCCGATCATCACCGGCCAGGACGCCGACCTGTCCTCGGTCCGGTCGATCATCGCCGGGGAACAGACCCAGACCGTCTTCAAGGACACCCGGGCCTTGGCGGCCCAGACCGTCGACATGACCGAGGCGCTCCTGGACGGCCAGGAGGTTCCGGTCAACGACACCGAGACCTACGACAACGGGGTCAAGGTCGTGCCGTCCTTCCTCCTGGAGCCGGTGTCGGTGGACCTGGACAACTACCACGAGGTCCTGGTCGAGAGCGGCTACTACGAGGAGTCCGAGCTCGAATGAGCACCGCGCACACCATGCCCGCACCCCCTGGACCCCTATTGCGGATGCGTGACATCCGCAAGGAGTTCCCCGGGGTCCGGGCCCTGGATGGAGTCTGGCTGGACGTGGCACGGGGAAGCGTCCATGCCCTGATGGGCGAGAACGGGGCCGGCAAGTCCACGCTGATGAAGGTGCTGAGCGGCGTGCACCCGGCCGGTTCCTACACCGGTTCGGTGGAGGTGGACGGCGAGCCCCGGGCGTTCGCCGACGTGTCCGCCAGTGAGCGGGCCGGGATCGCCATCATCCACCAGGAACTCGCCCTCATCCCGCAATTGTCCATCAGTGAGAACGTCCTCCTGGGGCACGAGGAGTCCCGATTCGGCGTCATCGACTGGGGCGCCACCCACGCCCGGACGCGCGAACTGCTACGCCGGGTCGGCTTGGAGGAGAACCCCGCCACCGCCGTCTCAGAGCTGAGTATCGGTGCCCAACAGCTGGTGGAGATCGCCAAGGCGCTGGCCAAGGACGTGCGGCTGCTGATCCTGGACGAGCCGACCTCGGCGCTCAACGAAACCGAGAGCGACCGGTTGCTGGAGCTGCTGCTGGACCTGCGGGAGCAGGGTGTGGCGTGTGTGCTCATCTCGCACAAGCTCGGGGAGGTGATGCGGGTCAGTGACGAGGTCACCATCTTGCGCGATGGCCGCACGGTGGAGACCCTGACCGTGGAACGCGACGCGCGGGGCCGACCCTCGGTCGATGAGGACCGTGTCATCCGCGGGATGGTCGGGCGGGACCTGGACCAGCGCTACCCCGACCGCGAAGGCGACATCGGCCCGGTCCGCTTCGAAGTGCGCGACTGGACGGTGGACCACCCCACCCAGGCGGGCCGACGCGTGGTGGAGGGGATCGACCTCACTTTGAGGACCGGCGAGGTCGTGGGCCTGGCCGGCCTCATGGGCGCCGGGCGCACCGAGTTCGCGATGAGTCTGTTCGGGCGTTCCTACGGCCGCTACGTTCGAGGCTCCCTGCTGCGGCACGGTGAGGAACTGCGCGTGGTCGACGTCGCCGACGCCATCGCCGCCGGGGTCGCCTACGTGCCCGAGGACCGCAAGTCCCTGGGGCTGGTCCTGGACGACGACGTCCGCCGCAACACCACGCTGGCCGCGCTGGAGCGCGTCTCCGCCCGGGGCGTCATCGACCCAGGACTGGAAACGGTGGAGGCCCGGCGCATGAGCCAGGACATGCGGGTACGCAGCCACGGTGTGAACCAGACCGTGCGCACCCTCAGCGGCGGCAACCAGCAAAAGGTCGTGCTGGGCAAGTGGATGTTCACTCGCCCCGAACTCTTGATCCTGGACGAGCCCACCCGCGGCATCGACGTGGGCGCCAAGTACGAGATCTACCTGATCGTGCGCCGTTTGGCGGCCGAGGGCGCCTGCGTGCTGCTCATCTCCTCGGAACTACCGGAGATCCTCGGCATGTGCGATCGCGTCTACGCCATGTGCGAGGGGCGCGTCACCGGCCAGGTGGCCCGGGCCGAGGCCGACCAGGAGAAGTTGATGCGACTCATGACCCGGATCGGTGACCCGACGTGAAGCACCTGAAGCGAACCTCTCCGCGCTCCCGTCCAAGGGGCCTGTCGCGGGGCAACACCCGCCAATACGGCATGGCCATCGCCCTGGTGGCGATCATCGTCCTGTTCCAGGTCTTGACCGGCGGGCTGCTGCTCACCCCGCTCAACATCACCAACCTGATCATGCAGAACTCCTACATCCTGATCCTGGCGATCGGGATGATGCTGGTGATCATCACCGGTCACATCGACCTGTCGGTGGGATCGGTGGTGGCCTTCACCGGCGCGGTGTCGGCGATCATGCTCACCTCGTGGGGGCTTCCGACCCTCGTGGTGGTACCGGCCGCGCTGCTGCTGGGCGCACTGATCGGTGCCTGGCAGGGCTTTTGGATCGCCTACGTGGGCGTACCCGCGTTCATCGTCACCCTGGCCG
The DNA here is from genome assembly GCF_000341005.1 of Nocardiopsis alkaliphila YIM 80379. Taxonomy (GTDB): domain Bacteria; phylum Actinomycetota; class Actinomycetes; order Streptosporangiales; family Streptosporangiaceae; genus Nocardiopsis; species Nocardiopsis alkaliphila. The sequence goes on along the minus strand of NZ_ANBD01000001.1, from coordinate 62,350 downwards.
GGATGCTCATCTTCCGCGGCGCCACCCTGGCGGTGCTGGGCGGGGAGTCCATCGCCCCACTGCCGCAGTCGCTACGGACCATCGCCAGCGGGTTCCTGCCCGGACAGACCGAGGGCCCGCACCCGCCCACCCTGGTCCTGGGCGCGCTCGGCGCCGCGGCGATCGTGTGGATCCAGTGGCGTTCCCGGATCCGGTCCCGGTCCCGTGGCCTTCCGGTGCCCCCGATGGCGGCCACCGTGGCGGGTTCGGTGGTGGTGGTCGTCGCGGTCATGGCGTTCACCTACTCGGTGGCCGCCCACAACGGTCTGCCCTTGGTGGGCCTGCTCCTGGTCACGCTCATCGCCGGTTACGCCTTCGTGATGCGTTCCACCACCATGGGGCGGCGCGTGTACGCGGTGGGCGGCAGTGAACGGGCCGCGGCGTTGTCGGGCATCCGCACCAAACGGGTCACGTTCTGGGTGTTCGTCAACATGGGGGTGCTCTCGGCCCTGGCCGGGCTCGTGTTCACCGCGCGGCTCAACGCCGCCACCCCCGGAGCGGGCACCATGTTCGAACTGGACGCCATCGCGGCGGCCTTCATCGGTGGGGCCTCCGCCGCCGGTGGAGTGGGCAGCGTGGTCGGTGCGGTCATCGGTGCCCTGGTCATGGGCGTGCTCAACAACGGCATGTCACTGATCGGTCTGGGTGTGGACTGGCAGCAACTCATCAAGGGCCTGGTGTTGCTGTTGGCGGTGGCCTTCGACATCTACAACAAGCGTCGCGTGGGCGGCACCGCCCCGATCCTGCCGGGACTGCGGTCGCGCCTATGGCCAGGTGGACCCGGCGGAGGTGGAGAGCCCGACCGGGTGTCTGAGGAGGGTTCCTTGGACCTGAACCGTTAGACGGAGTGATCCGGCCGGCCCGAGCCGAGGTCGGTCGGATCGCCCGGATCCGTCGATGCCCCTGGTTCCGAGCCTGAGTACACCCGCGCCGACGGGTCGCGATGCTGGGAGGTCCGGTCACCGGGTCGGGGAGCCTACGCTGTCGCGTTCGACGAGGGTGGGGGTGACGACCCGACGGGCGGTGCCGTTCTCCTCGCCGGAGATGCCCGAGAGCAACAGACTGAGTGCCTGGGCCGCCACGGTATCGAAGTCGGGCCGCACGGTGGTCAGGGGCGGGATGAAGTAGCCCGCCTCGGGAACGTCGTCGAACCCGACCACGCTCACGTCCCCGGGTACGGAACGACCGCGTTCGTACATCGCCCGCAGGATCCCCAGGGCGAGGTGGTCGTTGGCGGCGAACACCGCCGTCACCTCCGGCATCCGGGCGAGCATCAGGCCGGCCCGGTATCCCGAGGCGGCGCTCCAGTCCGCCGGGCTGACCGGCGGCGCCTCCGCACCCGCCTCCTCCAGGGTCCGCCGCCACCCCCGCATGCGGCCGGCGGCGTCGAACCAGTCCGCGGGACCGGACACGTGCCAGACCGTCTCGTGTCCGGCCTCCAACAGGTGCCGAACGGCCAGGCGGGCCCCCGCCTCCTGGTCCACGGTCACCAGGGCCGCTCCGGCACGTTCGGGGTCGCCGTCCACCGTCACCAGGGGCGTGTCGGTCGGCACCTCGGCCAGGGCCTCGTCGGCCGCCGCTGTCGGCGCTATCACCACGATGCCCGCGGCACGCTGTTCCCGGTGGTGTTCCACGGCGGCGGTGATGGAGTCCCGGTCCAGGACCTTGACCCGACGCACACTGACCACGAACCCCTGTGCGGCGGCGGCCAGTTCGAAGGCGGCCAGCAGCGACGAGGGGCCGAAAAGCGTAGAGTTCTGCGCCACCACCCCGATCAGCTGAGAGCGGCCCGTCGCCAAGGTCCGGGCCGCCCGGTTGGGGCGGTAGCCCAACTGGGCGATGGCGGCGCGGACCCGCAGCCGGGTCTCTTCCCGAACGTTGGGGTGACCGTTGAGCACACGGGAGACCGTCTGATGGGAGACTCCCGCGAGCCGGGCGACGTCCGTCATCGCGGGTTCGCGGTTCACCCGGACGGAAGATGAAGGGTGGTCCACCAAAACTCCTTGGCCGGCTGAGCCCGTCACTCGCCTCCTCGGGGCGGTGACCAGGCCATGTGATCGGTACGTTGGAAACCGTGGCGAAGATTTCCCCTTCGATCCTGCTCACGGAGAGTGATCAGGGTTCCACGCCTGGCCAATCGCTGGAAAACCCAGTGGGCGCTAACATACCCGACCCCCTTCAAGGCAAAGCTCCCCACGAACAAAGCAAAAGGGGTTGACTCACTTCATGTTAGCGCTAACGAATCGGGCCCATGACCCGCATCACCCCTCGCCGTCGAGGGGTCACGGTCGGCGAGGAGGACCCCATGGAGAAGTACGTTGCCGTCGTGATGGCGCTCGTGCCGGTGACGGTCCGCGGAGCCGGCGGCTCGACGGAGGACCGCCATCCACTCGCATCCGACCCGGTGGTCGACACGCACGGCATCACCGGCGCGTTTCCAGGAACGCGGGGCTTGGCCGATGTCGACTTCCAGCCCTTTCCGGCCGGGTGCATGCCCTCATGGGTGAGGGCGGGTGGGTCCACCCTGATCAGGGCCCTCGCCGCCCCGCCTCGGGCAGGATTCGCCTGGGGTGGCTCGGGGCCCTCCACTCCGGGGGTCCACCGGAAGAAGTAGGGTGCCGCCGGCTCCGTTACCACGACCGGCGGTACCCCACGTGGCCTATTTCCTTCAGACTTTTGATCAGTGCCGGCTGGGAGCGAAGAAACCCATCTGGACATGGGAGAGCGCTCTGTCGCTCAAGACCCCCTGATAGGCGTGCACGTCGTCGATGTCGCCAGGCCAGTGATCGGTGTTGGAACCACCGCTCTGGGCACTACCGACCCGGAGCGAACCATTGGCGTGCCAAGCATGTTCCACCGCCACTCGGGACGCCTCGACGCCGTCGACATAAAGCACCGACTCACCGCCGGTGTGGTCGTAGACACCCACCAGATGGGTCCACTCTCCCGGCTGGGCGTTCCAGGGGGAGGTGGCCTGGGTCCATCCGCTCTCGTCCGAGATGACCGCGTCGTCGTGTGGGGCCATCTTGAACACCCATGCGTCCATGGACCCTTGATAGCCCAGCTGGAAACCGCTCTGGTGCGTGCCGGCCTGGCTGACGGCGGTGGCATCGATGCCCTGGCCCGCCTCGTCCAAACGCACCCAGGCCGCGACACTGAAGCCGCGGTCCGTACGCAGGGCGGGGCCGGATGCTTCGACGTACTCCTGGTCACCGTTCAGTCGCATCGCGGGAGAGAAGGTGATGTCGTTCTCGGCGACGTTCCAAACGGCGAGTGGATCGCCGTACAGGACGGCGTCGAGTCCGTGGTCGGTGGCGTCGGCCACGGTCGTGCCGTCCCACTCGTCGAGCATCCACCGGCCTTCGGCCGCGATCGGACCGTTGGCCAGCCGCCACACCTCCGAATCGGTCTCGGAGGCGGACACGATCTCGTCCAGGACCAAGCGGTCCCAGACCCGAACGTCGTCGATGGCTCCAGGCCAATGGTGCTCGCCCGCACCTTGGGACGGGGCATGCCCGATGGCGAGTGGCCCCTGGGCGTTCCAGGCCTCCGGATGAGCGGCGGTTCCCTGTTCGAGGCCGTCGACGTAGAGGGTGATCTCACCGGTCCGGTCGTCGTGGGTGCCCAGCAGGTGAGTCCACACGCCGACTTCGGCGGGAGTCGTGGACGCGGCCACCGTCCACTCCCGAGGGACGTGCGGCGCCCCCTCTTCGGGGGACATCCTGAACACCCATTGGTCGGTCTCACCCTGGTAGCCGAGATGGAAGGCGCTCTGCGCGGTTCCCTCTTGGGCGACGGCGATGTGATCGGCGTGGGCGTGGTCCAGCTTCACCCAGGTGGAGACCGAGAAGGAACCCGAGGTATCCAGGGTGGAGTGATCGGCCGTGATCTCACCGTCGGTCGGACCGTCGATGTGGATGGCTGTGCCTTCCAAACGCGGGAAGGGGTTGGTATCAGGGCTCTCGTTGGCCCCGACACGCCCGCGAACCCATTCCGCGTCTTCGGGCAGGGTGAGCCCCTGACCGGGGTTGACGGAATCGGCCGCACGGTTCCCCTGACCTTCGTCGAAGGGGAAGTGGGCCACCGGGTCACTGGGCGGGGCTACCAGGAAGGAGTAGACGAGCACACAGGAGGAGGACCCACCGGAGACGTCCACCGTACGCGCGTAGATGTTATTGGGGCCCGCGTGGCGCGGGGTGAGGGTCACCGTCACCGACCCACCCGGTTCTTCGGGCACGGCCTCATGGACGCAGGTGCCATCGTTAAGGCCGTAGAAGTAACTCTGAACGTCCTCGGCCCCATGACTGGAGAAGGTGAAGTCGCCGGGCCGGCCAGGAGATCCGTGAAATCCGTTCCCGGTGGGATAGTCGGCGGAAGTGACCTCCACCCCTTCTTCGGCGAGGGCCGGCGTGGGCAGGGTGGGCAGTATGAACACGAGTGCCGCAAGGGCGATGGCGCGCATCCGAGCACGACGGGACATGGCAGGATCTCCAACCCAGGGTGAGGGATCACCTGGTGGAATCCGCACCGTCGGGGCACGGCCGGTGGTTGCCCTGGGATGGACGCAAATTATCAGGTATCGGGAAACATTAGATGAGTGCCCCACATCACATCGAAATGCGCACGTGGGCTACGACCTGGGGAAAATCTCCCGGAGAAGCCTTCTGGCAATGATGGCCTCATATGGCCATGTTTCCTACGTTTAGCGACCCACCACCCACCACCAGCGGGAACATGCGAACCTGCGTTGAAGGCACTCCCCGATCCCTCGCCCTCCCGACGGCTGCGCGTTCGCCGACCCGGTCGGCTCTCGGCCGCTGCCGACCAGGGACAGGAGAACCGGTTGGGAGCCCCGGCCGAGACTTCGTACACGGCGGATAGGGCCGGCACGAAAGGACGGAGGGGAAACGGACTCGACAATCGCCCACGGGCGGTAACACCCATCACCACGGTGGTACCGCCCACCGAAGACCACGACACGACGCCACCAGCGCCCCTACCCCCGTCGGGGCAGGGTACGGCTACGTCCCCGGAACTCGGCGATGACGTCCTCGCCCCGGCGCACGGTGACGTCGTAGAGGCCGCTGCGTCCGAAGAGCAGCCGCTCCTGGGCGGTGGCCACCAGGACATCGCCCTCATGGGCCGGCGCCACGAACGTGATGTCGGCTCCGGAGGCCACGGTCACCTCACCGCCGTCCACGTTGCACGCGCAAGCGAAGGCGGTGTCGGCCAGGGTGAACATGAACCCACCGTGGGCGATGTTGTGGCCGTTGACCATGAGCGGCCCCACCACCATCTCCACCACCGCGCGTCCCTCGGTGGCCTCCAACAGGCGCATGCCCAGGTTCTTGGAGGCCCGGTCGGCCTCGAACATCCGCCACGCGGTCTCGTTGCGCTTCTCGGGCGCCCTGTCCCCGCTCACGAGTCGAAGTCCACGGTCACGGTGTCGGTGATGGGCAGCGACTGGCAGGCCAGCGCGTACCCGGCGTCGACCTCGGCGGGGGTGAGCGCGTAGTTGCGCACCATCTCGACCTCACCACCGCACACCTTGACACGACAGGTCCCGCACACCCCGCCCTTGCAGGCGAAGGGCAGGTCCGGGCGGTAGCGCTGAGCCGAGTCCAGCACCGGTACCCCTCGGGGCAGGGTCAGTTCGGTGGTGCGACCGTCCAGGACCACGGTGACCTCGCTGGCCGGGCCCTCCACCTCGGGGTCGGCGTGGCGCGCCTGCGGCGGCGGCTCGGCCCCTTCGACGAAGAACAACTCCTGGTGGACCCGGTCCCCGGCCACCCCATGCTCGGACAGCACCTTCTGGGCGTCGGTGACCATCTCGTAGGGGCCGCACAACCACCAATGGTCGACCGCGTCGGCGGCGATGATGGTGGACAGCAGGGCTTTCAGTTTGGCCCCGTCCAGGCGGCCGGTGAACAACTCCGCCTCGCGCGGCTCCCGCGAGAGTACGTGCACCAACTCCAGACGCGGTCCGAAGACGTCCTTGAGGTCGGCCAATTCGTCGGCGAACATCACCGTGTCGCTGCGGCGGTTGCCGTAGAGCAGGGTGACGTGGGAGTCGGTGCGACGCAGCAACGAGGCCGCCATGGACAACACCGGGGTGATGCCCGAACCCGCGGCGACGAGCACGTGGCGGGCGGATACGGTCAGGTCGGGGCTGAACCGACCCGTCGGCACGCCCACCTCGACCTCGTCACCCGGCGCCACCTCGCGAACCAGCCAGGTGGAGAACAGGCCATCGGCGACCAGGCGTACGCCCACGCGGGGCGCCTCACCGACCGCCGAACAGATGGAGTAGCTGCGCCGCTCCTCCACACCGTCGATCTCACGGCGCAGGGTCAGCGACTGCCCCGGGGCGAACGCGAACTCCTCGGCCAAGTGGTCGGGGACGTCGAAGGTGACGGCGACGGCGTCCTCGCACAGGCGCTCGACGGCGGACACGCGCAGCCGGTGGAACGCCGCCCGGCCACGCGCGGTGACGGAGCCGGTCTCGGTGACGGGTGTGGTCACGGTCAGATCTCCTTGACGTGCTCGAACGGTTCGAGGCAGGACCGGCAGCGGTGCAAAGACTTGCAGGAGGTCGCGCCGAACCGGGACAGTTCCTCGGTGTCGGCCGCCCCGCACAGCGGACAGCGCGGGATGGTCCGGGTGGGCAGCAGGGTCAGGGGGACGGGCCCGGAGGGCCGCACGGGCGCGTCACCGGGCGGTGAGATGCCGTTCTCGGTGAGTTTGCGTCGCCCCTCCTCGGTGATCCAGTCGGTGGTCCAGGGCGGAGAGAGCGCGGTGCGCACCCGAACGTGCTCGAACCCGGCCGCGCGCACCGCCGAGTCCACGTCCACACGCATCTCGGCCAAAGCCGGGCAGCCCGAGTAGGTGGGGGTGATCCACACCTGGGCGGTACCGTCCTGGCCGATCTCGACCTCGCGCAGGATGCCCAGGTCGGCCAAGGTCAACATCGGAAGTTCGGGGTCGGTGACCGCGGCGGCCGCCTCCCACGCCCGTTCGCGGGCGCGTTCGCGAGCCTCCGTGTCCGAAGCCGTGGCTACCATGTCGCCTCCGGGTGCTCTCGGGCCACCTTCTGGAGTTCATCCAGCAGGGGGGCCAGTTCGTCGGTGTGCCGGCCCCGGCGTCCGGCGACCTCCCCGGCGGGGAAGGGTGCGGGGGCGGCCAGGGTCGCACCGGTCAGGACCTGGGTGAGGACCTCGTGGACCTCCTCGCGCACCGTGACCGGGTCCACGCCCACCCCCTGAGCCGCCAGGGCGGCCTCCACCGGGTGGGTGGCGAAGAGTTCGCCGGTCAGCGGCCACACCTGGGCGAGGGCCTGGACCATGCGTTCGTGCGAGTAGTCGGTGCCGTCCCCCAGGCGAAGCGCCCAGGAGACCGCGTACTCACGGTGGTAGGCCAGCTCGTTGACGCCCTTGGCGGCGATGGCGGCCAGCACCGGGTCCTTGCTGTGGGCCAAGCGGGTGAACAGGGCCAGCCGCCAGGTGGAGAGCACGAGCAGCGTGACCACACATCGGGCGAAGTCTCCGCGTGGAGCCTCGGCCAGATGCACGTTGTGGAACTCGGCGGGGTCGCGGTGGTAGGCGAAGGCGTCCTCGTCGCGCCCGGTGCCATCGGCCTGACCGGCTCGGGCCAACAGCAAACGGGCCTGACCCAGCAGGTCCAGGGCGATGTTGGCCAGGGCCACCTCCTCCTCCAGTTCGGGAGCGTCGGTCACCCAGTGGACGAGACGCTGCGCCTGGATGAGGGCGTCGTCGCCGAGCATCTGGCAGTAGGTCGCCAGTTCCTGGCCCCGAACCCCTGGAGGAAGGGTGGTGTCCACGCCCGCGAGCGCCTCGGTGAAGCCGGTGCCGAAGGCCCAGCGAGCGTCACTGTCGTGTTCTGCGGTCAGGCCGGTGAAGATGTTGTCGCCACTCATGTCGTTCCTTTGAAGCCTCGTTCGTCCCCGTCCGCCCTAGATGTGTGGGACATCCTCGGGAATCGGATAGAAGGTCGGGTGGCGGTAGACCTTGTCACCGCTGGGCTCGAAGTAGGGGTCCTTCTCGTCCGGGCTGGAAGCGGTGACGTTCTCGGCGAGCACGACCCAGATGCTCACGCCCTCGTTGCGGCGGGTGTAGAGGTTGCGGGCGTTGTGCAGGGCCATCTGGGCGTCGGGGGCGTGCAGCGAGCCCACGTGCACGTGGTTCAGACCGCGCTTGCCACGCACGAAGACCTCGTACAAGGGCCACTCGGGGCGGGCGGGACCGGTTCCATTGGTGTTGCTCATACCGCGACCTCCCGGGCGCTGTGCTTGTTCGCGTAGGCGATGGCGGCCTGACGGACCCAGGCACCGTTCTCATGGGCGGCGCGGCGCCGGGCCACACGTTCGGCGTTCTTGGGGCCGTTGCCCGAGATGACCTGCTTGAATTCGTCCCAGTCCGGTTCACCGAAGTCGTAGTGGCCGCGTTCTTGGTTCCAGACCAGTTCGGGGTCGGGCAGGGTGACACCCAACTTCTCGGCCTGGGGGACGGTCATGTCGATGAACTTCTGACGAAGGTCGTCGTTGGTGTCGATCTTGATGCCCCACTCCAGGGACTGCCTGGTGTTGGGCGAATCGGCGTCGGGCGGGCCGAGCATCATCAGGGACGGCCACCACCAGCGATCGACGGCGTCCTGCACCATCGCGCGCTGTTCCTCGGTGCCCTCCATCATGCGCATGAGGAGTTCGTAGCCCTGCCGCTGGTGGAAGGACTCCTCCTTGCAGATGCGCACCATGGCGCGGGCGTAGGGGCCGAAGGAGGTGCGGCACAGCGGAACCTGGTTGCAGATCGCGGCGCCGTCGACCAACCAGCCGATCACGCCGACGTCGGCGTAGCTCAGCGAGGGGTAGTTGAAGATCGAAGAGTACTTCTGACGCCCTTCGATCAGACGCTCGGTCAGGTCGGCCCGGTCCACCCCGAGGGTCTCGGCGGCCGCGTACAGGTACAGGCCGTGTCCCGCCTCGTCCTGGACCTTGGCCAACAGGATGGCCTTGCGACGCAGGCTGGGCGCGCTCGCGATCCAGTCACCCTCCGGTTGCATTCCGATGATCTCCGAGTGCGCGTGCTGGGAGACCTGCCGGATGAGGGTCCTGCGGTAGGCCTCGGGCATCCAGTCACGCGGTTCGATGCGCTGCTTGGCCGCGATCTTGGCGTCGAAGTCCGCCTGAAGAGCCTCGTCGGCGCCGGAGGGCGCCTCCTGGGCCGTGGTCGACATGTTCCATCCCCATTCATAACCGAACGTTCGGTCAGTAATTAGTATCGCCGGAATCACCTGCTCAGCGCAAGCCCTCGTTCGTGCCGGACCTTCGTTTCGGGGCACGCGCCGCACATCCGACGCGCACCCCGTACGAGGTCACCTACCGGTGAAGGTGGGTTTCCTCTTCTCGAGGAAGGCCTTGACCGCGCCCACGTGATCGGCGGTCGCCCCCAGCTGGTTCTGCAGGTCCGCCTCCTCCTCCAGCAGTTCGGCCATCTCGCGGCCGCCCTCGGCCGCCGCACGCACCTCACGCTTGGCCGCCACGTAGGCGGCGGTGGGCCCCGAGGCCAACCGCAGGGCGATCTCCCGGGCACGCGTCCGCCAGTCCCGATCGTCCACCACTTCGGTGATCAGTCCCAACTCCAGCGCCCGTTCCGCGCCCAGCATGGTGCCCAGCAGCATCAGCTCCATCGCTCGGGCCTGTCCCAGCGAGTTCACCAGTCGCATCGCCAACCCCGAGTCCGAGGCCAGACCGATCCCGGTGAAGGCGGTACCGAACTTGGCGCGACGCGCGGCCACCCGCACGTCTGCGGCCAGGGCGAACCCCAGGCCGGCGCCCACACAAGCCCCGCCGATACCCACCACGACCGGCACCTGGATCCGCTCCAGGCCCTGAACGATAGGGTTGTAGTGCTCGCGTACGGTGTCCAACGCCCCGGCTCCAGAGGTCTCCTCCAGGCTTTTGGCGTGCTCGGCCAGATCCTGGCCCACACAGAACGCCTTGTCCGATCCCAGGAAGAGCACGGCACGCGCGGTGGTGGACTCGGCCGCCCGGTTCACCGCCTCCAGCAACTCCTCCTTGACCCGCACGGTCAGCGCCGGATGGTTCAGTCGGATGGTGGCCAGCCCGTCGGCCTCCTCGAACTGTGCGGCCTTGTCCTCACTCACGCCTTGCCTCCTTCATCCCAGGTGTGGAAACCCTCGCCACTCTTACGGCCGAGCCTGCCCTGGGCGACCATACGGCGCAACAGCTCCGGCGGCGAGAACCGGTCTCCCAATTCGGAGGCCAGGTGCTCGGCGATGGCCAATCGCACATCCAACCCGACGAGGTCGGTGAGCCTGAGCGGCCCCATGGGGTGGCGGTAACCCAGTTCCATGGCGGTGTCGATGTCGGCGGGCGAGGCCACGCCCTCCTCGACCATGCGGATGGCCTCCAACCCCAACATGACGCCCAGGCGGCTGGTGGCGAACCCGGGGGCGTCGCGCACCACGATCTCGGTCTTGCCCAGGGCCGCCGCCCAACCGCGCACCGACTCCAGTACCCCGGGGTCGGTCTCGGGGGCGGTGACGATCTCCACCAACTTGGAGGCCGGAACCGGATTGAAGAAGTGCGTGCCCACAAAGCGGCTCGGGTGCTTGAGCGTGGCGGCCAGTTCGGTGACCGAGAGCGAGCTGGTGTTGGAGGCCAACACCGCTTCCTTTCCCACCGCGGCCTCGGCCGCGGTGAGCACCGCGATCTTCAGTTCGGGCTTCTCGGGCACGGCCTCGATGACGGCCCCCGCCTCGATGGGAATGTCGGCGACGTCGGTGACCGTGTCCAAGCGGGCCAGGTAGGTCTTGGGTTCGGCGTCGATCTTGCCGCGCTCACGCGCCTTGTCCAGACCGGCCGCGACCCGACCCCGACCCGCCTCGGCGGCCTCGGCGGTGGCCTCCACCAGCACCACGCGCGCGCCGGCCATGAGGAACTGCTGGACGATGCCGGCGCCCATGGTGCCGCCACCGATGACGGCCACGGTTTCGGGCACGCCCTGCGGGGTGATCTCCAAGGTCAACGCTTCTTCCTCTCCAGGAAACGGGTCATGCGTTCGTGCTTGTCGGCGCTTTCGAACAGCACCGCCTGGGTCAGATCGTCGGCCAACGGGTGCACCCCGTCCGCGTCCAGGACCATCTTGGTCATGCGCAGGGCCATCGGCGAGGAGGCCGCCATGCGGTCGAGCAGGGCGTGGGCGCTCTGGCGCAGCTCCTCCGACGACACGATCCGGGCGACGAGTCCGTGGCGCAGCGCGGTTTCGGCGTCCAGGCGGAAACCGCCCAGCAGCACCTGTTTGGCCACCGAGGCGCCCACCAGTTCCTTGAGCCGCCAGCACGCCCCGGCTCCGGCGATGATGCCCAGGCCCGGTTCGGGTTGAGCGAAGACCGCGGTGGGGGTGGCGATGCGGATGTCGCAGGCGTAGGACAGTTCGGCTCCCCCGCCCAACGCCCAGCCGTCGACCGCGGCCACGGTGGGCGCCGGTAGGCGGTGCAGTCGTTCGAACAGGCGACTGTTGATCCCGGCCAGTGCCTCCTCACGGCCCCGTTCGCGCAATTCGAAGATGTCGGCGCCACCCGCGAAAACCGTTCCGTGCCCGGTCAACAACAAGGGCCTGGGGTCGTCCTCCAGCTCGGCGCACACCCGGTGCAGTTCGGCGATCATCCGCCCGTTGATGGCGTTGCGGGCCTCGGGGCGGTACAGCTCGACCACCGTCCGGTCCTCGCGCCGTTCCACCCGCAGGGTCTGGAATTCCTCGTTCACGGTGCCCTCGTCGTCGCTCACACGCGCTCCACCAGTAGTGCCGCCCCTTGGCCCACGCCCACACACAGCGTGGCCAGACCACGTCGGGTGCCCTGGCGTTCCATACGGTTGAGGAGTGTGACGAGGATGCGCGCGCCGGAGGAACCCAGGGGGTGTCCCAGCGCGATGGCACCGCCGTCAGCGTTGACCCGCTCCTCCTCCACACCCAATCGACGCATCACGCCCAGGGACTGTGCGGCGAAGGCCTCGTTGAGTTCGATGGCCCCGACCTCGTCCAACTTCCATCCGGCGCGGTCCAGCACCTTGTGTGTGGCGGGTACCGGGCCCAACCCCATGATCTGTGGGGCGACGCCCGCCGACGCCGAGGCGACCACTCTCGCCCGCGGGGTCAGACCGTGGCGACGCACCGCTTCGGCACCGGCAAGGACCAGGGCGGAGGCTCCGTCGGACAAGGAGGAGGAGTTGCCGGCCGTCACGATGCCGCCCTGCCGAAAGACCGGGCGCAGCTTACCCAGACCCTCCATGCTCGAACCCTCACGCGGGCCTTCGTCGACGGTGACCTCGTGGGTGGCGCCCTTACGGCCGTGTACGGTGACCGAGACGATCTCGTTCTCGAAGTGCCCGGCCTCGGTCGCGGCGATGGCGCGTTCGTGGCTGCGCAGGGCGAAGGCGTCGCACTCCCGGCGCGTGAGCCTTTCCAGCGTGGCGACCTCCTCGGCCGTCTCACCCATGGACAGGGTGTAGCGCAACTCCTCGGGACCGGCGCCCTCGGGTGCCCGGGCGTCGGCCTGGGTGAAACGAGGGTTGGTGAAGCGCCAGCCCAGGGAGGTGTCGGCGACCTCGCCCGGCTTGGCCCACGGAGTGCCGGGTTTGGCCATCACCCAGGGGGCGCGCGTCATCGACTCCACACCACCGGCGACCACCACGTCGGCCTCACCGGCGCGGATGGCCTGGGCGGCGGAGGAGACCGCGGTCAGGCCACTGGCGCACAGTCGGTTGACCGTGTAGCCGGGCACGCTCGGGTCGAGTCCGGCGAGCAGGGCGGCCATGCGCGCCACGTTGCGGTTGTCCTCACCGGCCTGGTTGGCCGCGCCGAGGATGACCTCGTCGACGACTTCACCCGGCACGCCACTGCGACGGACCACCTCGGACACGACCCGGGCGGCCAGGTCGTCGGGGCGTACGGACGCCAGGGCTCCTCCGTAACGGCCCTGGGGGGTGCGGACCCCGTCGACCACGTAGACGTCGCTCACGAACGGCCTCCCATATCGAACACGGTGGCGCGAGCCACCGCCTGGTGTGAACTCATCGACATCATCTCCTTGACACGGCAGGTCGGAGACTGAATTAATGCATTAGTAACCGAACGTTCGGTCAGTAAGCAAGTCGGCTCCTCTCTCCACCGAGGCCGACCCGAACCCGTCACCGCGCGGTGGGACCGCCATCCACCCAGGCATCCGACCTGGTGGACCGCCGCGCAGCACACCCGGAGAGGCCCATGGCAAGCCAGGACACCACCACGCGGTCGGCCGGTACCGCTTCCCACCAGCGCTTCGGGCAGGCCCCCGCCCCCCAGACCCTGGATCCGGCCGAGCGCATGAGCGTCGACGAACTGCGCGCCCTGCAACTCGATCGGCTGCGGTGGACCCTGGAGCACGCCTACACCAACGTGCCCCTGTACAAGCGCAAGTTCGATGAGGCCGGTGTCCACCCCCGGGATTTGAGGAGCCTCGAGGACCTCGCCCTCTTCCCGCACACCACCAAGGCCGACCTGCGCGACAACTACCCCTTCGGCATGTTCGCCGTTCCCCGGGAACGGATCAGTCGCATCCACGCCTCCAGCGGTACCACCGGCAAACCCACCGTGGTCGGCTACACCCGCGAGGACATCGACACCTGGGCCGAGGTGGTGGCCCGCTCCATCCGCGCCTCCGGTGGTCGCCCCGGGCACAAGGTCCACGTCTCCTACGGATATGGCCTGTTCACCGGTGGTCTGGGTGCCCACTACGGTGCCGAGAGGCTGGGCTGCACGGTCATTCCCGCCTCCGGTGGCCAGACCGCCAAGCAGGTCCAGCTCATCCAGGACTTCCGTCCCGAGATCATCATGATCACCCCCAGCTACATGTTGACGCTGATGGACGAGTTCGAGAATCAGGGAATCGACCCGCGTTCGACCTCCCTGAAGGTCGGCATCTTCGGCGCCGAGCCCTGGACCGAGAAGATGCGCCGCCAAATCGAGGAACGCTTCGACATCAACGCCGTCGACATCTACGGCCTGTCCGAGGTCATGGGCCCGGGTGTGGCCAACGAATGCGTGGAGACCAAGGACGGCCTGCACATCTGGGAGGACCACTTCTACCCCGAGGTCTTGGACCCCCTCACCCACCAGGTCCTGCCCGACGGTGAGAACGGCGAGCTGGTCTTCACCTCCCTGACCAAGCAGGCCATGCCGATCATCCGCTACCGCACCCGAGACCTGACCACCCTGCGCGCGGGCACCGCCCGCCCCATGCGCCGCATGGACAAGGTCACCGGCCGCAGCGACGACATGATCATCCTGCGCGGGGTCAACGTCTTTCCCACCCAGATCGAGGAGATCGTGCTCGGACTGGACGGCCTGGCGCCCCACTTCCAACTGGTGCTCACCAAGGAGGGCCGTTTGGACCGCATGGCCGTGCGGGTGGAGGCCGCCCCCGACTGCACCGCCGACCGCCGCCTGAGCCTGTGTCGGGAGATCAGCGCGACCGTCAAGGACAGGGTCGGCGTCAGCGTCACCGTGGACGTGGTCGACCCCGAGCAGATCGAACGTTCGGTGGGCAAGTTCCGTCGCGTCATCGACCAGCGCCCCAAGGTCTGACCCAGCACCACGTAGGCCCCGCACGACCCCTGACCGGTTCGCGCGGGGCCTTGATCATTCTTCGGAGCAGCGAACCCGCCAAAGGCTAGGCATCCTTCTTCTGATCCGTTGCGGGCTTGCGGGCCACACCGCCGTACTCGGAGACCGGGCGGACCTCGTCGGCCTCAACGGCCCGTGGCCGCCACAGCGAGCAGGACACCACGCCCGGCTCCAACAGTTCCAGGCCGTCGAAGAGCGCCTCGATAGCCGCCGCCGACCGGACGGTCAGCTTGGGGGTGCCCCGTTCGTTCCACGCCGCGGCCACCTGGTGGGCGCGTACGGGGTCGAGGTCGTCGGTGGGATGGGAGACGACCAGGAAACTGCCGGGCGCCAAGGCCGCCATCAGACGGTCCAGGATCGCGCGGACCTCGACGTCGTCGGCGACGAAGTTGATCACGCCCAACAACATCAGTGCCACCGGGCGTGACAGGTCCAGTGTTCCGGCGGCCGCCTCCAGGATCGCCTCGGGCTCGCGCAGGTCGGCGTCGAGGTAGTCCGTGGCCCCCTGGTCGGAGCCGGCCAACAGCGCTCGGGCGTGCGCGAGCACCGAGGGGTCGTTGTCCACGTACACCACACGCGCCTCGGGAGCCACCGACTGGGCGACCTCGTGGGTGTTGTCGTGAGTGGGCAGCCCTGTCCCGATGTCCAGGAACTGCCGGACCCCCTCCTCCCGGGCCAGGTGGGTGACGGTGCGCACCAGGAAGGCGCGGTCGGCGATCGCGTTGTCGACGATCTCGGGGAAGAACGAGCGGATCCGCTCGCCCATCTCCCGGTCAACGGGGTAGTTGTCCCCACCGCCCTGCCAGTAGTTCCAGATGCGCGCGTTGTGCGGAACGGAGGTGTCGATCTCGGGGTCGGGAATCTCGGGGAACACGGACCTGCCTTCCACTGCCGTGCCCGGCGGACACCGGGCGGTGAACGGATCCTCCCACCACCGAACGGACGTCAAAACCCCTAGGACAAGGCGGAAACCTCCTCTCGTAGGACCGAAAACCACTCGTGGCGCGTACCGCCCACCCGATAGGTTGCGACTCGCACCCCTACGCGCCGGTCAGGAGGCCCTGGTGAAACACTCCGATGAGGAGTTCGCCCGCATCGCCGAACAAGGCACCGTGTTGCGCTGCCAGGTCGGTTCGGGCGTCCATGGTCTGGGCCTGGAGGGGACCGCCGATCGCGACGAGATGGGCCTCTGCGTCGAGCCGCCCGAATACGTCATCGGTCTGCGCGCCTTCGAGCAGTACATCCACCGCGACAGTCCCGAACACACCCGCTCGGGCCACGAAGACCTGGACCTGACCGTCTACTCCTTGCGCAAGTGGGCCCGTCTGGCCCTGGAGGGCAATCCCACGGTCCTACTGCCCCTTTTCGTTCCCGAACACGAGATCGTCACCATCACCCCCGTGGGCCAAGAGCTGCGCGCCAACGCCCACCGTTTCCCATCCCGCAGAGCCGGGGACCGGTTCCTGGGCTACCTGCGCGCTCAACGCGAACGCATGGAGGGCCCAAGGGGCAAAAAGCACACCAACCGCCCCGAACTGGTCGAACGGCATGGCTTCGACACCAAGTACGCCTACCACATGGTCCGGCTGGGCCTACAAGGTGTCGAACTCCTGGAGACCGGGGCCATCACCCTGCCCATGCCCGAACCCGACCGTTCCTGGCTGCTCGCTCTACGTCGCGGCGAGCACACCCGAGCCCAGGCCTTGGACCGCGCCCGAGAGCTGGAGGAACGCCTGGCCGACCTGGGCCGCACCTCCCACCTGCCCGCGCTCGCCGACAGCGACTGGGTCGAGCGCTGGCTCTGCGACACCTACCGCCGTGTCTGGGACGAGAGCTGAACCACGCTGGTCAGAGCCGCACCCGAGGCGGCCTCTCGGTCGGGGCGAGATAGGGTGAACCACCGAAGAGGTACATGCCGCGCCCGCATCCCACGGGTGTCCCGGTGTACCGGGCGTCGGGGAAAGGTCCGCGGCGTTCGGGGGACGACAAGTGAAGGAAACATCATGGTCGGAACCATCGCGTTCGTGCTCATGGTCATCAGCATGTCGATGATGATCATCAGCGGTCTTCTCGCGACCTTCATCAAGACCCGGTAGACGACCACCGAGTCTTGCCGGCGGGTGTGCGCCACAGCGCATCCGCCGGTTCCCCTATCCCGAGGCCGACACCGACTCCAACTCCAGGCGGGCCGTCTGTGCACTTCGTCCCGGTGTTCACCCGAACGACAGCGCGAGCTCGCGAAGTGGATGACCCGGTCGGCCAGAACCCGACCAGAGCATGTGCGCGAACGGTCGGCCCCACCGTTGGTGGGAGCGCGAATGGCCGATATGGCCGGTTCCGTGGGACGGAGCGAGGAGGGTCTCGTATTTCCTGGGGTGGTCCACGCGCGCACATCCGATGTCACGGCTCGCTCCGCGGGCGCTACGTTCCCACCACGAGTGAGGCTGAACCGAACGGATCGTCCCGGTGGCCGATTCCGGCCATCCAGGGGCGAGCGTGCACGTGCAACTGCACCGCCGGTGATATCACTGGAGGGTGTAGTCGCTCACCTCGCCGAGACCACGTGGGGCCGACCGAAACGGGAAGCGCGGCTCGGGTTCGCCTCGCCGCCGAACCCCACCCACTCCCGAGCCGTGGCCCTGCCCGTTCGGGGTCGGTCCGCCTTTCGGCTCCATGCCGTAGTTAGGGTGAACACATGTCGATATGGGCGCGGGGAGACCGCACCGGAAGGGTCGGAGAGGCCCTTTTGATGTTGGAGGGTCAGGGGATCATCGACGGTCTGGAGATCGTTCCGACCGAGGATAAGCCCTACCGCGTGCGCGTCCCGGCCGGCATCGTCCACTTGGACGAGGACGAGGCCGCCATGTTCGCCTTGGGCGCGGTCGTGGGCGCCTTTGGGAACGTGGCCCGCCTGCGCGCCTGAGAGGGATCCGAGACTTGGGCGCTACCTGCGCCCCATGGTGCGCAAGATCGCGTCCAACAACAGGTCGCGGACCATCGTGCGGTGCTCGACCGTGTGCTCCACCGTCAGCTCGTTGTTGAAGGTGGACAGGCACATGCCCACCGTCATCTCCGCCAAGGGGCGTGCGGGGCGCCCATCCTTGGGCAGCTCTTCCACGAACCGGGCCACCTCGATCGCCTCACGGACCGCCTCGACCCAGGGTTCGATGCGCTCACGCCACCAGACGCGTTGTGGTCCCGGCTCCGCGCCCAGCCCCGAAGCCGCCGCCAACAATCCACCGGACTCCAACCACAGCCCCACCCAGGCGTCCACCAGGCGTCCCATGTAGCCATCGATCGACTCCATCCGCCCGAAGGTCAAGTCCACCTGGGAGGCGAAGGCCGTCAGCCGTACCTCCACGGCCGCCTGCAACACCTGGTTCTTGTGGTTGTAGTAGCGGTAGACGGTGGAGCGGTCGATGTCGACGCCCTCGGTGATCTCCTTGTAGGTGACCTGACTGAAGGGCTTGCTCCGCAGCAGTTCCACCAGACTGCCCTGCAGTTGGAGCATGCGTTGCGCCGCACGCAGACTTGCGCTGGTCCCCGAACTCGAACCTCGCGGCGCCGCCATACCCGATCCGTCCGTCATGAGCCCCCATGGGCCTCGTGTGCCTGACCTCCCCCAGCTTGCCGCAGAACGAAACGTATGCCAACACGGCGTTGACCTCGAAGGCACCTCCGTGGGAAGAAGGTGCGTCAGGCACCTTCGACGCGCCTACGCCGGTCCCGGTGCGAGGTCAGGTAGTCGCGGTACCAGTGGTAACTGCTCTTGGGGTGGCGCTCCAGTGACTCGTAGTCCACCCGCACCAGGCCGAAGCGACGGTCGTAGCCGAACGCCCACTCGAAGTTGTCCAATAGCGACCACACGAAGTATCCGCGTACGTCCACCCCCGCTTCGATGGCCCGCCCCAGTGCGGCGAGGTGATCACGAAGGTAGGCGATCCGGTCCTCGTCGTGGACTCGCCCGGTGTCGTCGGGGGCGTGGGGTCGGGCGGAGCCGTTCTCCGTGATGAGGATCGGCGGCAGTCCGGGGTATCGGCGATCCAGGTCGATCAACAGGTCGGTGAAGGACTCGGGGACCACCGGCCAACCCATCGTGGTGTGCCGGACCCCCTCGTAGGGGACCTGTTCCACCCCGATGTCGACGGCGGTGCGGCGGGCGGGATCGGGTTCGGTGTGCGGGGCGTCGCGCAGCATGATGGGCCGGTAGAAGTTGACCCCGAGGAAGTCCAGCGGCTGCCCGATGGTCTCCAGGTCGCCCTCCTTTCGGTGGGCCCCGTCGGAGAGGTCGCCCCAGACCTCCTTCTCGTTGTCCGGGTAGGCGCCGGTGAAGAGGGGGTCGAACCAGGTTCGGTTGTGCAGGGTGCGGGCGCGTTCCACCGCGGCGTGATCGGTCTCGGAGTCGGTGGCGGGCACCAAGTGGTCGGGGTTGAGGGTGATACCGACCCGTCCCGCGGCGGCGGCTCGGAGTTCACCGACGGCCATGCCGTGCCCCAGCAGCAGGTGGTGGGCGGCGGCCAGGGCGGGCGTTCCTTCCTTCGTTCCGGGGGCGTGACGGCCTACCGCGTGACCCACGAAGGCCGAACAGAAGGGTTCGTTGAGGGTGATCCACCGGTCGACCCGATCGCCGAGTCGGTCGGCGACGATGCCGGCGTACTCGCCGAAGCGGCGCGCGGTGTCACGGACCCGCCATCCGCCCTCGTCCTCCAGCGCCTGGGGCAGGTCCCAGTGGTAGAGGGTCAAGACGGGCTCGATGCCGGCGCCGAGGATGGTGTCGACCAGACGGTCGTAGAAGGCCAGGCCCTCAGGGTTGGGGCGCCCCTTACCGGTGGGTTGGATACGCGGCCAGGCCACCGAGAAACGGTACAGGTCCACACCGAGGTCGGCGAGCAGGGCGACATCCTCGCCGTAACGGTGGTAATGGTCGCAGGCGACGTCGCCGGACTCCCCCCGGGCGACACGCCCCGGGGTGCGACAGTAGGTGTCCCAGATCGAAGGTCCCCGGCCTCCTTCCTGAGCGGCGCCCTCGACCTGGTAGGCGGCGGTGGCGGTGCCGAACAACAGGTGCGGGGGAAGCGACGAGTCGTCCTGGGGGCGTGGGTCGGCCATGGTCATCCTCCTTTGGGAGCGCTCCCAATTGTGATTCACGTGACCTCGAAGCGCAATCACCCCTCCGTGGTCGACACGACACCCATGGTGAGGGTTCTTCGTCCACGCCTGACCACCTCGCACACCGAACCGGACACGATTTTTGACCGTCACACCCTCCAGCGCGCTTCGTCCCTCGGGCGCGCGGAGAAAGGGATCGAAGGCATGAGTTGGACCGACTACTCGCAGAACGTACGTATCCGGGATCTGGAGGAGAATCTCAGCTCCGCTCACTCGCAGATGGCCCGGGAGCGCAGCCGTATGCGCTCGGAGCTGGGACGGTTGAGGGGAAACCTGGAACAGCGGCTCGACCGGGTCTCGGCCACCCTGGACGCGTTCATCGAACTCAGCGACCTGCGCGTCACCCTCGGCATGTTCGACGGCGCGGCCATCGCCCGCCACCGCACCCTACAGCTACTCGACGGTGCGGCCCTGGGCACCCTCGAACTCGACGACGTGCCCGGATACTGGCTGGTCCCGGCAGCCCGCGGCCTGCACTCCCTACTCAACGGCGACCTCTCCCGAGCCCGCCTGCGCTTCGACGAGGCCACCCGGATCGACGCCGCGCGGGCACGTACCTTCGTCGCCTTGGCCGCCGCGCTCACCAGTGCGGAGAACGCCCGAACGCTCGGTGAGGACGTGGCCGCCGACCTCCTCCCCCACCTGCCCTCTCCCGACGCAGGACTCACCCGCGGTCAGCGCGCCCTGTGGCTGCTGAGCGCGGACGGTTCCTTCGGCGACCACGCCCGGGAACGGCTATTGCTGTCCACCCTGCGCCACTGGTCCACGGAGGGGTTCCAGGCCCCGACGGTGGACGCCTGGACCGCGCCCGCGTCCGGTGGTACGCGCCCGGGCCCCAAGGACGATCCCACGATCGCCCAGCGTGCCGAGGCCGCCCGGAGGATGCGCGAACTACGTGAGCGGATCACCACCATCACCACACTGGGAGGCGAGGAGACCCCTACCGAGGTACTCGCCCCCGACCCCGACAGCGCCGCGTTCCTCCAGCAGACCCTGCGCCTGTTGGTGGAGGAGGGCAGCCCCGAGGAGGCGCCCCTGCTGGCCGAGGCGAGCCGGTTGCGCGCGGTGATCGAGGGCTCCGGTCAGGAGGTGACCCTGCCGTCCTGGGACGAGACCGTGGAGAAGGTCGACACCCTGCTCCAACGTGACCTCACCACGGAGCAGTCGCCCCCACACCGCCGCACCTTCGCCTTGGTCCTGCAACGCTCCGCCGTACTGGAAGGAGCCCAGGCCTTGGTGACCCGTGCCTGTGCGCCGCCGCCCGAGAAGACCGACCTCGCCACGCGGGGGGTCACCATCCCGATCACCGCCGCCGGGGCCGACCAGGGACGACTCGAAGAGGCGCGTCGAAGGATCGAGGCGCACACCACCCCGAACGGCAACGCGCGCACCATGCTGTGGGCCGCCGTGGCCACCGCCGGTGTGCTGTTGATGATCTCCCTGCTCACGACGCACGGCGTCCTTTGGCTGTTGACGGTGCTCTCGGCGGGCGGGGCCGCGATGGCCTATCGCACTTCCACGCGGGAACAAGGCGAGGCCGAACGGGCGCGCGAGCGGGAAGGGCGCATGTTGCGGGAGCGGGTGGACAAGGCGGTCGAGGATCGGCGTCGCGCTCTGGCTGAGGCCGAGGAGCACGCGGCTTCGGCCCGCGAGGACCTGCGGGAGGTCCAGCGCATGCTCAACCCCTGAAAGGGCGCCCGCTCCCCGGCCGGGCGAAGGACCGGCCTGGGAGCATCCCTACAACCACCCTTGGCGCTTGAAGAGCACGTACAGGAGCAGGCTGAGCAGGGCCATGGCGGCCAGTGTCAGCGGCCAGGTGAACAACCAGTGGTAACCCGGCCCTGGAGCGATGTTCATGCCATAGAGCGAGGAGATCAGGGTGGGCACGACCAGGATGCCGCCCCAGGAGGACACCTTCCGCATCACGTCGTTCTGGGCCTGGTCCACCAGGCTGCTCTCCACCGACATGATGTTCTGCAACAGGTCCCGGAAGCCGTCCACGCGTTCACGGACCACGGTCACGTGGTCGGCGACGTCACGCAGGTGTTCGTGCAGTTCGCTCCTTCGCCTGCCTTGCGAACGGTCCCGGTGGTCGAGGAGTCCGGCCAAGACCTCTCCGAGTGGGTCCACGGCCCGTTGTAGCACGATGACCTCGCGGGTCAGGCGGTAGATACGCCGGGAGACGCCCTTCTCCTCGTTGAAGACCTGGTTCTCCACCTCGTCGATGTCCTCTTGGAGTCCGGCGACCACCGGCGCGTAGTCATCGACCACTCGGTCCAACACGGCGTGGACCACCCCGAGCGCGCCCTGGCCTCCAGGGTGCCCGTGCTCCTCCATGCGAGCACGGATCTCTTGGAAGTCCAGACCGGCGCCATGGCGGAGGGTGATGACCAACCGGGGGGTGACGAAGAGGTGGACCTCCCCGACCCTCAGCCTCTCCTCGGCCTCGTCGTAGACGGCCGGGCGCAGAACCATGAACAGGATGTCACCGTAGGCCTCGACCTTGGGGCGTTGGTGGGCCACGATCGTGTCCTCCACGGCCAGTCGAGGCAGGTCGAAGCGACGACCGACCTCCTCCATCTGCCCACGGTCGGGTTCGGTCAACGCGATCCACGCCAGTGCCTCGGGGTCCGTGTCCAGGGCCCCTTGGACGTCGCCGAGGCCGGCGACCTCACGTGGGGGCGCTCCCCTCCGGTACAGGACGATCCGGCATTCCCCGGGCGGCCCGTCGGCGGGCAGAACCTCGCCCTCCCGTCCCAGGGCCATGGTGCGCTCGGGCGCGGCTTCGGTCATCGTCGGGCCTTTCCGGTCGTGTCCTCGTCCCGATCCTGACCAAGACGAGGCCGGTTCGCGAGCAGGACACGCTCACCCGGCCGCAGGCCCGCTCAGCCATCGAAGCCGGAGGCACGGACGGTGATGTTGAGCCGCCCCACCAGTCCGAGGGCGGGGTCGGCGGTACCCGGCCGAACGCGGGTCACGCCGTGATAGGCCATCCGGGAGGGACCGCCGAAGACGAACAGGTCTGCGCAACGTAGTTCCACGTCGGTGTGGGGGCGGTCGCGGTTCTCGGTGTTGCCGAAGCGGAACACGCAGGTGTCACCGAGGCTGATGGAGACCACCGGGGCCCGGGAGCGTTCGTCGCGGTCCTGGTGCATACCCATGCGAGCGTCGGCGTCGTAGAAGTTGACCAGGGCCACGTCGTGGGGGTCGCCTTCGTAGGGGACGCCGTAGGCCTCCTCGATCGCGCGGGCGGCCAGGTCGCCGAGCAGGTCGGGGAAGGGCTGGACCGGGGTGCCGTCGGGCAGGGTCCGACTGTAGGAGTACGGACGCCAGTGCCAACCGAGGGAGACCATCGAAACGCTCATGGTCCCACCGCCGGGCATGGTGTGCCGGCGCATCCCGGCGGGGCCGCGCGCCCACTCTCGACACCGCCGGACCAGATCGACTCGGGTGTCCAGGGACAGTCGTCCGGGCAGGTGCACCGCGCCGGGGGCCACTCTCACCGGCGGGGATTCGAACAGGGCGTCGTCCATCGGCCCATTGTGTCCCACGCGGTGGCCCCGTCCGGGTCCGATC
This sequence comes from Nocardiopsis alkaliphila YIM 80379, assembly GCF_000341005.1. GTDB lineage: Bacteria > Actinomycetota > Actinomycetes > Streptosporangiales > Streptosporangiaceae > Nocardiopsis > Nocardiopsis alkaliphila. Next base: position 38,867 of record NZ_ANBD01000001.1, on the reverse strand, counting down.
CGCGCGGGAGTGTCCTCAGCGGCGCATGAGATCACGGACGTTGACGACCAGCAACAACACGACGATGAGCACGATGGGCACGGTCACGGCGATCCGCCAGTCGGCGATGAAGGCCATCACGACCCCTAGGAGGACGCCGGTGACCAGGGCCAGGAAGGCCACCCCGGTGAGGTATTGGACGAATTTACGGCGAGCGATCGAGTCGATGGCGGCGAACAGCAGGACCACGCCGAGCATCGCCCACAGGGTCATCTGACCGTCGAGCAGGAACAGGGTCAGTGCCAGGGAGAGCAGCAGCAGCGGAGTGCTCAGCGCCACCCACACGTGCAGGAAACGGGTGGTGCGTTGTTCCCCGGAGGCGTAGGGCATGTGCGGGGCCTTGAGGTGCCCGGTGGGCGCGGGGAGCAGTGGGACGTCGCTCTCCAGGGCACGCAGGTGACCGTCCCGTTCGTCGGCGGTCAGTACGCGCTTTTCGTAGACCTCGCCGAGCTCCATCTCCAGTTCCTCGATCCTTCCCCGGTACTCGCGGGAAAGCGGGCGGGAATGGGCTTCGCGTTCCAGGACCAGGCGGGCCGCTTCCAGTCGTCGGAGTTCGTCGCGACGGCGGAGGATGTCGGCGTCGTGGGCGCGCAGCCGCTCATCGAGGTGTTTCACGTGGGAGCGCAGTTCGGCCCGGGCCGCCTTTTCCGTGGGGGCGACCTTTTGCAGACCGACCCAGGCCAGGGGGTCGGCCCAGGAACGGCGGATGGTGCCGTCGCGTTCGTAACGAGGACCGCTGGGAGCGCGTTCACCATCGAAGAAGTCGCCGGTGTCGCGACCCCATAGGCCACGGAAACCACGCAACCACGGGGTGTGGTCGTCGATGAGGACGGCGTTCCACTCGCGGTCTCCACCGGGGCCCAACCGTTCGCCGTCCCCACGGGCGTAGTCGACGAAGGGCACACCGATGCCGTGTCGGTTGATGGCGCTGTCGGCGCGAAAGAGGCGGTGGCTCAGTCTGCGCCAGGCGCGGACCGGTCCGCGCAGGAAGGAGGGGTCGACCTGGATGAGGTAGTCGCCGGGGAGCATCTGGTGGGAGTGTGATCCGGCGCCGACGTAGATCATCGGGTGGTCGCCGTCCCGGTGCAGGTCGGGGTCCTGCCAGGAACGCCGCAGGTCGTCACCGTGGTACTCGTGCGAGGAGGCCCCGACCCAGAGCGGGCGGGTGGTGCCGTCGGGGTTCTCCACGACGTAGACGGTGACGCGCTCCCAGTCGGCCTCGTGGTCGTTGACCCCGCCGTAGATGGTGCGCCAGTCGTTCATCGCGTAGAAGAACCAGTATTGAAGGATGGTGTAGCCACCCTCGCGGGTGACGCGCCCGTAGTAGGTGGCGCCACCGTTGTCGACTCGCTCGCGGTAGCGGGTGACCGCGGCGAAGGTGAGGCCACCGGGGACCGCGCCGCGAATGAGCAGGGACAGCTTCATCAGGATGTCGAGGACACGGCCGAGCACGCCCACGGCGGCCAGCCGGCCGCTCTTGGGGATGACGGAGCGCGCGATGCCCTTGAAACGTCGGGCCTCCTCGCGCAGTGACTCCTCCTGCACGAAGCGCAGATGCTTGTGGCGGTGGGGCCACTCCTCCTCGGCCTGGGAGAGGCGGTCGAGGGTGAGCTCTCCGGCGGGGACGATGAGGCTCTCGCGCCCGCCGGGCTCCTCGATCCACAGGCTGCAATTGCGTACGTAGGCGTCCACGTCCGTGGGGAAGAAGAGTTCTCCCTTGGTGCACATGAGCACCGGTTCGTGGGCGCGCAGGAGTTCGAGATCAGTTTTCGCGGCCATGATTCGCACCAAGTTAGTGCATTCGCCGGTGCGCACGCGCTTTGGAACAACGGGGGATGCGTCACGTCCCCGCAGAGCTCCCGGCTGTCGATCCACCGCCAGGGATCACCATGGAAATTACTTGCCAACATGGAAAGTTAGTGTCAACGTAGAAACACGATGACCACGGGAGGTGCGCACATGCGCAGAGAAGAAGCCTGGGACGCCCTCGAACAGGCCCAGGCGTTGGAGAAGAAGGTCCGCCCGATGGGCCACTGGTACGCGGTCTACGGGATCGGCTACGGAGTCGTCAGCCTGACCCTTCTCCTGTCCATGGGACTGAGCGACTCGGTCATGGGCGTGATCGTCGGAACGTCCTTCTTCGCCCTGGCACTGTCGCTGTTGAGCCTCTACATGGTCAAACAACCGGTCAAGCCACTGCACTACGGCAAGCTGCACACCTGGGGCATCGCCGGATGGGGCGTGATCTACTCTCTGGCGATCGTCGTGGGCATGATCTTCTTCCAGGGCGAGCCACTCTGGTGGGTGCCGATGGCCCTCCTGAGCGCCATCCCCACCTCGGGGGCCGGCCTGATCGTCCTGCGCCGCGCCGGGAGGGCCCGGTGAGTCACCCGCGCAGTCGACTGGACGAGGTCATCCACTCCCCCGTTCGGTTCTCCATCGTGGCCGCGCTCGCCTCGGCCACCTCGGTGGAGTTCCGGGTGCTGCGCGATCTGGTGGAGGTCAGCGACTCGGTGCTGTCCAAGCAGATCGCCACCTTGGAGGAGGCCGAATACGTGGCCGTGAGCAAGTTTCGGGTGGGGCGCCGCACCCGCACCTCGCTGACCCTGACCGCAGGGGGCCGCAAGGCCTTCGAACAGCACGTGCGGGCGCTGCGCGACATCGCCGATGGCGTGGCGGTGCCTCCGGCCGAGAACCCCTAGAACAACTCCGGTACGGGGCCGTGTCCCTGACCCCGCCCCCCGGCCCTTTCGGGTTCGGGGAACGGGGTGCGCGGCCGGTGGGCACCCTCCTCCACCCCCGAACCCGTCCTGGCGTGGCGCAGGCGCACCACCTTCTTCTCCGGAAGGGCCGGGCCGGGCCCACGGTCGCCCCGGGCCGCTCCGAGGCCGGCGACCACCACCAGGCCCATACCCACCAACTGAACGGTGACCGGGGCCTGACCGATGACGATCATTCCCATCACCAGGGCCACGGCCGGCTCCAGGCTGGAGAAGGTGCTGTAGGCGGTCCGACCCATCCGCTGCAGGGCGACCATCTCCAATAGGAACGGCACCATCGGAAACAGCAGGGCGATGAGCAGGGTGAAGCCGATCAGTTCCAGGTTCGGGTCGGCGATGGCCCCCGGGGCGCCCAGTGGGGCGGTGACCACGGTGCCCACGATCATCGACAGGGTCAGCCCGTGCATGGCGCCGAAACCCGCTCCGACCTTCTGGGTGAGGATGATGTAGCCGACCACGCATACCGCGCCGGCGAGCGCGAAGGCGACGCCGACCAGGTCCAGCTCACCCTGCCAGGGACGGGTCAGGCACACCACGCCGACCACGGCGGCGAGGATCCACACGAGTTCACGGCGACGGCGCATGGCGGCCACGGCCACCACGAGGGTGCCCAGGAACTCGATGGCGGTGGCGGTGCCGAGTTCGATGCGGGCCGTCGCTTCGGAATAGAACAGCATCATCCCCGCGCTCGCTGTGCCCAGGATCACCACGGCACCCAGCTCGCGTCGCGTCGCCGCGCGCACGGCCCGCCACAGGGAGCGACCACCGAGCATCGTCAGCAGCAGTGCCGCCCAGCCGAGCCTGAGCCAGGTGACGGTGGCCGGACCGGCGTGCTCGAAGGCGGTGACGGCGAGCGCACTGCCGGTGTGCAGCGTGAACATGCCGATGAGCAGCATGAGGGGGGCCGGGACCTGGAAACGGGCACGGCGGCGCGAGGTGAGGAAGGAGGGGATCACCCGACCATTGCATCCAAGCCGTTCGTTTCTGTCCACGGACTGATGGTGGATGAACCATGTATTTTTGGTTGATGGATTTCACTCGGCTACGTCTGCTCGTGGAACTGGACCGACTCGGCACCATGGCAGCCGTGTCCGAGGTCACGGGCATGAGCACCTCCGCGGTCTCCAAACACTTCGCCGTCTTGGAGAGGGAGGCGAAGGTGCCCCTACTCGTTCCCGACGGACGTCGGGTGCGGCTCCCCCCCGCCGGTCACAGGCTCGCCGAACACGCGGTGGACATCCTGGCCAGGGTGGAGGCGGCCCGCTCCGAATTCGCCGGCGAGGGCGCCCCGATGGGGCGCGTGGACCTGGTCATGTACACCTCGGCGGCCCCGATCGTGCTCCCGGCGCTACGCCGCCTGCGACGCGACCACCCCGGCATCGACATCCATCTGACCGAACACGAGTCGGAACAGGCACTGACCCTGTTGCAGGACGGTGGGGCCGATCTGGGAGTGGTGTACCAATACAGTCTTCTCCCCCGACGTTTCCCGGGGACGCTGAGGGTTCATCCAGTGGGAACCGAAGGGCTCTTGTTGTCCCAGCCCTCCCATGGGGCGGACAGTCGCACCCTGACCAGACGTCGGCTGCGAGAACTGGCCGACGCAGCCTGGATCGCCAGCCCCTATCGGGGTGACGAGGAGGCGCTGGTACAGCGGATGTGCGCCGACGCCGGCTTCACCCCGCGGATAGTGCACCGGATCGACACCCTGGAATTGTTCGAGGAACTGGTGGCCGCCGGGTTGGGGGTCGGGGTCGTGCCGCGCCTGTCGACGACGACCCGGCGCGGGGTGGCCCACGCCCCGTTGGGCGAGTTGGGCGGTGTGCGCCAGGTGTTCCTGGCCGGACGTACCGGGGGCTGGTCCTGGCGGCCGATCCGAGTGGTGGCCTCCTATCTGCACCAGGCGGCCGAGGGCGTACTCGACGACGTCCCGACCCTGCCCTGGTGAGCCCGAAACCCCATCAACCAGCGATGGCGAAGGGGCCCACCGAGGGGACCGGAACCTTGCTGGCGGCCTCACGAACCGCGGTGAGCAGGGGCTCGGGGGTGGCCCCGGCCCGGGAGAGCATGATGACGTGGCGACGCGCGGTCTCGCGCACCCCGCGAACGACGATCTGGGGGTGGTTCTGTCCTGTCCAGGCCAGCCGGGGCATCAGCGCGATCCCCAGGCCCGCCTGGACCATGGAGAACACCGCGCTGAAGTCGTCGACGGTGTGCACCACGCGCGGCTGGAACCCTGCCTGGTTGGCGGCGCCGGTCACGCAGGCGTGCCAGGCGGTGCCTGGAGCGGACATGATCCAGTCCTCCCCGGCCAGGTCATCGGCCAAGTGCAGGCTGGTCCGAGTGGCCAGGGGGTGTTGGTAGGGCAGGATCGCGTCGAAGAGTTCGACCATGACCGGATCGCTGCGAAAGTCGGGGTGGCCCGCAGGGGGCAGGTGACCGGTGGACATGGTGACGGCCACGTCCAGCCGACCCGAGCGGACCATTTCGGCGCTGTCCTCGGGTTCGGCCTGTACGACCTCGAAGCTCCAGCCCGGGTGGCTGTGGCGCAGCCGGGCCAAAGCGGGGGCGAGCAGATCACTGATACCGGTGGAGAAAGAGCCCACCCGAATGACGCCTCGGTCACCATCGGCGTATTCGGCCAAGTCGGAGGCGGCGCGCTCCATCTCCGCGAAGATCACGGGGGCACGCTTGAGGAGCACCCGGGCGGCGCCGGTCAACAGGAAACGGCGCCCCTGCCGTTCCACCAGAGGAGTCCCGTCCTCGCGGGTCAAAGCGGCCAACTGCTGGGAGACCGCCGAGGGTGTGACGTTGAGCGCCTCCGCGGTCGCGGCCACCGTGCGATGGTGGTCGAGGGCTTGAAGGAGCTGCAAGCGCCGGACATCGATCATGGACCCCAACTTATGGCAGGGCGGTAGGACTTCGATGTGATTTCGATCCGATGATGGGTTGTTTCTGGGTGATTCGGTACACACCCCCCTGCCGCCCGCCCCACATCCAAAGAAACCATCAAGAGGAAAGATTTTCTTTTTTTCTTCAATTGCGGCGAGATGTGCAGTTTTTCCTCGTGTCGCACCCTTCCCCTCTGTTATCGACGCGTACAGTCAGACCCACAGCTCAACCACGGATCCGCGCCGAGCGGCTCCCAGGGGGCCCAGTACTCAAGCTGGTGAAACGGGTGAGAAGAAAATGCAAACTTCGCTGATGACCAAAACTCGACCGACCGACGTCGGAGTTCTCAGCTTCCGCTACCTCGGTTCCCACGAGGTGGAGGAACTGGCGGACCTGTGGGGAGCCCTCCACCAGCAGCACACGGTGACCGCTTCCCACCTCGAGGACATCATCGGCGCCGTGAGCCTGGACGAGTCCTGGCGTCGTCGCCGCGCCCAGTACCTGGCCTGGCTCGCCGACCCCGACACGATGGCGATCCTCGCCGAGCACGAGGGAGACCTGGCCGGCTACGCGATGGTGACCCTGCGCGAGAGCGCCCAGGGCAGCTGGGACCGAGGAGACCGCGTCGCGGTCGTGCAGACCTTCGCCATCGACCCCGAGTACACCGGCACCGGCGTGGGCTCGGAGCTCCTTGAGGAGATCCGCCGACAGTTGGCCGGCATGGGTGTGCGGGACATCGAATTCTCCGCGCTGGCCACGGCCTCCGAGGACATCACGTTCTTGGAGCAGGAAGGTTTCCGCCCCTTCATCACCACCATGGTCTGCCGCGTCAACGGTTTCGGTGCCCACGACTAGGCACCGTTCTCAGCGCCTCGGCTTCGCCGTGGCGTGTCCAGGCGCCGGAGAGACAGGCACTCGAACGGCACCCCGTGGTTCGCCGAGCCAGGACCTGGACCCGCATCGATTCCCCCGAACCGGCCCCCGCGCGGTCTCACCCACGTCCCGCGCGGGGGCTTTCCCCGTCCGCTCCACCCTCGAGCGCGACACACCCGCCCACGCTCCGGACGGAAGGCGCTACGCTCGCCCCGTGGCCTCCTCCGACTCCAACACCTGTGTCTTTCCCGGCTGTACCCGACCAGTTCCCCGCGGGTCCTCCCCCGGGCGCCCACCGCAATACTGCGACTTGCCCGAGCACACGCGGTGGCGGGCGTGGAAGGAACGTCAACGGCTGGCTCAGGAAGCGGAGAACGCCGAGAGTCAGGTGCGCGCCGAGCAGCGGGAGAACGACCCCACCGCCATCTCACAGGCCGGCGAACCCGTCAGCGCAGCCCGGCTGCGCGCCGACGACCTGTTGATCCGCTTCGCCGTACAGACCGAACAGCTGAGCGCGACGTTGAACGCGGCCACCGAAGCCTTCTCCACCATGTCCGACCCGGCCGCCGCCGAAGCACAAGTGGAGGCGGCCCGTCTGGAAGCCTCCCGTCGTGTAGCCGATGCCGACTCGGCCCGGCTGGAGGCGGAGAACCGTCGGCGGGAGGCCGAAGCGGCTCGACGCGCCGCGGAGGCGGCCACCGCCTCGGCCGTGGCCGCCACCCAGGAGGCCGAACGCATCGCGGAGGAGGCTCTGCGTCGTAGGGACACCGCCGAGACCGAAAGTCGAGCGCAGGCCGAACGCGCACGGATCGCGGTCCTGGAGCGGGACGCCGCCGTGGCCGAGGCCAACGCCGGGCTGGCCACCGCCGAACGCCGAATCGCCGACACCATCGAGCGGGCACGCGCCGAGACCGAACGTGAGCGCACCGAGGCGGCGCTCCGCCTGGACCGAGCCCAGGGCGAAACCGAACGGGCACGCAGCGAACTCGTCGAACAGTCACGTCTGCGCGAGGAGGCCGAACGGGCCGCCGCTGAGGCCCGCGCTCGCGCGAAGAGCGCCGAAGAGCGTGCCTACCGGGCGGTTCGGGACCTGGAGTCGGAGCGGTCGCGTTTCGACACCGAGCTGGAGCGCGGCCACCGCCTGCTGGAGTCCGACCGGGCCGCGGCCGAGGCCGAGCGACGACGCCTGACCGCAGAGTTGGAGCGCTCCAACGCGGACCGCGAGCGACTCATCGCCGAACTGGACACTCAGCGCCGCAGCGCCGAAACGACCCTGGTCGAGGCCCGCGAGGCCGGAGCGGCACGGTTGGCGATGGCCGAGGAGGCCAGGGATCGGGCCCTGGAACGCGCCGAACGCGCCGAAGCGGAACTGAAGGCCCTCCGCGAACGCCGGCGCGAGGAGGCCGGTTCCGCCTGAGCGCCCCTACCCCTTCGGTGACCTCCGCCCCCGTGCACAAGGACCCCTCGACCTAGGATGGGGCCCGTGCGAGATCTGGGAACCACCGGTGACACCGGACCGATGTCCCTGGGCGAGGGCACGAGGGGCCCCGAACGGGCGATCGTGGGTGAGCGACCCACCCCTCGGATGAACTTGAAGGCCCTCTTCGGGCTGGAGGCCGGCCGGTGGGCGTGGCGGACCGCGGTGTACGCGGCCGTGGCGATGACGACCTCCTTCGCCCTGGCAACGGCACTCTTGGGCCCCCAGGTCGGCACCCTGGCCGCTCTCGGGTCCATGACCGTCTTGTACGAGAAGAAGACCCCCTACTCCTACCGCGCCGCCGCCTTGGCCCTGGTGGGCCTGGGGTTCGTCACGGCGGTGGCCGTCAACTCCCTGGCCTCGGCGCTCTCCCCGTGGGCCGCCGTGGTCTCCATCGGGCTGACCGCCGGTCTGGCCACTTGGGTGTGCGCGGCCTGGCGGGTGGACAAACCCGGTCCGATGTTCTTCGTCCTGGTCGCCAGCATCTCCACCATCGCCCCCGGGGGTGTGTCCGAGGTCCTCCTGCACGCTCTCATCGCCGCGTTGGGCGCCGCGGTGGGTTGGACCGTGTCGATGTCCGGAGCCCTACTGCGGGCGCGTCACCCCGAGTACCAGGCGGTGGCCGAGGCGTTTCGGGCCTTGGCCACCCTGTTGCGGTCCGTGGGCACCCCCGAGCTCGACCACGCCCAGCACGAGGCGTCGGTTGCGGTGGCCGAAGCCTGGCGGATCGTGTTGTTGGGCCAGACCCGCGGTTACCGCACCACCGCCGAGGCCGCCCGGCTGCGCGCGCTATTGCGCTGGGTCTCCGACGTGCACCTGGCGGCGACCCAGGTGTGCATCGCGCGGACCACGGCCCTGCCCGAACAGGCCGCGGAGTTCGCCGACCGGATGGCGCCGGCCGTGGCCGACCCCGCCCAGGCCCCCGATCCCGACTCCCTGCACGAGCTGCGTCGCGGCATGCGGCCGCGTTCGTTGGAGTCCCGTTTGTACGGCCTGTTGGCTCGGGCCGCCCAGGCCGCGCGGCGCAGCGCCCAAGACGAGGACGTCGAGGAGGACGAGCGCTCCGCCGACCTGCACGATGAGCGCTACCCCGCGTTGTTGAACGCCCTGCGCTCCAGCCTGAGCAAGGACTCGCTGATCCGCCCCACCGCGCTACGAATGTGGCTGACGGTGACCGCCGCCGGGATGTTCGGGCTGTGGATGGGGCTGGATCACTACTACTGGGTGGCGCTGACCGCCACTTCGGTGCTGCAGGCCGGTAGCGTGGTCCTGACCTTCAACCGTTCGGTACAGCGTTCCCTGGGCACCCTGCTGGGTGTGTTGGCCGGAGTGGGGCTGCTCATGCTCTCACCGCCATTGGCCGTGGTGATCGTCCTGGCCGGTCTGTTGCAGGGCGCCACCCAGTTGGTGGTGGCCCGTAACTTCTTCTACGCCTCGGTGTTGTTGACCCCGATGGCACTGATGCTGTCCCACACGGCCCATCCTCATCCCCTCGCCGACCTCGCCGAATCCAGGATCGTCGACACCCTGGTGGGTTCGGCCTTCGGCCTGGCGGGCGCCCTGCTGTTGTGGCGCAAGGCCTCGGCGACCCGATTGCCGCAGGCCATCGCCAACGTGTTGGAACGCACCCGCCAGTGCATGTCGGCGGTGCTCGACCAGGACGCGGAGATCACCGAGGCACGCCGTTACCGACTGCGCAGGGACATGCGCGCGGCCACGGTGAGCCTGCGTGGCGTGTACGAGAGCGCACTGGGGGACGCCCCACGGGCGGCCTCCACCCGGCCGTTGTGGCCGGTGGTGGTGGCCACCCAACGCATCGGCTACCTGGCCCTGTCCGCGCTATCCCAGGACCGTGTCCCCGAACCGGTCGGCGTCATCACCCTGCAACGGGTGGATCTGGCCTTCCAGGAGCTCATCTCGGCGATAGAGGAACGTCGGACTCCACGGTTGGGAGCGTTGCCCCGGCTGCCCTCCCACCCCCGGATCAACATGGAGCTTCGGGCCTTGTCCAACGCGATGACCAGTGCCGTGGCGCTGGACGAACGGGCGGCCCGGCAGGAGACCGAGCGTCGGGCCCGACGCGAACGGCGCCGAGCCCGATACGACGTGGACGCCGACCTGTGAGGCCCGCTCGGGAACCTTCGCTCAGGCTCCTTCGAGCAGGGCGAAGGCCCGGACCGGGAAGGCCGCGAGTCCACGCACCTTGGCGGGAACCGCGTAGAAGGTGAAACCCTCGGTGGGGAGTCGGTCCAGCAGGCACAGGTGGGCGACGATCGGCAGGCCGGCGGTGAGCAGGACGGCCTGGGCCGGTCGGGCCCCCTCGGTCGCGGGTGAGGTGTCGTCCACGCTGATCGAGTCGATGCCGACCAGGACGGCCCCGGCCTGGACCAGTGTCTTGGCGGCGGTCTCGGTCAGATGAGGGTGCTCGTGCGTGCCGTAGGTCTCGGTGCGCCAGTGTCGGTCCCAGCCGGTACGGATCAGGACGGCGCGGCCGCGCAGGTCGAGTCCGGCGAAGGTCTCGGGGCCGATCCTGTGGGTCTCGGTGGCGTCGACCACGACCCCGGGCAGGTCGGCGACCCGTTCCAGTTCCAGGTCCGCGGGACCGGCGGCGTCGCGGTAGGGGTGTGCGGGGATCTCCACGTAGGTTCCGGTCGCTCCGACCATCGAGACACGACCGCTGCTGTCGCCGTGTCCGGGGATCTCGCCCGCGACGGTGGTGTTCTCCTTGATCACCGGTTCGGGCAGCCCCGGACAGGTGGTCATTCCGTCGGTGATCTGGTGGCTGACGTCGACCAGTTTCGGCATGGCTGTGTTTCCTCGCTCGCATCGGAAAGAGGTTCCCTGACCTGGGTCAGAGGTCTAGACCATAAACCCTAGCGCCTGTGGCTCAGGTCACGACAATGGCACGGAGTCCCGGGCATCCCTCGGCCCGCGAGCCGCCCTCACCCCGCATCCCGCCCTTGGATCCCGCTAAGCTCGAGGACACCGTCGCGGGCCCCGGACCCTCCGGTCGACCCGGACACCCCCGACAGCACGCCTTCACCCACCGAGAAGGGGCGACTCCATCGTGTCAATGTACGGAGCGGCCAAGGCCATCGTCGCACCCGCCAGCCGCGTGGTCTGGCCTCAGCGGGTGGAGGGCGTACACCACGTCCCCCGAAGCGGTCCGGTCATCCTGGCCGCCAACCACTTGGCGCTGATCGACCCCCTCTTCATCGGAGTGGCCTGCCCCAGGCAGGTGCGCTTCATCGCCAAGCAGGAACTGTTCGACGAGAGCACGCTGATGAAGAAGGCCGTGGCACGAACCCTTCGAGCCCTGGGCCCCTTGGCGGTGGATCGCCGCCCCGGCCAGAGCGCCCAAGAGGCCATGGACAACAGCCTCGACGTATTGAAGAGCGGAGAGGTCTTCGGAATCTTCCCCGAAGGCACCCGTTCCCCCGACGGACGCTTGTACAAGGGACAGACCGGCCTGGCCTGGTTGGCCCTGACCACCGCCACCCCGGTGGTGCCGGTGGCCCTGGCCGGCACCGAGCGCATCCTGCCGCCGGGCCGTAAGATGCCCTCGCTCAATCGGGTGGGGGTACGCTTCGGCGAACCGGTGGACCTGTCCCCGTGGAAGGGGCAGGCGCACAAGGCCCGCCCCCGCAGGGAGGCGACCGACGCCATCATGGACGCGATCGCCAAGCTGTCGGGCCAAGAGCAGGTACCCAGGTTCGCCGCTTCGGTCAAGGCCGAGCTGGAACGACGGTGATTTTCCCCACAACTCGACTTGGGCTGATTCGCCCTTGACGGGGCGTTGACCTTCTAGCGAGGGATCGTTCGGCGAGCGCGAATCCGCCTCCCGGCCTGCCCTTGGACACGGAAGGACCCGAAGGACGCCCTCGGCTCCCCTGGCGGAGCGAGCGTAATTCCCTACCCTTATAGTGGGTTTTCCCGGTGGACACACCGGATAGATTAGGCAAGCCTTACCTTTTAATGGCGTCCGACCCTGGCGCGAAGACTTGGAGCTGTGCGATGACGCGACCACTGCGAGTGGGAATCGTGGGTGCGGGCCCGGCGGGTATCTACGCCGCGGACCTGCTCACCAAGGACGAGACCCTGTCCGCGTGCGACACGTCCGTCAGCATCGACATCCTCGACAAGCTGCCGTCTCCCTATGGGCTGGTCCGCTACGGAGTGGCCCCCGACCACCCCCGGATCAAACAGATCCAGGGGGCACTGCACAAGATCCTCGACAAACCCGAGATCACCTTCTACGGCAACGTCGAGTACGGCGTGGACCTCAAACTCGAGGACCTTCGTCGTCACTACGACGCCGTCATCTTCGCCACCGGTAGCGACCGTGACCGCCCACTGGACATCCCCGGTGTGGACCTGCCCGGCAGTCACGGTGCCGCCGACTTCGTCTTCTGGTACGACTCCCATCCCGACGTCGACCCGTCTTGGCACGTGGACGGCACCAGCGTCGCCGTGATCGGTGCGGGCAACGTGGCCGTCGACGTGGCCCGCATCCTGGCCAAGGACGCCGACGATCTACTGTCCACCGACATCACGGACAACGTCTACGAGGGCCTTCGCGCCAAGCGGATCACCGACGTGCACGTCTTCGCCCGCCGCGGTATCGCTCAGTGCAAGGCCACCCCGATGGAGCTGCGCGAACTGGACAAGCAGCCCGGCGTGGAGGTCCTGGTCTACGCCGAGGACTTCGAGATGGACGAGGGCAGCCTCAAGGCCTGCGAGGAATCGAATCAGGTCAAGACCAACGTCAAGGTCCTGCAGAACTGGGCCATCCGCGATCCGCGCGGCGCCGAACGCCGCCTGCACCTGCACTTCCTGCACGCACCCGTGGAGATCCTGGGTGAGGACAAGGTCACCGGTCTGCGCACCGAGCGCATGGAACTCACCGGCGACGGCAACGTCAGGGGTACCGGCGAGTACGTCGACACCGAGGTCCAGGCCGTCTACCGCGCCATCGGCTACCTGGGCTCGCCCTTGGCCGACCTGCCCTTCGACGAGGAGCGGGGCGTGGTACCCAACTCCGAGGGCCGGGTCTTGGACCTGGACGACGAGCCCATCGACGGCGTGTACGCCACCGGATGGATCAAGCGTGGTCCGGTCGGACTGATCGGTCACACCAAGGGGGACGCCCTGGAGACCGTCACCAACCTGGTCGCCGACCGCGCATCCCTCACCCCCGCCGTCGAGCCCGACCCGGTCGCCTTCCGGAGCCTGCTCACCGAGCGCGGTGTCGAGTACACCACCTGGGAGGGCTGGCAGCGTATCGAGGCCAAGGAGGAGGAGCTCGGCGCCGAACGCGGTCGCAAGCGCCTCAAGCTACTCACCAGGCAGCAGCAGACCGAGATCGCACGCCAGGTCTAGTGCGATGTTCCCGGCCGGTCCCGCGCCCCTCTGCGGGACCGGCCTTCGTTCTTTACCCATCCGTGCCCTTCGCGGCACCGTGAGATTGCACATGTGTCTGTCCTCGAATCGGTGGAACAACCTCCGGGGCAAATGGGTTAGAGTCACTGTTGGTCGGTGTGGTAGCAAGTGTCCCCCGGGCCTCACCTATTGCCTTCGCGGAATACCGCGTCCGGCACCCGCCCCTTGGGGTGGGATGAATCGGATGGTCAGGAGCCCCGTTGTGCCCCGCGCCGAGAGGCGACCGCCACGCCGGCCATCATCTTCGTGCCCCGCTCCCACCGAAGTGGGAGCGGGGCATCGTGCTCTTGTCAGGAAACACAACGAAGGACGGTCAGGCGTGGACGAGCGGCCCCCCAGGCAGCCGGGTTCCTCCGGACCACCCGACGAACGGTCGGACAGCACGAGAGCGCGCCGAACGCGCCCGGAGAACCCCTACCGCATCCCCGAGCGGCCTTCTGGAGCCCGCCCCAAGGACACCGGTGGCTTCGATTTCACACCCGCACGCTCTGAGGGCTCCGCCGTACCGTCCGAGCCCGGTCCCCCCACCGGGTCACAGGACTCCGTGGCCGCCTCACAGGACCCCATGACCGAGCCCTGGGAACTGCCCCGAGAGTCCTGGGAACCATCCCGGGAGCCCTGGGAATCGCCGCGAGAGCCCGCCCAGGGCTCCCGGGCCGCTGGACCGGAGCACCAAGACCGACCCATCGGTGCCAGTGCTCACTCGTGGGCCCCGCCCGAGGCGGCCGACCCCTTTTCTGTCCCCGAACCTCACGAGCCCCGGTGGGAGGCGCCCACCGAAGCGGCCTCCTACGCCGACGACGCTCGAAACGACGGGGAACGAGCACTCGACCCCGGACCCACCATCCAGGACGGTTGGGGTGCCCAGGGCGACTGGAACGCTCCGGAGGCCGGTTTCCCGGAAGGCCGCGAGGGCCAGGACGCACCCGGCGCCGGTGCCCACCGGAGTCGGAGCGGTTCCGTTCCGGAAAGTGCCCAGAACACCGGGGAGGACGAGCACGGCCAAGCCCACGGCCGGCGACCCGTCGAGCCCCATCCCACCCAGCAGGACCAAGGCGAGCCCTCGGCGCACCCCGTGGCTTCCGCGGAGGCCTGGCAGACGCCCTATCGGGGACAACCCACCTACGGGAACGACACCCCCTACCCGGGGTCGATCCCCCCGTCACCCGATCAGGGACGCTCCGGGCCAGACGAGGACCAAGACCACGGCGAGGGTTTCGAGTACCTCTACAGCGGCCCTGGTGACCCTGATGGTTTCGGTGGTCCAGGCGGACCCGAGGGACCCCGAGGACCGCACGACCCCCATGACGATGCCTACGACCCCGCCCCGGAGCCCCGCAAGAAGCGTCGCGGGCTGCTCATCGGCGTGATCGCCACCGTGGTCGTGCTGGCGATCGTCGGTGGCGTCGCGGGTTGGTACGTCTACACCCTGCCCGAACCCGGTGAGGCCACCGCCGAGTACGAGGCCGCCTGGGAGGAACAGGACTACGCTCGACTCGCGGCGGTCACCAGGGGCGGCGACGCCGAGGCGGTCCTCGGTGGGATCGACGCCGGCTTGGGCCTGTCCTCCGTCGAGGTGGAGATCGGCGCCCCGGTCACCGACGGCGGCACCGGCAGTGCCCCCTACGAGGTGACGGTCTCGATGTCCAACGCCGGCGACTGGGGCTGGGAGGGTGAGCTTCCACTGCTGCGTGAAGACGGTCAATGGTGGGTGGAGTTCTCTCCCGAGGTCGCCTATCCCGGCCTGGGTGAGGGACAGGTCCTGGCACGCACCGCGGTCTGGGGCGAGCGTGGTCAGATCCAGGCCGCCGACGGCACCCGTCTGGACACCCCGGACGTCTCCGGTTCACTGCAGATGATCGTGGGCGAGTTGGGAGAGGCCGACGCGGACGACGTGGAGCGCCTGGGCCCGGCCTACAGCGTGGGCGACACCATCGGCAAGACCGGTCTCCAGCGCACCTACGAGGAACGGCTGGCCGGTGAGGCCGCCACCACCATCGTGATGGTGGACGCCGCCGAGGCCGAGGAGCCCGACTCGTTGGAGGCCACCGAGGACAACACCGTGGTCACCTTGGATGGGTCCGACGGTGAGTCCATCACCACCAGCATCGACATGAACGTCCAGAACGCCGCCTCCGCCGCCATCATCGACGCCGACGACCCGGCCGGGATGGTGGCGATCCGCCCCTCCACCGGGGAGATCCTGGCGGCGGTGAACGTGCCCGGCGGGTTCAACCGGGCCTTCGAGGGCCAGTACCCGCCCGGTTCGTCGTTCAAGATCGTCACCTACAGCACACTGCTGGACAACGGGTTGTCGGTGGACGGCACCATGAACTGTCCCGAGGAGTACGACCTCGGTGGCTGGCCCTTCCGTAACGCCGGTGGTGCCGAGTACGGCGAGCAGTCGGTGACCGAGGCGTTCGCGACCTCCTGCAATACCGCCCTGGTGGACGAGATCGGACAGCGCCTGTCTCCGGAGATGATGCTGGCCAGTGCGGAACAGTTCGGGATGAACGCGCCACTGGACATCGGTGTGACCACCCACGAGCCCAGCTTCCCGCCAGTGGACAGCAGCACCATGATGGGTGCCCAGGGCATCGGCCAAGGCCAGATCCTCACCTCGCCGCTGCACATGGCGACGGTACCGGCCGCCGTGGCGGACGGGTCGTGGCGCCACCCGGTGCTGGTCACCGAACCGGCCAGGGAGGACCTGCCCGAACCCAACGTGATCGGTAACGCCGAGGCACTACGGCCGATGATGCGCGCGGTGATCACCGAGGGCACCGCCAAGGACGTCGGCTTCCAGGGTGAGGTGTTCGGTAAGACCGGCACCGCGGAGTACGGAACCGCCGAGGACGCCGACGAGGACGACGAACTGCCCAGTCACGCGTGGATGGTCGGGTACAAGGGCGACGTGGCCTTCGCCGTCGTGGTCGACGGCGGGGGCGGCGGTTCGGCCGTGGCCGGCCCACTGGCCGCCAAGTTCACCAACGCCCTGTAGGTCCTACGAGAACGAGGGCCCTGTTCGGATCGATCCGAACGGGGCCCTTGTCATGGGCACGGTGATGAATCCATCCAATCAAATTCAAACCGGGAAGAACCCGATACTTCATCAGTGCATTCCATTCAATACGGAAAACAAAAACACTCCCACCCCTGCTCGGTACATACGTCCGACTCGACAGGAAGAAAGCATCGGGAGGACGCAGGGCTAGCAGAGAAGGAACGGGACACGGCGCACGGCACGTGCCATCGTGAGGAAAATTCATTCCACTTAAGACCAATTTAAGTTTAGGTAATAAAGCGAATGAACAGGGTGTATACATCGCCCCCGAGGGATACGTAACCGATGCATCACCCACGGTGATGTTGTTAACGATATCTCGGGCCCGCATTCCGCCCATCGCGGGAAATACGGCCCTGCCGGAAGGATTCTGCATGAACCGCAAGCTCGTCACTCGCTTCGCCTTCACCGCCCTCGTCGTTCCCGCCTTGGCCTTCGGGGCCCCCGCCGTGGCGATGGCGGACACCTTCTTCCACGCCAACGGCAGCGTCGCCGGCCCGGAGGGCGCGGCCAAGGGGAGTGTCACCTCCGTCGCCTGGGACGGCAAGGACCGTCAATCCGCCAAGGGCGGGAAGCACCACGCCCACCACGGCGGCGTCTTCTACCACAAGGACTACAGCTGGGCCGGCCCGCACGGCGCCGGCCAGGGCAGCATCGTGAGCGGCGCCTTCTGACCTTCCGCGAGGCCCGTGCGGTGATACTCACATCACCGCGCGGGCCCTCTTCGTCGATCACGGTCTCTCCACGGGAGGAATGACCCGATGGCCCTTCACCGCCGTGTGCTCACCACGGCCCTCCTCGCGTTCGGTGTCGCCCTGGGCAGCCCCGCGTTCGCGTCGGCCGGCGCGTTCTTCGACGGTCATGGTGCTTTCGCCGGTCCCGCGGGTTCCGGGATCACGGTGATCCGCAGCGTGGCCAACGACGACGGTAGCGTCGGCTTCGTCCACTACACCTACACCGCCGGTCCCACGGGCGCCACGGTGACCAGGGTCGAGAGCTTCGCCGACTGACCCGTCCCCGAGCTGACCACCCGTTCCGAGTCGGTGCGACCTCGCCTGGGTCCGGCTCCACTGCTTCGGTCCCACGCCTCAGCCGACCGGTTCGGGTGGTCTTTCCACGGCCTCTCCTTCCGGGACCGGATCGGGTTCGGTGGTGTCGGTGCTCTCGCTGTTCTCAGAAGTCCCCCCTGGTCGGGGTTCCTGTGGTTGGGGCGCGCTCGGTGTGAGAACGAACAACAGGACCAATAGTGCCGCGGTGACCGCCGCGATCAGGCCACAGGCCACCCAGGGGCGCCATTTCCGGAGTCCCAGGTCGGTGGGAACATCCGGATCCTCGTTTTTGAAGGACCCCAGACGATCGGCGAGTTCTGGAGCGTCTTCACTGAGTCTCCGCTCGATCTCGGCGAGAATCCTCCGCTCGTGCTCTCTCAAGGACATGGCATCCTCCTCGGCCGTCGGGGGAAGGACTGTCATCGTCGGGTGTCCTACAGTCTCCCCAGGGCGGGCCTGACTTACCCGGACGCCCACAGGATTTCATGCCCGTTTTCGACCGTTTTTCGCGAACAGGAACGGCCCCCGGCAAGAAGAGTCGAACGTCCCTCGGTCTCGGGGCGTCCGTGCCTTCGACGCGATGCTCGGGAGCCCACCCCGCGCTCTCGGCCACCCCCACGGCGCCGGACCGTGAGGGAACCGGCTTCTGGAAGCCGGACCACGCACGTGGTGGGCGTCGCCGCTCCGGGACCTAGTACGCCGGGGACCGGTGTGCCGACGACCGTGCGGGCCCCCTGCCGAGCACGTGCGCATCATGCTCGATTCTCAGAAGCGATAACACTCCACCTCGGCGGCCTTCACCCCGGCCCAGATCCACTCGCCGCGAGCGATCTCGAGTTCGGTCAGGGCCGCCGGGGTGATGTCGGCGGCCAGGGAGAGGGCTCCCTCAAGAAGCACCCGGACCTGGTCGCCGAAACGTTCGACGCCTTCCACCCGAAGTCGCCACACGTTGCGCGGGCTGCCCTGGGGGCGTTCCCGATACAGGGCCACCGCGCGCGGCGGAAAGGCCACCAGGGCCGGACCCTGGTAGGGCTCACGCACCCGCACCGTGGCCACCGGCCCCACCTGCGCTCCATCTCGGGTGAGCGTGACGGTGTCCCCCTCGGCCCGGCCACGGAACAGGTTGAGACCCACCAGGCGTGCCACGTAGGTGGTTCGAGGTCGACGGGCCACTTCGGCGGGGGTGCCCTCCTGCACCAGACGGCCCCCCTCCAGGACGACGATGTGGTCGGCCAACACCATGGCGTCGAGCGGGTCGTGGGTGACCAGGACCGTCACCCCGTCGAACTCCTCCAGCAGGTGCCGCAGGCGGGAACGCACCGCCGCCCGTGTGCTGACGTCCAAGGCGGCCATGGGTTCGTCCAGGAGCAGCATGCGGGGACCGGCGGCCAGGGCACGGGCCAGGGCCACACGTTGGGCCTGGCCGCCGGACAGCTGCCGGGGGCGGGACGCGGCGTGTTCGGCCAGATCCATGTGCTCCAAAAGCTCCCGGGCCCGTTCCCTGGACGCGGCGCGGCCCGACCCTTGACATCGCGGTCCGAAGGCGACGTTGTCCAAGGCACTCATGTGCGGAAACAACAGGTAGTCCTGAAAGACCATGCCGATGGGGCGATACTCGACGGCCGTGGCGGTGTGGTCCCATCCGTCCAGCCACAGGTGTCCACCGGTGAGCGGAACCAACCCGGCCAGGGCGCGCAACACCGAGGACTTACCGGCCCCGTTCGGGCCCAAAAGAGCCAGGACACGGCCGGGTGGGCAGGAAAGGTGGACCTCCAGGGTGAACCGGCCCCGCTTCAAGCGCAGCTCGGCGTCCAGCCCGGCCCCCGGCACCGGGTGCTTTCCGCTCAAGGTGTGGGGAGGTCGTGTACCGATCACGGGTTCGTCCACCTTTCACGCAGAGCGGCCAGGACGGCCAGGCAGACCAAGAGCAGGACCAGGCTGAGCACGATGGCCGCCTCGGGGTCACGTTGCATGGCCACGTAGACCGCCAACGGCATGGTCTGAGTGGTGCCGGGGAAGTTGCCGGCGAAGGTGATGGTGGCGCCGAACTCGCCCAGGGCACGTGCCCAGCACAGCACCGCGCCGGCACCGATGCCGGGCAGGACCATGGGCAGGGTGACTCGAGTGAAGATGGTGACGCGGCTCGCTCCCAGGGTGGCGGCGGCCTCCTCGTAACGGCGGTCGGCTCCTCGTAGGGCGCCCTCGACGCTGATCACCAGGAAGGGCATGGCCACGAACACCTGGGCGATGACCACGGCGGTGGGGGTGAAGGGCAGCGTGATCGCGAACCAGGAGTGCAGGTACTGGCCGACGACGCCGTTGCGACCCAGTACCAACAGCAGGGCCACGCCCCCGACTACCGGGGGGATCACCAGGGGGATGGTGACCAGGGCCCGGGCCAGACGGCGACCGGGGAACTCGGTGCGCGCCAGCATCCAGGCCAGGGGAACCCCGAGGAACAGGGAGACGAGGGTGGCCACCGTGGCGGTGGACAGCGACAGCCACAGCGCGGCCAGCACCTCGGGCTCGGTGATACGCCTTCCCATGGTGGGCCAGGGCGCACGGAGCAAAAGCCCGGCGAAGGGCGACACCAGGAACAGCAGACCCGCAAGGGCGGGCAGCACGAGGACCCAGGGCATCCGTCCCGACCGGGTGCGCGGGACACGCCGGTCCCTGCGGCTCATCGTGGAGGTCACGGGGTACCGAACCCCGCCTTCCGCAAGACGGGGGCGCCCTCGGTGGTGACGAACTCCACCCAGGCCGCGGCCAGGCCGGGGTCCCCGGAGGCGGCGAGCACACCGATCGGGTAGTGGTTGACCGCTTCCTCGGCCTCGTCGAACTCCAGTCCCTCCACTCGGCCCTCGGCGGAGGTGACGTCGGTGGCGTAGACCAAACCGGCGTCCACCTCGTCCAGTTCGACCTTGGTCAGGACCGCGCGCACGTCCTCCTCCAGGGTGGCGGGGGCGACCTTCAGGTCGGCGGCCTCCAGTACCGTCAAGCTCGCCGCGCCACAGGGCACCTCTTGGGCGCACAAGGCCACGGTGACGTCGTCGCCGGCCAGGTCGGCCAATTCCTCGATGCCGGCCGGATTGCCCGCCGGAACGGCGATCCGCAGGGTGTTGGTGACCAAGACCAGTCCGTCCTCACCGTGTTCGGCGGCCCAGTCGGCCGCCAAGCCCTCGCCCTCGACGACCTGTTCCATGATCTCGGTATCGGCGGCGGCGAACACGTCGGCGGGGGCACCGGAGCCGATCTGCTGGGCGAGTTGGCTACTCCCGGCGAAGTTGAAGGTGACCTCCACCTCCGGGTGCTCCTCCTCGAAGGAGACGGCGATCTCCTCGAACACGTCGGTGAGGGACGCGGCGGCGAACACGGTGAGTTCACGGCCCTGACCGGTGCTCCCACCCCAACAGGCGGTCACCCCCAGGACCAGCGCGGCCAGGGCGGCGCCCGCTCCGTGGGCGGCGCGTCCCTGGCTCGGCCCGGGGGTCGGCTCAGGCATGGTGTTCTCCGGTGGTCTCGATGACGACGTTGGTGGACTTGACCACCGCTGTGGCCACGGTCCCCACCTCCAGGCCGAGTTCGTCGGCGGCCTCACGGCTCATCAGGGAGACCACCCGGTGCGGCCCGGCCTGGAGTTCGACCGCGGCCATCACTTGATCGCGGACCACGTTGGTGATCAGGCCTCGGAGGCGGTTGCGGGCGGAGGAGACCCGACGGCCCGGATCCTCACCCGACCCGGACCGCATGAAGGCGGCGAGTTCGGCGCCTTGGAGACGTCGACGTCCGGAGGCGTCGCGTTCGGCCGGGAGCCTCCCGGAGTCGACCCAACGGCGTACGGTGTCGGCGCTGACGCCGAGCAGTTCGGCGACCTCACTGATCTGGAAAGTCGACATAGGGAAAAGCTACTAGTCGCAGATGCTGGCTGACTACCTCTGTTGGACTGGCATGTGCGAGCTTTTCAGCCAATATCCCTGTGGCTTACGGAGGTCGCCAGAACACGGACGGGCCCACCCCCGATGTAGGGGCGGGCCCGTTCGATGATCCTCAGGTGCTGGTGTCGTTCGAGGCGTCGCCAGGTGGACCTCGGCCGCCGCGACACCGGGTGTCAGTCGCCTACGTCGGCGATCTCGCTGATCGGCCCTTCGGCGCGGTAGTCGTCCAGCGCGGTGACCACGTAACCGGCGCCTTCCTCCAAGGGCTCGGTGTCGGTCAGCGTGGACCCACCGGTCACACCGACCAGGTGTTCCGCGGTCAGGGCCGCGCAGTAGGCGTCCTCGTCACCATCCTCCAAGGCCTGGGCGGCTTCGGCGGACAGGCGGTACAGGGCGTAGAAACGGGCGTTTTGGATCTCCTCCCACTCCACTTCGACACCACCGTCGACGGCTTGGGCGGCCACGTCCTCGACCGCGCCGGTCCGGGGGCCCTCACCTTCGGGGTCCTCGATCACCGGGGGCAGGGCGGCGTTCGCGTAGTGGCCATCGAGCAGATGGTCGACCACGTCACCGTTCTCGCGCAGGTCCTTGATGGAGAAATAGATGTCACCCCTGACCTGCTCCAGCTCCCCCGAGTAGTCCAGCTGGGTGCTGAGGGCGTCCTCACCGGTCCAGCCGCTCTCACCCAGACGGTAGGCGCCCTGGCCGACGTACAGCTCGACGTCGGTACCCTCGACCTCGTTCGCCCACCAATCGGTCATCGCCTCGTAGTCGGCGGTGGAGAATCCACGCTCCCAGTACAGCTGCGGGGCGACGTAGTCGACGGTGCCCTCCTGGATCCAGGTGCGGGTGTCCGCGTACTGGGCGTCGTAGGACTGTAGTCCCGAACTCGGTGAACCACTCGGGTCGGTGTCGTCGTTGCGCCAGATACCGAACGGAGACACCCCGAAGCTCACCCAGGGCTTGGTCTGCTGGATCTGTCCGTGCACGTCGCGCATGAGCTGGTCGACGTTGTCGCGCCGCCAGTCGCCCCGGTCCTCGAAGTCACCGCCGTGGGCCTGCCAGCTGGCGTCGTCGTCGAAGGTCGCGCCGTCCTGCGGGTAGGGGTAGAAGAAGTCATCGAAGTGCATGCCATCGATGTCGTAGCGCTCGACGACGTCCATGATGACGGAGGTGACCCACTCGCGAACCTCGGGGTTGCCCGGGTCGACGTAGGCCTCGGTGCCGAAGTCCACCAGCCACTCGGGGTTCTGCTCGACCGGGTGGTCCTCGGAGAGGTTCTCCACGTCGGGGTCCTGCAGGCCCACACGGTAGGGGTTGAACCAGGCGTGCAGCTCCAGACCACGCTCGTGCGCCTCCTGCACGGCGTACTCCAGCGGGTCGTAGCCCGGGTCGCCGCCCTGCTCACCGGTGAGGTAGCGGGCCCAAGGCTCCAGTTCGGACTCGTAGACGGCGTCGGCGGTGGGCCGCGCGTGCAGGAAGACGGCGTTGAGGCCCATATCGACGGAGTCATCAAGCCAGGCGTCGAGTTCGGCCTTTTGCTCTTCGGCCGACAGACCCGGCTTCGAGGGCCAGTCGATGTTACGGACGGTGGTGAGCCAGGCACCGCGCATCTGACGCTTGTCGTCGTCGGCCTGGCACATGGCAGGGGCGGCGATGCCTTCGCCGCCCGGGTCCCGGGGGTCGGCGGCGGCGGAGTCGCCANACCACCCCGCCGACAGCACCGCGACCGCGGCGGCGGCCGCGACCCAGCGCCCACCGGCGCGTGGCGTGCTCAGGGCCCGTGCCATAGAACGCATCAACCTACTCCTTAAGGGGTGTGTGCGCGCCGCCGTTTCCCTGGCGTCACGCCGCGAACCAGAGTAGGTGACGATGTCAATTTTCGGACACGTTTCGGCCAATGTGTGGATAACGTCGCAAGTTCTGGAGAGCGGGAATGTTCTCCCAGGTCACCGAAGCAGCGTGGAGACAGGGCATCGAGCCTGCCCACCTCCCCGCGAAGTCGAAGGATGCGCCCCGGGCGCCTCTCATCGTCCGGGAAGGGCCGTGGCGACAAAGCACCCACCTGCAACGAAACAGGGCACGACCCCTTCTACGGCGTCCTAGACTCGAGTCCCGTGAACGCCGTGCTGAACCCATCGAAACTGTTCGTCCGCACCGTCCCGCTACACGATCGCGCCGACAGCCTCCTCCGGCGCCTACCGCCCGGATCTCCGCTGGCCTGGCTGTCGGGAGAGGGTGGGATCGTGGGCTGGGGTGAGGCGGCACGGATGGAGCCCGAGGTCTCCCCCGCCGGCACCACGCCCACCGACAACTCCCGCATCGCCCAGGCGGCCCGCTGGTTCGCCTCGTTGCTGGAACACTCCGAGATCGAGGACGAGGTGGGCCTGCCCGGCACCGGCCTGGTCACCTTCGGCACCTTCACCTTCGCACCCACCTCCCCCGGTTCGGCGCTCATCGTGCCTCGGGTCATCGTGGGCCGACGCGAGGGCCGCACCTGGTTGACCACCATCATCGACGAACACGGCGAACACCCCGAAGAACCGCTGTACCCCACATCCGTGCCACGCCCCGTCGGCCCCCTGGAGTGGCGCTCCGGTTCCCTGTCCCCTCAGGAATGGATGGACGTGACCGCCGCCACGGTGGAGCGCATCCGTTCCGGGGAACTCGACAAGGTCGTGCTGGCCCGCGATGCCTACGCCCAGGCCGATGAACCCATCGACGTTCGGATCCTGCTGGACCGGCTCCGCGCCCGTTTCCCCGACTGCTTCACCTTCTCCGTCGACGGCATGGTAGGCGCCACCCCCGAACTGCTGCTGCGTATGGAGGGTTCGGAGTTCACCTCCCTGGTGTTGGCCGGAACCCGCGCCCGGGGCGAGGACCCCGAGTCCGACCGGCGCCTGGGTCAGGAGATGATGACCTCGGCCAAGGATGTGGAGGAGCACGGGTTGGCCGTGGACTCACTGCGCGTGGCCATGGAGCCCTTGACCGAGGAACTCACCGTCCCGGCTCGGCCGCGCCTGCTCAAGCTCGCCAACGTCCAACACCTGGCCACCCGTGCCCACGCGCGGATGGCCCCCGGGGTGTCGGCGTTGGACGCGGTGGCGGCGCTGCACCCCACCGCCGCGGTGGGCGGCACCCCCACCGAATCCGCCATGCGCCTGATCAACGAGGTGGAGGGCATGGACCGCGGCGGTTACGCCGGCCCCGTCGGTTGGTTGGACGGTGCGGGCAACGCCGAGTGGGGCATCGCGCTACGCAGCGCCCACGTGGAAGGTGATCGCGCACGTCTGTACGCGGGCTGCGGCATCGTGGCGGGTTCGGACCCGGAGGCCGAACTCGCCGAGACCGAGGCCAAGTTCCGGGTGATGCGCGAGGCCCTCACCGATTCCGAAAGATGACCGGCCCCGGTCCCTCCCCCACGACGGAGGGACCGGGGCCGGTGGTTTCGCGGTGGATCAGTCACCGACGTCACGACCATCGGTGTGCCAGACGCACACCACGGACGGGCGTGGGAAGGCACCGTCGGGCCACACACTGGTGGGCTCCTCGGCGGTCCCGTTCTCACCCGGATGTTGGGGGGCGAGGAAGACCGTCTTCTGGTCCTCGGTGATGAGCGGTCCGCAGGTCTCCGCCTCGATCGGAACGGTGGCGAAGGTGCGCAACTCACCGCGAAATCGGCCCTCCACCGGCATCACGTGCAGGGCGTCGTTGGTGCCCAACGTGCCGGGCTGGCCATCGGTGGAGATCCACAGGTTGCCCTGCTTGTCGAAGGCGAGGTTGTCGGGAGCCGAGATCGCCATGACCTTGGACTTGTCGTACCCGGAGTAGTAGGTGGACTCGTCCTCGGGGTCGCCGCACACCAAGGGCACGGTCCAGGTGAAGGTGGTGGCCGCCGAGTCGGCGCCGTCCTCGACGATCTCCAGGACGTGACCGAACTTGTTGGGGCCACGCGGGTTGGGTTCGTCGGCCTGACCCGGCTCGCGAGCGCTGTTGTTGGTCAGGGCGCAGTAGACCTTGCCGGTGACCGGGCTGGGCTCGAAGTCCTCGGGGCGATCCATCTTGGTGGGACCGACCTTGTCGGCGGCCAGACGGGTGTGGACGAGCACCTCGGCGACGGAGAAACCGGGGACGAAGCTCTCGGTGTCCGTGCACAACGGGATCCACTCTCCGGTGCCGTCGAACTCACCGTCCAAGGGCAGCGTGCCGGTGCCGTCGATCTCCTCGGCGGGGCTGTCGCCCTCCAGGCGGGCCACGTAGAGCGTGCCGGAGTCCAGCAGCGTCATGTTGTGCTTGCGAGAACCCTCGACGTACTTCTTGGCGCTGACGAACTTGTAGATGTAGTCGAAGCGCTCGTCGTCACCCATGTAGGCGGCCACCCGACCGTCCTCGGTGAGGTCGACGTTGGCGCCCTCGTGCTTGAAACGCCCCAACATGGTGCGCTTGAGGGGGGTGGATTCCGGGTCGTGGGGGTCGATCTCCACGATGTACCCGAAGCGGTGCGCCTCGTTGGGGTGCTTGGCCAGGTCGAAGCGTTCGTCCACGCGGTCCCAACGGCGACCCGTGTAGCCGCTGGACAGCCCGTAACGGGCGTAGGACTCCGTGGCGGGGGCGCCGACGAAGTACTGGTGGAAGTTCTCCTCACCGCTGAGGACGGTTCCCCAGGGGGTCATGCCGCCCGCGCAGTTGTTGAGCGTGCCCAGCACCCGCCTACCCTCGGGATCGGCTTCGGTGCGCAATAGCTCGTGTCCGGCGGCGGGACCGGTGATCCGGAAGGGCGTCTGGGGGGTGATGCGCCGGTTGAAGGGGCGCTCGCCCTCGGTGACCAGTCTCCACTGGCCGGTCCCGTCGACCCGCTCGAGCTCCACCACCGAGCCCCCGTGGGCGGCCATGGCCACCCGGAGCCATTCGGGGTCGGCGTCGGCTCCACCGGTGTACCCGGCGAACATGAGCTCTTCGTTGGTGTATTCGTGGTTGACCCACAGCAGTCCGCGGTCATCGCCGAGGGTGAAGAAGCCGACGTAGTCGCAGTTGTAGCCGAACTGCCGGGCCTGGGCCCCAGCGGTCTGGTTCTCGAAGTCGAACTCGGGGGCGTCGGGCAACACCGGATCGCCCCAGCCAACGATGACGTGGTGGTCGTACCCCTTGGGGACGCTGACCTCGTCCCGGTTGTTGGGCAGCACGTTCTCGAACGTGGGACGCGGAGCCGGATGGGGGCGGTCCGGCCCCCGGTCCGCTGCGGCCGGGCTCAGTGCCGCCGGTCCCACGGCGCCGGCCCCGGTGGCGACCGCGACACCTTTGAGAGCGGCACGTCGGGAGAGCACACCTTGGAAGACGTCGCCGAAGTAGGTGTTGTCGCTCTGGTTGGGAGCAGGGTGGAAGCAGGCGTTACCACAGCGGTAAAGGCAGGTCTTCGCGGATCGACCACCACCGACACCACCGATCAGTGGCAGCAGGCGGCGGGGCACGGATTCGGGCACGCGTTCTCCTCGGGGATCGTGACTGCTCCACGCTCCCGAGGGGGCTGCGGGGCTCCGCTCGGGGGCACGGAGTGGTGCGGGCGGTGGGCCCTACCGGTCGCTCTCGACCTTGGCCGAGGTTCCACACACCGGAGTGAAACCGGGGTGAACGCCCCCACAACTCCCCCGCACGAGTGCGCTTCGAACACGAAAGGGATTCATACGAGCACGAACAGTGAACCCGATAGTGATCTTCGCCTACCCAGGCCGCCACGTCCACGAGCCCCGCCCGAAAAGCTTGCTCGGTGGAGGTGGTCCCGTGGACCGGCCGAGCCATGGGTGTCACGGGATGGTCAGGGTAGGACTGTTTCGAGAAAGAACGGCAACGGAGCGAACAGATGACTACCGTGGGCGACGAGAACGGGCCGACGACTGGAGACGATGACATGTCCGCTCCAACGGTGGCCGGTCACCAGGCATCCGAGTTCGAGTTCGACGACCGCGTGGTCCTTCCCATGCCGCCCCAGGACGGCTTCACCGCCGACGACCTCGACCACATCCCGGATCTTTTCCGCCGCACACCGAACTCATCGACGGAAACCTGGTACTGGTGAGCCCACAGAAGTTGTTCTACGTGCTCGTCCTCAAGTTCCTGGAGCGCGCGCTCGATCAGAACATCCCTGACGGTCTTGCGATGGTGAGGGAGTCCTCGGTCAAGCTCGGCGGACGACAGCGCCCGAAGCCGGACCTGATACTGGTCAGGGCGGAGGCTTTCGAGGAACTGGATCAGACGTGGTTCGCGCCGGAGGTCGTGGAACTGGCGGTCGAGGTGGTCTCCCCGGAGTCGCAGATCAGGGACCGGGAACGCAAACCCCAGCTCTACGCCCGCGCCGGGATCCTCTTCATTCTGGCGAATCGAGAGGGACGGTCAGGGCGCCGTGCTCTACGAGTACGAGAGGGACCCGGCCTCCCCGTCCGGTGACTACGGTCGGCCGACGATCCACCGAGGCACGTTCAAGACCTCCGTCCCGGTGGAGCTGGAGTTCGATCCGACCAACGTCCTGCGCCGCTGAGCCGCCTTTCGAACGAGCATGCCCTGGGTCAGAACGTTCCGGTCACCGCCGCGTCCACCGCGTCCTGGATCCGGCGGCGCAAAGCCGCGCTCGCCGCGCGTTCGGTGCACACCTCGACGATCCGCAACCCCTCGCCGAGAAGGGCCTTGGGCAGGTCGGTGGCCCACTCCACCCGGGTATAGGGCAGGTCCGTCACCGCGGCCACCCTTTCCATGGACACCCCGTGCGGGGTACCGAACACCCTCTCGAAGTCCGGGTGACCGGCCTGTTCGAGCCCGGAGAAGATCCCGCCGCCGTCGTTGTTGACCACCACGATCGCCAGGTCCGGCCGGGGCTCGCCGGGACCGATGATCAGCCCGTTCTGGTCGTGCAACAGCGCCAGGTCGCCGAGTAGGGCGTAGGCGTGACCCTCGCCGGCTCTTTGATGGGCCAACGCCGCACCGATGGCGGTGGAGACCGTCCCATCGATACCGCTCACCCCCCGGTTGCCCACCAAGCGCACCCCACAGCGAGCGTGCATGGTGGCGTCCAGGTCACGAATGGGCATGCTGGAGCCGGCGAACAGCAACGAACCCGCCGCCACGTGCGAGGCCAGGTCACGGGCCAGGCGCGGCTCGGTGAGGGTCTCCTCCGCGTCCAGCACCCCGTCGACGGCCTCACGGGCGAGCCCTTCGGCGCGTGCCCAAGAGCGCGACCACTCGGTACTCGCAGGCCGTTCCCAGTTCAGTCCGGCAGGCGGAGCGATGGCGGCGACCACGTCGGTGGCGGTACGGGCGGGGTCGGAGAAATCGTCGGGCAGGCTCGCGGTGGGATCCCCGACCGAGGACGTGGTGACCACCACGTGACGCTCGGTGCGACGCAGATAGGCCAGGATCTGCCGGGACAGGTTGGGTCTGCCCACGCTCACCACGAGTTCGGGGGCGTGTGCCCGGGCGAAGCCCGGTACGGCCAGCAGTTGCCGATAGGTGGAGATCGCGCCCGAGCGGCGAGCGTTGGAGGTGGGCTCGGCCAACAGCGGCCACCCGGTGATTTCGGCCAAGGCCAAGAAGGGCACCGGGTCGTAGTCGCCGTCACCGCAGACGATGACGCCGCGTTCCACGTCGGCCGGCACATGGGGCGCGGATTCGGTGCGTGGCCCCGGACGCGATGTCCACGGGCGCCCCTCGGCCCGTCCGTCCAGGGGTGCGGTCCATTGGGGACCATCACCGGTGGGCTGGTCGGGGGTGAGCGGATCACGGAAGGCCACGTTGAGGTGCACCGGCCCGGGGTGTCCGCCCAGGGCCGAAGCCCAGGCTCGGCAGGCCAGCGAACGCCAGTAGGCCACCATGCCGGGGGCGGGGTCAGGAGTTCCCACCTCGGCGAACATGCGCACCGCGCCGCCGTACAGACCGATCTGGTCCACGGTTTGGTTGGCACCGGTGCCACGCAGTTCCGGGGGCCGGTCCGCGGTGAGCACCAACAACGGCACACCGCTTTCGTCGGCCTCCAACACCGCGGGGTGGAAGTTGGCGGCCGCGGTACCAGAGGTGCACACCACCGCCACCGGCCGTCGAGAGGCTCGGGCCAGCCCGAGGGCCAGGAAGGAGGCGGAGCGTTCGTCCACTCGCACGTGGACGCGGACCCCGGGGTGTGCGACCAGGGCCAACGCCAGGGGGGTCGATCGCGACCCGGGCGCGACGACGGCCTCGACCAGTCCGCAGCGGGCCAGTTCGTCGACGAGGACCCGCGCCAAGGCGGTAGACGGATTCATTCAGGAACTTTCGCTAGTCAAGGTGTTCGCCAGTATCATCACGCGTGCGGCCGCCTGCGGCCCCTTTACAGTGAACCCCGTTCGGCCCGGCCCCGCGACCGAACCCGGCTGTGATCTGTCACCCGACCGGCCCCATGGGACCGGTCCCCACGACCGCGAACGCAGCCGGCATCGGGGGAAGGGCACCACACGAGAACTTCAGGACCCGCCGGTCCCTTCGGCGTCGGCTTCCCGCGCGGCGCGGGCCCGAGCACGCCAGGCTGCGGCGTCGACCTCCACCCCGGCCAGCGCCTCTTCGTCCACCCGGACCGGCCGCACCGGCAGGTGACCGTCCTCGGGCAGGAGTGGTTCGGTGGTGACGTCGGCGGTCAACATCTGCGTGGTCGCCAACCCGCAGGCGTAGGGCAGATCCGGCAGCGCGGCGGCCAAGGCCACACCCGCGGCCAATCCCACCGAACTCTCCACCGCGCTGGAGACCACGACCGGCAGCCCGCAGGCCCGGGCCACGCGCAACGCGGCTCGTACCCCGCCCAAGGGCTGGACCTTGAGCACCACGATGTCGGCGGCCTCGGCGGCGCGCACCCGCATCGGGTCCTCGGCGCGTCGAATCGACTCGTCGGCGGCCACCGGAACGTCCACCCGGCGCCGGACCTCTCCCAGTTCCTCCAGGGTCGCGCAGGGCTGCTCCACGTACTCCAGGTCGAATCGGTCCAGTTCGCGGACCATGCGTACCGCGGTATCCACGTCCCAGGCACCGTTGGCGTCGACGCGCACCCGGCCGGAGGGGCCGATGGCCGCGCGCACGGCCTCGACCCTGGCCACGTCCTCACGCCAGCCCTGGCCCTTCTCCGCGACCTTCACCTTGGCCGTGGCGCACCCGCCCGCGGACACGATCTCGCTCGCGCGTTCGGGATCCACGGCGGGCACGGTGACGTTGACCGGAACACGGTCGCGCAGTGGTTCCGGCCAGCCCTGGTGGGCGGCCTCATGGCAGGCGGCCCACCAGCGGGACGCCTCACGCGGGCCGTACTCGGCGAAGGGTGAGAACTCGCCCCACCCGGCGGGACCGCGCACGAGCAGCCCTTCCCGGACCGTGATGCCGCGAAAACGGTTGCGCAGACCGATCGCGAAGGCCCGGCCCCGGGCGGACTCCCCCGCCAGGCCGGGCTCCTCGAACCTTGGGGGCGTGCTCACGGGCGACGCGGGAACTTGTCGAACTCCGGGCGACGCTTCTCCGTGAAGGCGTTCCGGCCCTCTTGGGCCTCCTCGCTCATGTAGTAGAGCATGGTGGCGTCACCGGCGAACTGCTGCATACCGGCCGCGCCATCGCTGACGGCGTTGATGGCGCCCTTGACCATGCGCAGGGCCAGCGGTGACTTCTCCAGCATCTCGCGGGCCCACTTGACGGTCTCCTCCTCCAGATCCGCCAGCGGCACGACGGTGTTCACCATGCCCATGTCCAGAGCCTCCTGGGCGCTGTACTGCCGGCACAGGTACCAGATCTCGCGAGCCTTCTTCAGGCCCACGGTCTCGGCGAGCAGCCAGGCGCCGTAACCACCGTCGAAGGAACCGACCTTGGGGCCGGTCTGACCGAACTTGGCGTTGTCGGCGGCGATGGTCAGGTCGCAGCACACCTGAAGGACGTTGCCGCCACCGATCGACCAACCGGCGACCATGCAGATCACCGGCTTGGGAAGACGGCGGATCTGTACCTGCAGGTCGAGCACGTTGAGCCGGCCGATGCCCTGCTTGGCCACGGCGTCGTCACCCATGTAGCCGTCGCTGCCGCGGATCTTCTGGTCACCACCGGAGCAGAACGCCTGGTCCCCGGCACCGGTGAAGATGATCACACCGACGTCGGAGTCGTCACGGGCGATGTTGAACGCGCTTTGAAGCTCGAACAACGTCTGCGGACGGAAGGCGTTGTGCCGCTCGGGGCGGTTGATCGTGATCTTGGCGATGCCCTCCGCGGTCTCGTAGATGATGTCGGAATACTCGCCCGACCGCTGCCAGTCGATCACGCTGCTCACGGCTACTGCTTCTCCTCACGCGGAACTGTTCATGGGATGCCCCAGGCACGACGGGAGTCGAGGCCCCATGGCCTCGAGCATCGACCCTAAGCATTGTGCCAGGAGAGCCGGGACGAACGGGCACGCCCCCGGCCCTGACGTACCGGCACGCCCGTCACCTCGTATCGGGCGTACCCTGAGGCACCGTGGCCACACTCGAAGAACACCGGTCCCCCTCTGCGACCTCCGAGGACGCGCGTGCCCTACAGGCGGTACGCGACCTGTCCCCCGCGCACCTGGAGCGGCTCCTGGGCCAAGCCTTGAACGGCGTCGGCCCCGCCTTGGCGCCCATCCCCGACGGCACCCCCGACGCCCGCGCCCAGGCCCTACTGAGCGCGATGCGTCCCTCCTCACTGCGCACCCCCGAAGGGGTCGTCCCCCTCGACGGAGGCGTTCCGGTGGGGCCCGACGCGGCGGTGGTCATCACCACCTCCGGTTCCACCGGTGTCCCCAAGGGCGTGGAGCTGTCCGCCACCGCCCTGCTGGCCTCGGCCCGGGCCTCGGTGGCCCGGATCGGCGCCGCTCCGGGCGATACCTGGCTATGCGTGCTGCCGGCCGGGCACATTTCCGGCATCCAGGTGATGGTCCGTGCCCTGGTCTGTGGGACAGAGGCGGTGCATGTCCCCTTCGAGGTGGACCTCGTCCTGGAAACGGCCCGTGCGCTGCGTCCCCACGTGTCACTGGTCCCCACCCAGCTACGCCGTCTCTTGGCGGCCGGCGCCGATCTGTCGACGTTCGGCGCGATCCTGCTCGGGGGCGCGGCCGCCGAGCCCTCTCTGTTGGCCTCCGCCCGTGCGGCCGGTGGTCGTGTCGTGACCACCTACGGGATGAGCGAGACCTGCGGTGGATGCGTGTACGACGGTGTCCCGTTGGACGGCGTGGACCTGCGGATCGAATCGGCCGAGCCGGGCGCGCCCGGACGTGTCCTGATCAGTGGTCCGACCCTGCTCACCACCTACCGGATGCCTCCCGGAACGGAGGCGGCCCCCGACGCCCTGACCGACGACGCCTCCGAGCGACGATGGTTGCGCACCAACGATCTGGGACGTTTGGACCCCCAGGGCCGTCTCCACGTACTGGGCAGGATGGACGAGGTGGTCAACACCGGTGGCCACAAGGTGGTGCCCGACCAGGTCAACGCACTCGTGAACGAGCACCCCAAGGTCGCCGAGTCGGTGGTGGTGGGTCGCCCGGACCCCGAATGGGGCGAACGGGTGTGTGCGGTCGTGGTGCCCACCGACCCCACCGATCCGCCCTGCCTGGAGGAGCTTCGGTCCCACGTACGGGAATCGTTGCCCTCCTACGCCGCGCCCAGGGAGTTGGAGTTGCGCGCGGCGCTGCCCATGCTGGCCTCCGGCAAACCGGACCTGGTCGCATTGCGCCGACCGGCCTCCTGACCTGTCGCCCCCTCGTTCTCGGGGCCGAACGGGGCCATCGGAGGTACACCGAAAACGGTCGACGCGCATCGAGGTTACCGATATGGCCCCGAGCCGTGGGACCCTGGCCGTAGCGGGTGGTGTCCCCTATGCCGAAGTTCACCCGTCGATCACCGGCTCGACCTGGGAGATCCGGTGTGTTCCGCGCCCTCTTCTGGGACGGCCCTCGCCGGCCGGTTCCGAAAAGGTGGGGAACTTCCCAAAGCTCCCTGACGTCTACATGAGTATCCGGTTTCTTCGGCCCCTGTCCCAAGGAGGTCCGCGGTTGGCGGCAGCCATCGGTCCACCCGTCCCCACCTGTGCGACCCCTCGCGTGTTCGGGCCGCCTCGCGCCGAGCGACTCGAGGACCGTGACAGGGCCGTTCCCAATACCCGCACGAAGCCATGGATCGCCACTCACGGCACAGTGATCTATGCCACCCTCTTCGATATCCAATCGAGACAGGGAACATTTGACTCGCCGACGCGTTGGACATATTGGCGCGTCCAGTCGGTGGGAAGCCCCCGCCACGTGCCACACGCCTTGGAAGGGAGGAAGGTGCCCCGATGACGAGCACTGCCCTAGCAGCCTCAGAGCACCCGGCCGAGGCCTCGACCGGCTCCACTCCGGAACGGTCTCCCGAGGCCGAGGCGTCCCTGACCGACCTGCTCGCCCAGGGACGTGCTCAAGGACACCTGTCCCTCTCCGAACTACGTACCGCTTTCTCCGCGGCCGGGATCACCTCCAGTGACGGCCGCTCCATCCTGCGTGAACTCACCGAGAACGGGGTCCGGCTCGCCAACGGGGGCGAGGACTCCGCGATGGTGGCCGACCCTGACGCCGAGGACGACGTGCTGGAAAACACTCTCATCGCGACGGTGCCCGACACCGACGAGGCACCCAAGGCCGCATCCGGCAAGGTCGCGCCGCGCAAGGGCCCCTCCACCCGGAGGAAGGCCCGCGCCACGCGACGCACCAAGAAGACCGAGGCCACACAGGCCATCACCGAGCCGGAGACCGGTGAGGCCGACCTCGACGACCAGTCACCCGCCATGGGTGACTCGGTCCACACCTACCTCAAGGCGATCGGGCGGCGGCAGCTGCTCACCGCCGAACAGGAGGTGGACCTGGCCAAGCGGGTCGAGGCCGGACTCTACGCCGAGTACCGACTCGGACAGCACGGAGAGATCGACGGCTCCGTCGAGATGGCCGAGGCCGAACGTGAGGAACTCGAGTGGGTGGCCGAGGACGGCCGCAAGGCCAAGTCCCACATGCTCGAGGCCAACCTGCGCTTGGTCGTGTCGGTGGCCAAGAAGTACAGCGACCGGGGGATGTCGCTGCTGGACGTGGTCCAAGAGGGCAACCTCGGCCTGATCCGAGCGGTGGAGAAGTTCGATTACACCAAGGGCTTCAAGTTCTCCACCTACGCCATGTGGTGGATCCGTCAGGCCATCCAGCGCGGGTTCGCCGACTCGGCTCGCACCATCCGCCTGCCCGTGCACGTGCTGGAGTTGCTGAGCAAGGTCAGCCGGCTGGAGCGTGACATGCACCAGGCACTGGGCCGCGAGCCCACGCCCGAGGAACTGGCGCTGGAGCTGGACAAGACCCCGACCCAGATCGAGGAGCTGCTGCGAGTCACTCGCCAGCCCATCAGCCTCGACTCGACCATCGGTGAGGACGGCGAGACCCGCATCGGTGACCTGATCGAGGACGTCGACGCCTCGGAGGCCTCCGAGGTGGTCGACCGCCAGCTCATGGCCGACCAGCTGCGCAACGCCCTGTCCGACCTGGAACCGCGTGAGGCGACCATCATGTCGCTGCGGTTCGGGCTGATGGACGGCCGCCCGCGCACCCTGGACGAGATCGGCAAGCATCTGGGGCTGACCCGCGAGCGCATCCGCCAGTTGGAGAAGCAGTCGCTGGCCAAGCTGCGTCACCCGAGCCGGGCCCAGCAACTGCTCGACTTCGCCAGCTGACGAACGGCGCACGAACACGGGCCGCCCTCCTACGGGAGGGCGGCCCCACGTGTGTGCACGGCGCACAGGGAATCGGGGAAGACCCCGGGGTCTTTTCGACGTCGTCCGCCCGCCCTGTCAGCGCGGCCCGTGCGGTGACATGATGGCCACCATGACGAATCACTCCCAAGGCAGGGACGAGATCGCCGCGGCCCTACGCGCCGGCCGTGAGTTGGGGCCCGAATACGACGACGCGATCGCGGCCTCCCTGGTGGAACGGGTCGAGGACACGATCGAGGAACGCGTCAAGCACCACGTGGCCCTGCACTCGAGCACCACCCGAGCCGACAAGGGAGTCGCCTCCAACACCGCGCGGATGGTTCTGGGACTGGTGTGCCTGGGCCTGAGCCTGCCGTTGACGATCATCGCCGCCGGCATCGTCGGAGGGGTGGTCAGCCTCTTCACGGTCTGGCTGGGACTGATCGCCTTCTACCTGATCGCGGTGGCGGGTATGCGCCGCTGAGCCCGCCCTTTCCGCCCCGCGAACGCGGGGCGGAAAGGGTCTGGGGAACGCCTCTTGCGGCATACCTGGCGCCGATGAAGATCGGTCCGACCATTACGGCACTAGTAACCGCAGGCCGCCAGGATCATGTCGTGGGTGTCGGCTGTCCAGGCCAGGGCGTCCGCCAGGCCTGCCTCATCGCCGAAGTCGAGTTCTTCCAGGACCGCGTCGACGGCGTCGGCCCGTTCGGTGGCGTCGGCCCGCAGATCACCCCTGGAGAGTGACTCCAAGTACTCCACGTCCTCCAAGTGGGCGACCAACTCGTCGGCGTGCTGGTCCTGGTAGGGCACCCCATCGACGAGGACGTCCGTCTCGATGCTGGCGGCGGCCATGTCGACCGCACCGATGTTGGCCTGGATGTCGGCGCAGACCGCTTCGATCTCGGCCCGGTTTCCCGAGCAGGCGGTCAGCGCCAGGGTCAGCGCCAAGGCACCGGCCAGGAGGGCCGGTGGTCGGGGAATGCTCAGGGGATAGGACAAGGCAGATGCTCGTTCCTTCTCGTGGTTCTAAATGGGGGATGCCCTGTGGCCGTGAGCGGGAGCCGAGGGTCAAAGGAGGGCGATGGCCACGACCACGACCAGCGCCACCACGGCGAACGCCAGGCAGCCGATCGCGCCGGCGATGCCTCCACCACGTCGGGGGGCGAATCCACCATCGTGGTGGTAGTGCCGGTTGCGGTGACCGTAGTGGTACCAGCGCTGCCGGTACCCGGTGGACGGCGCGGCCACGTAGGAGGGGCCGAACCGGTTCGCGCGTGCGGGACGGGCGGACCTGGGGGTGCGTGCGGGACGGGCCGAGCGGCCACTGCGGGAGCTGAAACCCCCGCCGGACCTGGCGGCGCCTCCTCGGGCCGAGCGGCCACTACGAGAGTTGAATCCGCCGCCCGAGCGGGAGGCACCGCCACCGCCACTACGGGAACCGAATCCGCCACCACGGCGTGAGGAGCCACCGGAGCGACCGCCTCCCGAACGGCCACCTCCGGAGCGTCCGCCACCCGAACGCCCGCCTGATGACCGTCCGCCACCAGATCTCCTGTTCATCGGCGTCTCCTTGGGGGTTGTCGTACAGCGTCGACCAAGGGGTCGGCGTCGTCCGGGGAAGACGACGCGCCTACGACATTAGCGGGTATCTCCGCAGTTCAGGGAGGTTGGCAGAGATTTCGTCCGGTTATGGTCATCACGGGCCTGATATGGAACCCCACGGGCCCCGTGTGCGTCGTTGAGGTGTGCGCCGGCTGGAAGGCGCCGAGGTGGAACGGGCCGGTTCAGCCCTTCAGGGCCGCACGCAGGATTTCGACGGCCTCGTCGTGGTCCAGGCCCACCCGGATGATGACCTCGGCGTACTCCCTGGCCGCAGCCAGTGCCTCGGTCCGTTGGTCGTCTCCGGCCGCGGCGATGAACGTTCCCGACCGGCCCCGGGTCTCCACCACACCGGCCTGTTCGAGTTCCCGATAGGCGCGGGCGACGGTGTTCACCGCGACCGAGAGTCGATCGGCCAACGCGCGAACGGTCGGCAACCGGTACCCGACCGGAAGCTCACCGTTGGCCGCCGCGATGGCCACCAAAGACCTGATCTGCTCGTAGGGCGGCACCTTCGACGCCGGATCAATGCGGATGAAATCCGCCATGCCCTGAATCGCTCCCCACCTGACTCGCCTTTTCCTCGGTCGGAATCGACCGGACGCACCATCCAACCTATCGCCCACCGATCACTCTTGGCGGGCGGGTACACGAACGGGCCCCACAGCCGTGGGGCCCGTGGTTTCAAAGGTTCAGACGATCCGCTGGGGTACCCGCTGAATGTGGTGCAGGCGGTGGGTCTCACGTGCGGTGAGCAGCCGCTCGGCGACCTGGGTGACCTCCTTGATCCGAGGATGCGCCAGGCGCTTGCGACGCTGAATGCGGTCGGTGTAGCCCTTGACCCCGACCAGCACGCGCTGTCGGGCGTAGGCGGCGCGCATGGCCTCGGTGAGCGCCGTGTCCAAGGCGAGGCCGCGCTCGCGGAGTTCTTCCACCGGAGCGTCCCGTTCCCGGGCCGCGGCCAGGGCGTCCTCTGCCTCGGACACGTTCTTGAGGAGTTCGGGCAGGCGGTCGGCCAGTTCCTGATCATGCGCGAGCCTCTCGCGCGCCTGTGTCCTGCTTTGCTGGGAAACTCGCATCTGCGTTCTCCATCGGGCGTACCGTCGGCGATGTCGTGGCAACTCTAGGGGTGATCAAGACCATTGGGCGAGCCGGCTCCGGGTCCCTGCTGGAGTTTCCCGAAAGAACCTGACACCTTACTTAGTAGATCCCCACTCGGTCCCGGAGGACTCCATGGTGAGTAGGAACAACGCAGGCCTCAGCCGTGAACGCATCATCGTCGAGGCACTGCACATCATCGCCGGACGAGGCCTGGGCGGTCTGTCCATGCGACGGTTGGGCGACGCCCTCGAAGTGGAGGCCATGGCGATCTACCACCACTTCCCCAAGGGGAAGGAACAACTGTTCAACGCCATCGCCGCCTATGTCACCACGGCTCGGGTCGTCAGCGGCCTGGCCGAGGGCGAGGGCCCCGAAGAGGAGGAGCTCCCCGCCACCGGAATCGAGCAGGAGGACTCCGAACAGGTGGAGAACCTGCCCTGGGACCAGCGGATCACCGCCTGGGCAGAGGCCTACCGCACCCGGCTGCTGACCTACTCCGGGGCCCTGTCGTTGCTGATGCACCGTGCCCCGCACACCCTGGCCGAGAAACGGACCACGGCCCTGCTGGAGGCGGCGCTGGAGGAGGCCGGCCTGTCCGGGGACGCCGTGGTGCGCGGGCGCGACGCGCTGCTCGGTTACTGCCTGGGATCGGTGGGACATCAGGTGCGTTACGAGGACCGAGAGGACGCACCGGCGGAGGCCGAGGCCCTGGCCCGGTTCCTGTTCGGTCTGCGTGCCCTCCTGCACGGACTCACCCGCTGAGTGGGCTCCTCTCCTGAGGTCTCATTCGATCGCCCGTGCCCGAACCCGCTCGGCGCGCAGGCGGCGGGCCTCGTCCGGATCCAGCACCGGAGC